>CAMDCH010000132.1:0-7229 GCA_945889655.1 bacterium HR33
CCGCGCGCTCGTGGACCATCTCTACCCCGGCTTTTACGTGTGCCGGGTTCGTGCCCGGCAGGATGCCATGGCCCAGGTTGAAAATGTGCCCCGGCCGGCCGGCGGCGCGGTCGAGGATGTCGTCCACCCGGCGCTTGAGCTCCGGTAATGGCGCGAAGAGCGCAGTAGGATCGAGATTGCCCTGCACGGCACGATCGGGGAAGCGCTTCCATCCTTCGTCGAGATCGATCCGCCAGTCGAGCCCGATCACATCGCCACCCGCCTCCGCCATCACGTCCAGGAAGGTGTTGGTGTCGGTCCCGAAATGAATGACAGCCGCGCCACTCTCTTTCGCGAGCGCCAGCGCCTTGCGGCTGTGCGGCAGCACGTACTGGCGATAGTCGGCCGGCGAGAGACACCCCACCCAGCTGTCGAACAATTGCAGCGCCTCGGCGCCCGCCCGCGCCTGGGCCGCGAGGTAACGGCCCACGATACCCGCCAGCTTGTCGAGCAGCGTGTGCCACGTGGCCGTCTGCTGGTACATGAACTTCTTGGTTTCCGCGAAGGTGCGCGTGCCGCCGCCCTCGATCGCGTAGCTCGCGAGCGTGAACGGTGCGCCCGCGAAACCGATCAGCGGGATATTGCCGCGGCCCTTCAGCTCCTTCACCGAGAGCCGGATGGCTTCCAGCACGTAACCCAGCTCGGTCGAGGGATCGAAATCAGGCAGCTTGGCCACGTCCTGCGCCGAGCGGATCGGGCGCTCGATAGCGGGGCCTTCGCCCGCCGCGAACGAGAGACCGAGGCCGAGGGGCTCGAACGGCAGCAGGATGTCGGCAAAAATGATGGCGGCATCCACGCCGATGTGATCGACCGGCTGTAGCGTGACTTCGCAGGCCAGCTCCGGCCGGTGGCAGATCTCGAGCAGCGAGGCCTTTTCGCGGATGGCCCGGTACTCCGCCATGTAGCGGCCGGCCTGTCGCATGAACCACACTGGCGTATGCGCGGCCGGCTTGCGGCGCAGCGCGGCCCGGAACGCATCACCCGACAAGAACGCGATCTCCCTCGATTTTCACCGTGTACGTCTTGAGCGGCACCACCGGCGGGCCGCCCGACGGTTTCCCGGTTGCGATTTCGAATCTCCCGCCATGCCAGGGGCAGGTGAGGATGCAGGTCTTGGGATCCACGGTGCCTTCACTGAGCGAAGCGCGGCCGTGAGTGCAGCGGTCACTGCACGCGTAGAACGTGCCTTCCACGTTGAACACCGCGATCGCGTCAGTGCCGAGATAGACCCGCTTGGCTGAGCCCGGCGGGATCTCGCTTACCTCGGCCACCGGCGTAAGCCCATTGGAACCAGCAGGGGCGAGATCGAGGAACTGCTTCACGGTCGCCCCGCCGAGGGTATCCAGCGCCTCCCAGAGCGACATCTGGAGACCGACGAGCGTGGGCGTGTCGCGCAGCGTATACGACGACGCCTCGGTTTCTCGCAATTCCATCACCAAGTCGAGAAACTCTCCTGGATCGTCGCCCTCGAACGCCACCACGTGTTCCTGGTCGTCGAGGCCATACGAATAGATCGTGTTCAGGCGGATGGACGGATACTTGCGCCCGATCCGGACGTGCTCGTCCATCGCCAGCTGCCGTTTTTCCTTGGGCAGCTGGTACCACGGCCGGTTCTTCACGAACGGATAGACGAAGAGGTACTTCGCGTCCGCCGGCGTGACGGCCAGCTGTTCTTCGTGCGTCGGGTCATCGGGGAATTCGTAGATCGACTTGCGGGTCATCCCCAGGTAGCTATGGGCCACGGTGAAGTAGCTGCCCAGGCGCGTCGAGAAGACGGCTGTTTCCAGTCGCTGCAGGGTCTCGAGGTTTTCCGCCGCCTGCCACAGCAGCAGGTCGCAATCGCCTCGGGTTCCCACGAGGCTGTAGGTGCGGAGCAGGAGCTTGGCGTGGAAACTCTTGATCGTCCGGCCGAATTCTTCCTTTTGCTCCGCCTGTTCCCCGGCGGGGAGCCGCCGCCAGGTTGGGTCGAGCTTGAGAAAGAGATAGCGGACAACCTGCCGTCGTTCTTTTGCCATGAGCGTTCCTTATCGTTTCAGCGCCGCTATCAATGCGGCAATCAATCCATCTTCCGTGTAGTGGTCGGCAACCGCGTGGACTTCCACGCCCAGGCTGCGAGCCCGCTCTGCCGTCTGTGGGCCGATGCACACCACGCGCGCCCCCGGCGGCACCGGACCACCTTCCAGGAAATGCTGGACCGTCGAGCCACTGGTGAAGGTTATGGCATCGACTCCCGCCAGGTCCGGCCGCGGACTGTCCGGGGCAACGGTGTCGTACGTCGGGATGTCGTCGACCACGGCTCCACGGAGCGTCAGGTCATCCGCCAGTGTTTTGCGCGCCTTGGCTGCCCGGGGCAGTAGAAACCGCTTCCCCGCTACGTCTCCCAGCTCTCCGAGAAGTCCCTCGGCGACGTGCTCGGCCGGAACCAGGTCCGGCTCGATCCCGTGAGCGCGCAGTTCCGCTGCCGTCGCCGGCCCGATGGCGGCCACTTTGGGACCGGTGATCCCGCGCGCGCGGCGAAAAAAGCCCTCCACGCCGTTGCGGCTGGTGAAAATAACCCAGTCGTAGGTCTGGAGTCTGCCGATGGCCCGGTCGAGGGGCCCGGGCTCCGACCAGGCGATGCGGATCGTCGGGAGCAGTACCGGTATCGCGCCGAGGGACTCCAGGCGGTCGGCCAGGGCGGCCGCGTCATCTTCGGCTCGCGTGATCACGATCCGGCGCCCGGTGAGGGGCTTGGCGATGGACGACACAGTGACAACTTGGACGGACTCGCGCGACGGCGTCAACTTCCCCACATTGGCGGCCATGCCCGTGTCTGCCTTCGGCATCTTTCGCTCGACGCTGGCGCTCTCCACGTGGGGTTCGCTCGGGATCGGTGCCTGGACCGGGGATGTCCGGTGGTTCGTGGCATCAGGCGCTTTCGGAACGCTCTGGTGGACCGCGGACTCACTGGTCGAGTGGGCTATCCGGCCGCTGGTGGACCTTTTGGGGCAGGTGATCCAGGGAAGTGTCCGAACTTCCAGCAGCCAGGTAGGGCCCAGCCTCGAGGATACCGTCAGTCGCCTCGAAGCTCACATCGACAACAATGCCGCCCGGGCGGTGCAGATCCAGGCGGCCCTCAAGCTCTCCGACATCTATCGCGCCGTCTACAAGGATGCTGTTCGCGCGCAGGCCATTCTCGCGCTGGCGCGGACACGCTTCCCCGATGCGCCGGAGCTCCCCGCCCCGCCCGATCAGCAGGAGGTCGTCTAGGAGCCTCCGTCGGCCGGCCGACAGAGTCTCGCTAGAACGTCGCGGTGATGCCGCCCAGGACCCGTCTCCCGATCACGGATCCGCCGTAGAGCTGGTAGCGCTGCTGGTCCAGGAGGTTCGTACCCATCACGCTTACGCGCAGGTTGCCGGTTACCTGGTACGCGACGCTGGCATTGACGGTCTGGCTCGACGGGATCAGGCCGCCGAATACGCCGGCCGCCCAGCTGAACTTGTCATTGATCTTCACACTGACGGATGCATCCAGCCCCTGGCGGCCGCTGTAGCTGAGGCCCACGCTTCCCTTGTGCTTGGGCGTGTTGGGCAGCAGCGAGTCACCCACCTGCTGGCTCTTCACCTCGAAGTCAAAGAAGGTGTAGGAGAGGTCGAGCTTCAACTCGTTGGTCAGCAGCACACCAGCCCCGAACTCGACGCCCCGCTCGTCCACCTTGCCGGCGTTCGCGTAAGACACGACGATCGCGCGGGTGCCGTCAGGCATCGTCGACAGGCGTGGCTGGTTGGCGGCCAGGCCCGCGTAGTTGGCCTGGAGCACCGGAATCGGCGCCCGGCGCGGATCACTGGCTGGAATGCCTGCTCCCGCGAGCGCCGCATCGATGGCGGTGAGGGCCGCAGGAACGTTGAACGTATTCAGAGGGAAAATGGGATAGGCGGGGTTCACGCCGCCGAGCAGGTCGGTGACAAAATTGGTCAGCTGGTTCAGGTAGAGGTCCACGGTAACGAACACCTTGCTCGAGAGATCGCCCTTGTACCCCACCTCGTATCCCGTCACGTGCTCCACGTCGAGAGTGCGATTGCCCAGGGCCAGGGCCGGGGTGCTGGTGCTGAAAGCCCAGTTCAGGTCGGTTGGCAGGTTGAGCGCATTCGCAAGCGGCGCGTTCCCCGCGCGGATCCCGTTGAAATAATTCTCGATGCCCACCTCCAGCTGGCGGGGTCCGGCCTGCGGCGCCGCGACCGGCGCACGGAGATAGAACTCCGAGTAGTTCGGCGTCTGGAACGCCCGGTTGAGGGTGAATCGCACCGAGTGCCGGTTGTTCGGCGCGATCACGAGCGCGGCCTTGGGCGAGAACTGTCCCTTGAAGAGGGTCCCGTCGTCGAAGCGGAGCGCGCCCACTGCCCGGATCATGCTGGTGGGCTTGTACTCGAGCTGTCCGAATCCCGCGTAGTAGGTGTCCGTCCGGTTGTCGTCGGCGAGATCCATCAGCGTGCCCTTCGTGTTTTCGTGCACGGTGCGGAACGAGCCGCCCATCACTACGCGGAAGCGGTCCTGTGCCATGGCGCGGTTGTACTGCCCTTCCACGTGGTACATGTCGGAAAAATCGGCGAGTTGCGCGCCGGATCCCAGGATCCGCTGGTTGACGACCGGGTCAGTGGCGGTGCTGTCGCCGGACTTTCTCCCCGAGTACCACGCCATCAGGTTGTAATTCTCGGATCCCCAGTTCGCGCGGACCCACGGCCGCATCGCCTTGAGGATCTGCACCCGCCCGATACCAGTCACGAAGATCTCGTTCTCTACCTGCGACCCGCCGCCCTCGAGCGTCCCCACCGAGCCGTCGTTCGCGTAGTAGTCCACCCGTCCGGTCCCGTACATGTTCACCAGGTCCTTGCGGTCGCCGGTCGCGGCGCGCCCCGTGCCCAGTGTCTGGCCGTTGAGCGGCGTCGCCTCGAAGTTCTTCGGCACCGTGGTCGGGTCTACCGCGGCTGTGTATTCGCGCCGCATGTCGAGGCTGTCGATCGCGGTCCGCGAGCGGGACCAGGTGTCACTGCGGTTGTAGCCGGCCTGGAGCTTGTAGCCCAACCGGCCATCACTCAGGATGCCCGCGTGCCGCAGGTCTCCCCGGAACGAAGCCAGCTCGCCGGCGCCAATCGTCAGCTTCGTGCCGACCACCTCCCGCGCGGCGGGCGTGGTGATGCTCAGGACCCCGCTGAACGCGTTGGCGCCGTACAGCGCCGAACCGGGCCCGCGGACCATTTCCATCTTGGCTATGTCCTCGAGAGCCGTCGACATCGCGTTCCATTCCTGCGAGCCGAGGAAGGCCACGGACAGATCTCGCCCGTCCTGCATCACGAGAACGCGCCGGTTGAGGGACGAGTTGAATCCGCGCGCGTTGACGTTGATGTCGTTCACGCCGCTCTGGACCACGTCGACGCCGGGAACGTTCGCGATCGCCAGCGGTGCCTGTCCCGCGAGGGAGATTCTCTGCGCCGCGCGCGTATCGATCTGCGTGACCGCCGCCGGCGCCTCCACCACGCGCTCGGGGCTGCGAGACGCGGTGGAAACCACGATCTCGCTGAGCATCAGGGGCTGCGCTTCGAGCGCGATGTCCGCTGTCGTGGCGGCACCTGTGGTCACCGTGATTTTCTGTTCCTGGGGCTGGAATCCCACCCACCGGAAGAGCAGTGCCTGCTCGCCCACGGGCACCCGCGCCAGGGTGTAGCTGCCATCCGTCCGGGTCGAAGTCTCGAGGCCCGTTCCCTGGACGCGCACGCTCACACCTGCCAGCCTGTTCCCTCCGTCGGAACGGGTGACTGTTCCCTGGACGGTTCCGGTTTCCTGTGCGCGAATTGGCGCCGCCGCGAGCAGGGACATCGCGACGAGGAGCAGAGTAGGATGCCAGCGGCGGGTGTGCATGAGTTTCCTCTGGGCGCGAACGCCCGTTTGTGGGTCGCCCAAGATGTACTTTTCCCTCCACCGGCGCGAGGGGGTCCGCCCCTTGGCCGCGATCGACCTAACCGTCTATTATTGGGACTCTTAGCGCCCGGCCAGGTAGCTCAGTTGGTAGAGCACGTGACTGAAAATCACGGTGTCGGCAGTTCGATTCTGCCCCTGGCCATTACAGGCTGCCCTTGGGCGGCCTTTTTCTTTCCCCTCAGCCGGCCCTGGAGGAACAGGCGTCGCGTCCCGCGGGTTCGATACGCATGAGACCGTGGCGTTTGCTGATCCTCCTGCTTGTCGTCGCCGCGTGCGCCCGGCGCGGCGTGACTCGGATGGCCCCCAACTACGTCGGATCCCGGCAGCCCTTGGGCGGCAATCTCGAACTGAATGTCGAGAGGTCCGGGCAAGGTGACACCGCCCACTACGATCTTTTCGTTCACTGGACCGGGCTGTACCGGATCGACCTTCGAGGCGGGCAATCGCTGGTGGTCACCGTGGACAGCCAGCGGACCGTGTACAGCGCCGGTGAGAAGGACGTCTACAACGACATGCAATGCGGCAACGGCCCGTGTCTCTACGACGACCGTGCCTACTACCCGGTGACGGTCCAGCAGCTCAGGGCCATCGCCCGGGCGCGCGTAGTGACAGTCGAGGTCATCGGCGCCCGTCAGCGCGTAGAGCGCGACTTCAACGAGGACAACTTCGAGCGGTTTCGAGCCTTCGTGGACGAGCACGTCACGGGAACGTGACCTGCGTCTCTACCTGACCCATCGGCGGTAACCTATCTTCCAGCCATGATGCGTCGCAGCTGGTCGCCCGAAGACGCCCCGCGCTCAGCGCAGGTGGTGCTGGACGGGATCATTTATGACCTCGGCGACCTCATCGCCGAGCGCGGCGTGCGGACCGAGGAGATGATCCGGATCGCCGGCTTCTTCGAGAGCGCCAAGGCATTGTGGCTGGCCACGGCAGCTGCCCGTGAGCCCATGCCGAACCCGGTCCTCGCACATCGCCTCCGGGTCCTCATCGACATCTGCCCCCCTGAGCTCAAGGCCTATGGTGATCGCCTTGGGCTGGCGGTCCAGATCCTGGACGAAGGGGCGCAGAAGAAGCGAGCCTGAACCAGAGCGAATGGCTGGTGTACAAGGACGCAACAGGGGTGGAACAAGATGAAACCAAGTGTGATGCGGTCGATTCGAGTGCTCGGTGGCGTCGGGCTGGTCAGCGGCTTGCTGGGCTGCGGGCTGGTCGGCGGTGAAGCCGCGACCCAATT
>CAMDCH010000133.1:0-7225 GCA_945889655.1 bacterium HR33
ACAAGGCAAGCCACGATCCCCGGACCGGGACGCTAAAGACCAGCCAGGCGAAGATCAGGACCGAGGCCACCTCGACTGTGAGAAAGAGGAGGCGCGACAGCATGTGCGCCATCATGTAGTCGCTCTTCCTCATCGGGGACGCCAGGAATCGCTTGAGGAGCTTCTTCTGGCGGGCATTGACCACTGCGAAGCCGATACCCCAGAGGCCCGTGCCCATGATGTTCATGCCGAGGAGGCCGGGAACGAGAAAGTCGATGTAGCGCGCTCCGGGCTCGGTTACGCGGACTTCGCGGATTTCACGCGGATCGCGCCGGCCGGCAGCGACCTGCAAGGCGTTTTCGGCGACCAGCCGGGCAATGTGACTCTCCTGTCGAGTCGAGTCGTAGCGCAGCCGGAGCGTATCACCGGGGAGGACCAGGACGCTGACGCTGCCGGTGCGGAGCCGGTTGAATCCCGTCACGGAGTCCAGGACCACGGCGTCGATGCCGCCGGCCGAGTCGAAGGCCGCCTTCACTTCGGGAGCGCTTTCGGATGAAACGATCCCGATCTTCACGTTGTCGGGGCCGCGGTTCTTGAACGCCAGGCCGAGCGCAAAGGTCAGGAGGATCGGAAAGGCGAAGACCCAGAACACAGCTTCGGGCTCGCGCAGGAATTCGCGCGTGCGCCAGAGGGTGAGCTGAAGGAGAGCATCGGCGCGGCTACTCATCGCGGAGATGTCTCCCGGTGATCGACATGAAAACGTCCTCGAGTGTCGCGTGATGCGTGGTCAGTTCGCCGAGCTGGGCGTTGCGGGTGGCCACGAGTCCGAGCAGCGCCGGGATGGTTTCGTGGACGTGCTGGACCGTCAGCTTGATGCGCCCGTTCTCGCGTCGAACCTTCGTCACGCCAGCGAGGCCGGTAAGATCCGCATCCTCCAGCCCGCGGTCGCCCGCCAGTGCGAAATCCACCACGTGCTCGGCGCCGAGGGACGCGATGAGGTCACGGGGGGTCCCGAGCGCGATCACCTTTCCATGATCCACCACCGCCACGCGGTCGCAGAGGTGCTCTGCCTCTTCCATATAGTGGGTGGTCAGCATGACGGTGCCGCCGCGGGCACGGAACCGCTCCACCACGTCCCACATCTGCCGGCGGGACTGGGGATCGAGTCCGGTCGTGGGTTCGTCGAGAAACAGGATATCGGGATCGCAAACCAGCGCGCACGCAACCGCGAGCCGCTGGCGCTGGCCGCCCGAGAGTTTCACTACCCAGGCGTCCTGTTTCTCCTGGAGCTGCACCTGCGCGAGCACGTCCTCGGCGGGAATGGCTTTCTGGTAGAAGCTGCGAAAGAGACGGATCGTCTCCATGACGGACAGCTTGTCGGGGAGCTTGGTCTCCTGGAGCGCCGTGCCCATCCGCTGGCGCAGCTCAGGCTCGTTGGCGGTCCAGTTGAGACCCAGGACTTCGACGGTTCCCGCGTCGGGCGGCGTGAGGCCCTGGATGATCTCGACCGTGGTGGTCTTCCCCGCCCCGTTGGGGCCGAGGAGACCGAAGCATTCGCCGGCGCGGATCTCGAGGTCGAGTCCGTCCACGGCGGTCACTTTGTCGTAACGTTTGACGAGACCGGCACAGCGAACGGCGGGGACGGGCATGGCGGGCAATATAATCGCGCGACATCTTCTCCCGGATTCAACAAGGCGCCGGATGTCACGTTCTTGTCCAGTCTCTGTGTTGGTACTCCTGGCCGCGACGGCGGGTTGCTTCCCCGTGATCAATCGTGGTCCTCTCGTTGAGCTTGGCGTGGAGGGTGGGCTCGTCACGGTGAGTTCAACATCTATCTCATGGCCACGCTCGGAAAACTCAATGCACGTTGCATGAGTCCCTCAGGAGAATGCATCGATGTTGCGCCGGGAGTTCACGTCGGCGTTTCACTTGGAGGCGGGCCCACGTTTCGTCGACAGGTTGACGCCCGCTAGCTTCCCGCCATGCGCGCAATAGCTGCTGCCGCCGCATTTGTCCTTGCGATCATCCTGCTCGTAGCGGGGATAGACCCGGTCCCCACCTGGTTCTTCGTCTTTGCCTGGTATCCAACGGTCGTCCTGCTCGACGAGTGGGCCCATGCGAACGGGCAGCCGCGCGCGCTAACTCGCCTGCCGCTGGTGCTCTCGTTGTTCGGGTGGTCCGCGATCGTCTGGCTCTTCTTCGAAGCGGCCAACTTCCTGCTGGACAACTGGTACTACGTCTTCCTCCCGCGACACCCCGTCGAGCGGTGGGCCGGCGTCCTGCTTGCTTTCGCGACTGTCCTCCCGGCCATTTTCTTCGCTGAACGGGCGCTTGGCGCAGCGGGCGTTGGAAAGCGCTGGCTCACCAAGCCGTTCTCGCTCGGTTCCCGCGACCTTCACTACGCGACACTCCTCGGCGCACTCCAGTTCGTCCTGTCCCTCGCGTGGCCGCGGACGTTCTTCCCGCTGATCTGGGGCGCGATGTTCCTGCTTTGCGAGCCCTATGTGTTTCGGCGGCGGCCGGATCTTTCGCTCTTCGCGGATCTCGCCCGCGGCGACTGGGGCCGTACGGGCCGGCTGTTCTTCGGCGGGCTCGGCATCGGGATGCTGTGGGAGTCGTACAACTACTGGGCGCGCGGCAAGTGGGTGTACACGGTGCCGTGGCTCGAGCACACGAAGTGGTTCGAGATGCCGCCGTTCGGGTTCGTGGGGTTTGCCTTCTTTGCATTGGAAGCATGGTCGATGTACGCAGCGCTTTGCGCTGCTGGCGTGGCGTTAGACCTCACCCCCAGCCCCTCCTCTCCCCCGGCCCCTCTCCCATGGAGAGGGGGAATCTCCGGGCTCAAGACAGGACGCACCAAGTTGGCAGTACTGGCAGCGACCGTCTTTGCCGTCGCTACGCTGGTGGGGATGGAGCGGTGGACGATCAGCTCGGTGGTGCCACGACTGGCAGATCTGCCGGCGGTGGATTCGTCCGAGGCGGTCACACTGTCGCGGGCGGGGATTCGGACACCGTTTGCACTGGCGCTGTCGGACCCGCCGGCGATCGAGCGGGCCGGGCTGCCGCCGGGCCGCAGTCAGTCGGCGAAAGCCACCGCGCGCCTGGCGGTGCTGCGGGGGATCGGCGCGTTCTACGCGGGCGAGCTGGAGCAGATCGGTATCAGTGACGTGTGCATGCTCTCAGAGGAAGATCCTTTTACACTGTGGACGGCGCTGCACCTGAATCTCCCGGAGAAGCGGCCGACCCAGGCCGAGGTGCGGGTGTGGGTCGGGGGCGCGCGCAAGGCGTGCGCCTGACCGTGGCGGCGGCGGCGATTTCCGTCCTGCGCATCATGGGGGCGCTCGGCGCGGTCTACGTGCTCTTGTGTGTGCTCGCCTGGCGCTACCAGGAACGGCTGGTCTTCCCCCGCGCCCGCGCCGTGCTTCCGGACCCTCCGCCGCCCGGCCGGCGCGTCATGGTGAAGGCGCGCGATGGCGTCGTGCTTCACGGCTGGTATCTCCCTCCCGCATCCGCGCCAGAGCGGTCGGCATCGCCCGGACTCATCTGGTTCTGTGGCAACATGGAAACGATCGGCGGGATCGGGTCGGTGGTCCAGCATTTTCGTCCACCTGAGGCCGCGGTGCTGGTGCTCGATTACCGCGGCTATGGCGAAAACGAGGGCGTGGCGACCGAATCCGACGTCTACCAGGATGCGGAAGCAGCCTGGGACTTCCTCACGGCACAGCCCGAGGTCGACAGCGCACGAGTAGTGGTCTACGGGCGGTCCGTTGGCAGCGTGCCGGCACTTTACCTGGCGACCACCCGGCCCGTACGGGGCGTGATTCTCGACTCACCGTTCACCAGTGTGCGGGCAATGGCGGCAGCGCACTACCGATATTTACCGAGGTTCATCATTCGGGTTTCGATGGACAACCTGGAACGCGCCGCGCGGTTGAAGGTGCCATTGCTCGTCTTCCACGGTGACCGGGATCGTCTCTCACCGATCGCCATGGGCGAGGCGGTCGCGGCAGCAGGTCACGGGCGCCTCGTGCGACTAGCGGGGGCGGACCACAACGCGACCTACGACGTGCCGGACGGAGATTACCGCCGCCCCCTGCAGGAGTTCTTTTCGCAACAGACCGGCACGCGTTGACTACCCTTTCGCCACCTTTCTCCACACCTTGTTTGATGCTTCCAACTCCCGGGACTTTCATGACTGGCCGATCCATGCTTGCGACCCTGTCGTTCGCGCTTCTCGTCTCCACGGCGAATGCCCAGCAGCCTGCCGCCGATCTCGTGGTCACTAACGCGAAGATCTACACGGTGGATGATGCCCATCCGCGCGCGCAGGCGATGGTTATCAAGGATGGCAAGGTGATCTTCGTCGGAGACAACCGCGGAGCGCGGACGTTCATCGGCAGCAACACGCAGCAGATGGACCTCGACGGCAAGACCGTCATCCCGGGGATGGTGGACGCCCACGGTCACCTGGCGAACCTGGGCCAGCGGCTGAAGGGCGTGGACCTGGTGGGAACGAAGTCCTACGATGAAGTCATCCAGCGCGTGGTCGAGCGGGCGAAGGTCACACCCGCGGGCCAGTGGATACGGGGACGGGGCTGGGACCAGAATGACTGGGCCGATACCCGCTTCCCGTCCAACGAGGCACTTTCGAAGGCCGTCCCGAACCACCCGGTCTACCTCACACGGGTGGACGGACACGCTGGATTGGTAAACGCGAGAGCGATCCAGCTGGCGGGCGTCACCGCGGCCACGAAGGACCCGGACGGCGGGCGATTCATTCGGGACGCGGCCGGCAATCCCACCGGCGTCCTGATCGATGCCGCGCAGGGCATCGTCTCGTCAAAGATCCCCGCGGTAACTCCCCAGGAAGTACGCGAATTCACGGTCGCGGCCATCTCGGAGTTGAACAAATGGGGACTGACGGGTCTGCACGACGCCGGGGAGAATGCGGCCACGGTGCAGGTCTTCACGCAGCTGGTGAAGGAGGGGAAGTACAACCTTCGCAACTATGTCATGCTGCGCGACCAGGACTCGATCATGGATCGGTTCATGGCGCAGCCACCGATCGTCGGTATGGAAGGACGGCTCTGGGTCCACTCGATCAAGCTGTACATCGATGGCGCGCTGGGCAGCCGAGGGGCGGCATTGCTCGAGCCGTACACCGATGACCCGACCAATGTGGGCCTGCTCGTGGCGCGGCCGGAGGACATCCGGCGCGTGGCGGTCAAGGCGCTGAAGGCGGGATGGCAGGTCAACACGCACGCCATCGGCGACCGCGGTAACCGGATCGTCCTCGATGAGTTCGAGAAGGCGCTCAAAGAAGTCCCGAAGGCAGACCACCGATTCCGCGTGGAGCATGCGCAGATCCTTCACTGGGACGACATCCCCCGTTTCGCGCAGCTCGGTGTGATCCCCTCGATGCAGGGCTCGCACGCCACCAGTGACATGTACTGGGCGGTGAACCGCCTGGGCCCGACGCGTGCCCTAGGTGCTTACCCCTGGCGTTCGCTGCTCAACTCCGGTGTCGTCATTCCCAACGGGTCGGATTTCCCCGTGGAGTCCGCCAATCCGCTGATCTCGTTCCATTCGTTTGTGACTCGGCAAGATGAAAACAACTGGCCGACGGCGGGATGGTACCCGGAGCAGAGGACGACCCGGGAAGAGGCGCTGCTTTCCATGACGATGTGGCCGGCCTACTCGGCCTTCATGGAAAAGGAATCGGGATCGCTGACGCCGGGGAAGTTCGGGGATTTCGTGGTGCTGGACCAAGACATCATGACGATTCCGTCGGAGCAGATCCTGAATACGAGGGTCGAGATGACGGTGCTGGGTGGGAAGGTGGTGTATCGGCGGGAGACGCCCAGAACCTGACCAATGTTGAGCAGGACGTTCCGGACGCGCCTCAGTCCCGCCCAGTTATGCCGGCGGATCTGCGAGGCGAGCCCGTCCCGTTCGATTGCAGCGCGGTGGATCCGGATTGAACCGATGAATGCAGCCGCGGGGCTGTCGGCCGGGCGAACATCCGGGCAAGCCTTCGGGGGATATTGACTGGCAATTGACCGGGGTACGGTAGCATAGCGATACGGCAGACGACTTCTCCTATCGTGTTGCGACCCGTCCGCCTCCACCAGTGTCCAGAGGAAGAGTGAGGGGAATTGGACAGTTCCAGAGTACGCACGATCCTCGCGGTCATGCTCATGGCAGGAGCGTGTGGCGACGGCGTTAGTGATCCGTTTTCCGGCGCCCAGCTCCAGATCTATCATGGGAACACACAAACCGGCCGCGCCGGGATGCCCCTCGGCAATGGTCTCGTAGTCCGCTTCACCGATTCTCACGGTGATCCGATAAGCAATGCCTTGATAACCTTCCGAGTAACCGCTGGAGAAGGGGGGCTGTGGACTCTTAGGCCGCCGCTGCTGGAGGGCCAGTCCATCTACGCCTTCGGTACCGACCTCGGCGTGCTGAGCGACACCAGCGATGATGCCGGGCTGGCGGGGGTACAGTGGCAGCTCGGGTCATCGGCTGATTCGCAGCGGGTGGAAGCAAGCATCGAGATACCTGCTCCGCGCATCGCTTCAAGCAGGGTGACTTTTCAGGCGACGGCGAGCCCGGGCTACCCTGCGCGTGTCATGCCGATCGGGGGCAACTCGCAAGCTGGGCAGGTGGGCCGGGTGTTACCGGCTGCGCTGGCCGCCCTCGTGGTGGACAAATTCGGCACACCCATTCCCGGCGAATGGGTGACCTGGGCCAATGATCGCGCCGTAAAGAAGTCGCAACTGGGCGGGACCTTGGCGCCCGCGAGCACTTATGCCGACAAGTCTGGTGTGGCCCGATTCGATTGGACACTCGGAACGACGCCCGGAGAGGACAGCGTCCGGGTTGGCACCGGCTTTTGCCATTGCGGGAGCTTATCTATCTCGGATCGCTCGGTGTGGTTTACGTCAACCGTTCTTCCGTAGTCCCGCAGCTCCGGTCCCTGTCCGTCAAGCCGCTTCCGCCATCGCCTCCGGATCCTTCTTCACCCTGAATGCCAGCAAGCTCACCACCGCCACCACGCCGCTCGCAATGTAGAACGGCACCGTGTGCCCCAGGCCCTGAAACGCCGCCGTCGCCCAGATCGGCGCGATCACCCGGGCAAACCCACCGAAGGTTTGCTGCACTCCCATCACCTGCCCCAGCTCATGCTTCGGCGCCCGATGCGTCAGTAGCGCCGACGTCGCTGGAAAAAGGAGTGCCGTACTGATCG
>CAMDCH010000134.1:0-7194 GCA_945889655.1 bacterium HR33
AGCCGAGATCGAAAAGAAGGTGGAGACCGGAGTCGAGATCACGGCGGAATCCGATGAACAGCCTAAGACGCAGATCCTGGACCTGATGGAGGCGCTCAAGGCCAGCGTCGCCAAGGGGAAGGCCACAGATGACGCAGAGGCAGCTGAAACTGCCGCAGAAGGGAAGTCGCCCAAGAAGGCGGCGGCGAAGAGGAGAAAAGCCGGGTAGGCGGGTGGACGGGTTGGCGGGTTGGCGGGTTGGCGGGTAGCAAGACGGGAGCTCATGAGGCTCCCGTTTGTTTTTCCACCCGGCTACCCGCCTACCCGCCTACCCGCTTCTTGACAATCCCTCTGTAGCACTGTACTGTCTCACCGACACACTTCCCCGGATGACCGGTTTGTTCGACCAGATCGATCCACGAAGCGCTACTCCGCTCTACGCCCAGATCGCCACGCGACTCCGGGTGGCGGTCGCCTCCGGTGAGCTGAAGCCGGGGGATCCGCTGCCGTCGGTGCGGCAGCTCGCCGCCAAGTTGCGCATCAACCCGGCGACGGTGGTGCAGGCGTACCGGGAGCTCGAAAGCGAGGGGTTCGCCGAAATGCGACAGGGAGCGGGGACGTTCGTGCGCGAGGTGGGCAGTGATAAGCGGGGGAAAGAGCGGTCGCGCGAGGCGCGGCGCCTGGTGCGCGAGATGATCGCTGAAGCCGGACGCCTCGGTCTTTCCTCGAGCGACCTCGCCGCCGCGCTCGACGCGGAGCTGGGGGCGAAGAACCCATGAGCAATGCCATCGAGCTGCGCAATGTCGGCTACCGGCCGGGGAAGCGGTTCGCGATTCGCGACGTCTCCCTGAACGTGCCGGTGGGATCGGTCTACGGTTTCCTCGGGCCCAACGGCGCGGGGAAGACCACCATCATCCGGCTGATGCTGGGCCTGCTTCGCGCGGAGACGGGATCGATTGCGGTGTTGGGACGCTCGATCCCGCGTGAGTCTCCCGCGATGCTGGCCCGCACCGGCTACGTCCCCGAGGCACCACATCTCTATCCGACGCTGAGCGTCGACGAGGCCATCCGGTTCCACCGTGCCTTCTACCCGCACTGGGATGAGAAGTGGGCGGGCGA
Source organism: bacterium HR33 (assembly GCA_945889655.1). Classification (GTDB taxonomy): domain Bacteria; phylum Gemmatimonadota; class Gemmatimonadetes; order Gemmatimonadales; family GWC2-71-9; genus SHZT01. The sequence goes on from CAMDCH010000134.1 coordinate 1,099, forward strand.
GCTGCTCGGCATGTTCGGGCTGGACCGCGAACGCCGCCTCTCGCGCCTGTCGAAGGGCGAGATGGGCAAGCTCGAGATGCTGCTCGCGCTATCGCAGCGACCTGAGCTGCTGGTGCTGGACGAGCCGACCGACGGGCTCGACCCGGTGGTGCGCCGCGAGATGCTGACCGCAGTGGTCGACTATGTGGGACAGCACAACGCCACGGTCTTCATCTCGAGCCACCTGGTCCACGAGCTGGAACGCATCTGCGACTGGGTGGGCGTGATGGATCGAGGCGGGCTGGTGGCAGAGCTCCCCATGGACACGTTCAAGAGCGGGATCAAGCGGCTCCGGGTGAGTGGCGCCCCTGCCCCGTCGCAGACGCCGTTCGTGGTTCTCTCGCGCGAGCCGGGGGAAGGTGCCGTGGAAACCTGGCTCGTGCGCGGCTGGCAGGCGCCGATGAGCCAGTGGTTCGCCGGCGCGGGCGCCAGCCTTCGCGAGGTGGTGGACCTCGATCTCGAAGAAGGATTTGTCGAGCTGCTCCGAACCTTCCGCGGGCCGCGGGCCTGAGGCATCACATGTTCAAGGCGATACTCACCACCCAGTGGCAGTGGTCGCGACTGACGATCGTGCTCGCGAGCCTTGCCTCCTTCGCGGTGCCGGTGCTCTCAGTGCAGGAGGCGGGGAATCCCAGCCAGTCGGAGCCCGCGGTGGGCATGCTGCTCACGTCGATGCGGACGTGGAGCCTGGTCTACCCGATTCTCGCACTGGTCATCGCGCTGGCGGTCGCCGTCACGGCCTGGGGCGCCGATCACCGGGGCCGCCACGTCTACGCGCTGTCGCTCCCGATCCCACGGTGGCAATACGCGCTCTACCGCTTCGGCGCCGGGCTGGTGCTGATCGCCGTGCCCTGCTTCGCCGTGTGGCTCGGCGCGGTGGTGGCCACGAAGGCCGCGATCATTCCATCCGGCCTGACGACCTACGTGGTCTCCCTCACGCTGCGCTTCGCGCTCGCCACGCTGCTCGCGAACGCGATCTTCTTCGCGATCTCCGCGGGAACCAACCGCACCGCGGGGTACGTGCTGGCCACGATCGCCGGGTTGGTGGTCGCACAGATCGTCCTCGCATCGGCGGTCGACTACAGCCTCGTGGAAAACGCGCTCGAGCTGCTTGGGTCCTGGCCAGGACCGTTCGAGATCTACGCCGGCCGGTGGATGCTGATCGATGTCTAGGCGAGTCTTCGCCGTTTTCGCGCTCATGGCCCTCGCGACGGCGCCAGTGGCCGGGGCGCAGGACCGCGCTGCACTCCAGCAGCGGCTCCAGCGTCTCCGGGCCGCGTATCGGATGGACTCCGTGGCCCTCGAGGAGGAGCGGCGAGCCCAGGCAGCGCTGGCGCGATTCGATTCCATCCCCGCCGGGCCGCTGAAACTCGCCTCATCGCCCTCGATCTCGAACGTGGTACGGGAGGGTGCCGCCGCCGCACTGCCGCGTATCGAACGCACATTCGGAGCGGCACTGGACTCGTTTCCCGCCAAGCGCATCGTGCTGACGTCCACTGGCGCCCGAGGGGTCCGATCCGACGAAATCGGGATCATCGTGAGCGCAACAACGCGAGCGGACGAATTCGAGGGGATGATCGCCTATGCCGTTTCGGGAGCATTCGCGACGGAGGACAGCATCTTTCGCCGCTGGAGCTCCAACGTGGTTTCCACGGACCCCGACCGTAAGACCGTGAACCAGGCGGCCTACGCCGAGCTGGTCACCGCAGAGTCACAAGCGGCACGGGACTGCTTCCAGGACTCGCTTCGCGCCTGCGGCCAGGTGCTCGGCATCATCCCGGTTGAGGACGCCGTTTCCGAGCTGTTCAGCGCAGAGGACCGCTGGTCGATGGTCCGCACCCGGTGGCAGCTCAACAGCGGGAGGGTCGAGACCTACGCCCGGTGTGTCCGGGGCCGGTCGGACGAGGCGTGCACCGAGCTGTTGCAGCTGCCTTACCACTTCGACTGGAACGTGCTCGGTTCGCAGTCACGCGTGAGTCTTCTCTACGTCGCGCTGGATCGAGGCGGCGACGGAGCGTTTGCGCGCTGGTGGCGGGGCCGGGACCGGCCGATTGCGGATCGCCTGGTCGACGCGTCGGGGATGACCGTGGATTCCCTGCTGAGCACGTGGCGCACCGAGATCATCGCCGCCGGCGGCACATCGGTGGCGCTTCCGGTGCGCACCGCGCTGGTCGCAATCGGCTGGTGCCTGGTGATGGCATTTGCCGCGCTGCGGAGCTCACGGTGGCGCTGACCCTCCGTCACTGGATCGGCATCGGCGCGTTCGGGTGCGCGGTGATCGGCATTTCGTATCTCCCGCCCTCGCCCGACCGGTACGAGACGCGCCAGTTCGGCTTTGGTGCGTGGGACAATCCGCGCGCGCTACGGGCCGGCGGCCTGCGCCGGTCCATCAACGAAACGGAACAGACGCTCCAGGCGCTGAGCCTGCGGGATTCCCTGCTGCGGCTGTTCCCGGCAAACGTGGTGCGCGAAGACGGGCCTGCCGGCCTCGTCGACCGGGCTTTCGCTCCTTCGGTTCGACGGAAACTCGAAGGCACGCTCGCCTTTGAGTGGACCGAGCTCCAGCCGGTGAGAGGGACTATCGCCGCCGGCGTGGCGATCGTGCCTGACACGGGGCTCTATTTGACCCGGCGACCGGTTTATGTCCTCCCGGCGGCTACAGGAGGGGGGCGCTGTCTCGCCGTGCATCCCTTCCGCATCGGACGCCCGGAGCGTTTCGACGCGACGTGGGCGTCGTACTACATCCAGCGCACGTCGAACTGGACCGGACTGCTGGGACCGTGCGGTTTCTATGCGGCGTTCGGCCCGCCGGGACGCGAAATCGAGGCGTGGCTCATCCGCCACCGGTTTCGCTTCGCCGGAGTCTCCAACTGGCGGCACGTGTCACTGATCCGCGATGTCACGCCCTGGGGCCGGGATTGCGGTCGGGGCAACCTCGAAGCGTGCCGGGCGTACCTCGACGAGCGCGCGGCGCCGGGAACGGTGGCCGAGCCCGCCGACCGCCGGTTCGGCCTGTCGGAGGGCTTGCTGATCACCTACTGGTGGTATCCAGCAGACGCGCGGGACCACCTCCTGGCCAGCCTGCGGGCCGACATGGGACCGGAGCCGTTCGCCAAGTTCTGGCAGTCGCCCCTCGCGCCTGACAGTGCGTTCAAGGTGGCGTTTGGTGTGCCGATGGAAGAGTGGGCCTCCCGCTGGATGGCCCGGAGTGCGCTGAAACGTGACTCAGCCTATTGGGGAGACAGCAGAAGCCTGGGATACGGGAAGCGGCTGCGGCCGGGTCTCCTCGCGGTCAACCTGCTGATCGTGGTACTCCTGGTGGCGTGCGGCGCGTTCTTCTCGGAGCGCCGGCAGGTCTGAACCCGGTCGAAATCCTGAGGGCGACATGAGAGACATCCGGTACGCGTTTCGGTCGCTGTCGCGGAGCAAGGGATTCGCCGCGATCGCCGTGATTTCGCTGGCGCTCGCCCTGGGCCTCAACACCAGCATGTTCGCGATCCTCGATGCGTTCATGCACCCGTTCAATCCCTATCGCGATGCCGATCAGCTGATCCGCGTCGGATTCTCAGTCTACGCCCCAAAGGCAAACAACGAGACGATCCGCACACGCACATCGTTTCACGAGGAGATGGGCGGATACGGGATGGACGAGCCCTTCGTCTCAGTGGGCACAGACCGTCGCCGGGCAGCCGTGGCATACATGACGCCCAACTACATGAGCATGGTCGGCGTAAAGCCCGAGAAGGGCCGCATCCTCACGTCGCCGGACGAAACCGTCGCCGTAGTCAGCCGCGCCTTCTGGCTCAACCGGCTTGGCGCGCCCGCGTCGCTGGAGGGAGTAACCGTCAGCGTCGATGGCCGGACGAGATCCGTCGTTGGCGTGATGCCCCGGGAAATGAGCTACCCCATCGCTTTCGACGTGTGGGTCGCCACCGACGCGCGACCGCGGTTCATGAGTGCCGTGGTGCGCCTCAAGCCCGGTATCAGCCTCGCTGATGCGTCGGCGGAGATGGAGCGTCTGGCTACGCAGCTCACCGATGAATCGCGCACCCCCAACGGCCGGGTGGACGGATACAAGGCGTTTGCGGTGCCACTGCTGCCGAATCCGTTCCAGCTGAACCAATTCCACCTGGCCCTGGCCGGGTGCGCTCTCCTCGTACTGCTCATCGCCTGCGCAAACCTCGCGAACCTCATGTTGGCCCGCGGTGTCACACGGCGGCGTGAGCTCGCCCTCCGGATGGCCATCGGGGCGTCACGAGGGGCGCTCATTCAACAACTGGTGATCGAGGCAGGCATCCTGGTCGCAGGGGGTGCCGCGATCGGTGTCTTCTTCACGTTGTGGGGGATCAGCCTGTCCCAGGCGGAATTGCCCGCCCTGCCGGAGCTGGCACTTCCCCCGGTTCACCTGTCCGGGCGCCTGTTCATGTTCGCGTTGCTCGCCAGCGCGGTGACTGTTGTGCTCGTCGGGTTGTTCCCCGCTCTCACCGCATCCGACGTGAGCCTCGCCGAACCGCTCAAGAGCAGCTCCGGCACCTCGACCCCGGGTCAGTCCCGCTTCAGCCTGCTGGCTGTCGTCCAGGTGGCCCTCGCCCTGGTGCTCGTGATGTCAGCCACCGTCCTCGGGAAGTCGGCGTATCGCTTCATCAACCAGGACAGTGACTTCAGCCGGACGGCGGCCTTTGCGGGTAAGGGCCTGTTCACCACCGGCCTCAACCTCCGCGACCAGCAGCTCCCCGATCAGGTGGTCGGCCAGCGCGTCCACGACGTACTCGACCGTATCAGGACCGTCCCCGGCGTGCGGTTCGCCGCGACGCTATCGACCCACGAGCTGAGCCAGGGCCACGTGGTACTCTCGGACGACGAGCGAAGCGACAGTACCGCCAGCATGATGCTGCGGGCGTACTCGCGGGTTAGCGCCGACTACCTGCGCGCCTACAGCATCGGTATACGCGAGGGGCGGGACTTTGAGCCCGGTGACCGCGACGTCGCCGTCATTAACCAGGGGGCTGCTGTCCGGCTCTGGCACAACAGGAGCCCGATTGGCCGACTGCTCAAGCTCGGCCCCGCGCATTCGCGGGCGGCGTGGATTCCGGTCATCGGTGTGTTCGACGACGGCAAGGACGACTGGCATGGCGCGCCGGACCTCGCGCCCACACCCATCATCTACGTGATCCCGGCTGTGGACACGGCGCGCGCCCGCTCGGTCGTCATCCGCTCCGACCAGACCAACGACCAGGTTGGATCCCAGGCAGGCCGGGAAATCCAGGTTGCCCTCTCGCTGCCAGCGCCACCTACCGTGTCCGAACGCAAGGAACGAGCGTCCTACGTCGGAAGGATGCGTGGACCGAAGACGCTCACCAGCGGGATCTTCTCGCTCGTGGCGTTCTTCGGACTGGCCCTGGCAACCGTAGGACTGTACGGCGTCCTGTCGCACACGGTGAGCGTGCGGTTGCGGGAGTTCGGGGTACGCATGGCCCTCGGGGCCACGAAAGAGAACGTCTACCGGCTCGTGCTCCACGACGGCGCGGTGATGTTCCTCGCCGGCACGGCGCTCGGGGCCTTCGCCGCGATGTACGCCACCCAGTTCATCGAACACCTCTTGTACGAAGTGGAGTTCACAGATGCCGCCTCGCTGCTGATCTCCGAGGTTGTGCTGTGTACCGCCGCCCTCCTCGCCTGCCTCGCCCCCGCCCGCCGGGCGACGAAGTCGGATCCCGTGGAGATTCTCAGGGCTACGTAGACGGTCAGGCGGCCAGACGGCCAGACGGTCAAAGAGACTTCGATGCGTGGAAAAGAACCCGACCGTCTGACCGTCCGACCGTCTGACCGTCCGTTCCACCCTGCGCTACTTGCCATAGCGCCCTCCGGGCGGCCATTCTCCGTGTGCCCGTGCGCGCCCTCCCCCGTCTCTCCGCTCTCACGGCAGTCGCCGTCGTTTCCCTCGCCTCAGGCTCCGCTGCATCGCGGCCAGAGGCGCGGCCGGCCGCAGGCATCCGACACCTGTTCCAGGCCCCCGCGGACTCGGTCAAGCCGCACGAGTTCTATTTCACCCGCGGC
>CAMDCH010000135.1:0-7193 GCA_945889655.1 bacterium HR33
TATGATCGAGGCCGCTGGCCAGTTGGTGGCGTTGTGGGCGTGGGCCCAAGGGCAACGAGGTCGTCCTCGCTTAGTCCGCACTAGCGCGGAGTTCAGCAGCCCCGTCGGGCCCACCGAGTCTTGCCTCTTGCTGCGAGCACAGGTGCGGCGAAAGCGACACCTCCACTTTGCCACGATCCAGCTTCGGGTAACGGGCGCGCAAGTCGGCACGGTGGAGGCGGTGCTCGCCGTTCTGCCTTGCGCCTGACGAGCGATTGAAGTTGCCGAGCGCGTATCCTTCGTGAAGCTGCCGCTCGCGCCGCCTGAGAATGTCCTGCGGCCTTTGATGCACCAGACAGCCAACGGCTGATCTACAACATGAAGGACTCTACGAGTTCCTGGGACCTGAGCGACACGTCGACCCTACGAAGGCCGCCGACTGGGTCAGATTCGCCCTGGGTGAGACAGCCGCGACCTACTGGACGCGAAGGAGAACCGCCTCCTCGCTGGCCGCTCTATCCCTGCCCCATCAGCTGGAAGAATCTCCCGAAGACACGAATACCCTTGTAGAACTGTTCGACCGCGATTTTTTCGTTCGGCGCGTGCAGCCGGTCATCCGGCAACCCGATGCCCGCGAGCACCACTGGCGCACCCTTCTTCCCCAGCGCCGGAACCACCGGGATCGATCCGCCCGATCTCGTCGCCACCGCTCCCCGCCCTTCCACTTCCTTGAACGCCTTGTCGATCAGGTGGAACGGCTTCGAATCGATATCGACCACGACGGGATCCGCGCCGTGCAGAAAGCGCACGGTCACGTCCGCGTACTTCGGCGCGAGTGACTTGACCGCCTTAAGCAGCTGCTTCTGTACGACTTTTTCCTTCTGGTTCGGCACCAGGCGCAGGCTGATCTTGGCGGTCGCCACCGCGGGGATCACCGTCTTCGCGCCTTCACCCGTGAACCCGCCCATGATCCCATGGATCTCGAAGGTCGGCAGCGCCCAGGTCCGCTCGAAGACCGAGAATTTCTTCAGCCCGGTCAGCGCCCTGGCCTGGACCTCGTCCTTCAGGAACTTGCGCTCGCTGAACGGCAGCTTCTTCCATCCGTCCAGCTCCTTCTTGCTGGGACCCCTGACGGCGGAGTAGAGACCCGGAATCTGGATCTTGCCGTCCGGGGTCTTGAGCCGGGAGAGCAGCTCCACCAGTGCTGTGTGCGCATTGGGTGCCACGCCCCCATACAACCCCGAATGCAGGTCCGTCTTCGAGGTGCGAACCGAGATCTCCGCGTAGCACAGGCCACGCAGGCCCGTTTCAATCGCCGGCCACCGGGGCGCGTAGTAGGCGGTGTCCGCCACGAGCACCGCGTCCGCCGTGGTGCGATCCGGCTCGCGGTTCAGTAACTGAAAGAGCAGCGCGCTACCGGATTCTTCCTGGCCTTCGATCAGGAACCGGATGTTCACCGGGGGTTTCCCGCCGCGGTTGACCGACTCGAACGCCTTGATCGCGGCAAAGACCTGGCCCTTGTCGTCCGTAGCGCCGCGCGCGTACAGGTTGCCGTTCCGCACCTCGGGTTCGAACGGCGGCGTGGTCCACTCGTTCAGCGGATCGGGCGGTTGCACGTCATAGTGCCCGTACACCAGTACCGTCGGCTTGCCGGGGACTTCGGGACCCTCGGCCCAGACGATCGGGTGCGTTTCACTCGCCAACAGCTCGACTTTCGGGCATCCCAGCCGACGCAGGTGATCCCTCACCCACTCCGCTGCCTTGCGGCAGTCGCCCGCGTGGGTGGGGTCGGTCGAAATGCTGGGAATCCTGAGAAACGCCTTCAGCTCCTCGAGAAACCTGGAGCCTTCGCCGAGCACGAACGGATCAATGGTGGACATGGGTCAAATATACCCGCGGCACCGGAGGGCCATCGGGGGGTAGATCAGTCCAAAGGAGATTACGAAGAATGCGCAGATCACTATTGGGGGGTCTCGGCCTCGCCGCCTTCGTGGCGTGCGCGCCACATCCCCGCCCCGTCCAGCGTGCAATTGCCCCCGAAATTGTCTATGTCCGTCGCGCCCCCCCGGCCGCCCGGGTCGAGATTCTCAGCCCCAGGCCCGGCCGTGGTTACGCGTGGGTCAGTGGAAACTGGCGCTGGGACCGTGACGGATACTTCTGGACGCAGGGCAGGTGGGAACGCAGTCCAAGCGGCCGGTCCCTCTGGGTGCAGGGCAACTGGCAACGGGGAGATCGCGGCTGGTATTGGACCCCCGGCCACTGGCGGTGACGAAGGTGCGAGGTGCGAGGTGCGAGGTGCGAGGTGCGGTGCGAGGTTCCTGAAACTTGAGTCCATCTGTGGGACGCAAGTCCCAACCCCGGGCGCAAGCCCGGGGTTCAAGCAACGCAGGGCGTAGACGCTTGGGTTAGCTCAGGCCCCGGGCGCAAGCCCGGGGTTCAAGCAACGCAGGGCGTGGATGCTTGGGTTAGCTCAGACCGAAACTGGCTCAGCTCTCGGAGCCGCCGCGACCTCGGCCGAAACGATCACGCTGTCACCAAGCGCGGCACCCGGCAGGCTGCCCAGGTCACCGCCGAAATACGCCTCTTCGCCGTGCTCGGAGAGATCGAGGCCGCTAAGCTCCTCGGCCACGGTCGCCCGTACGCCAATCACGAGATCGATCAGCTTGATGAGGCCGAAGGTGCCCACGCCGGCGAAGGCCGCGGCGACGACGATCGCCAGTGCCTGCACCCAGAGCTGGTGGAGATTGCCTGCCAGCACGCCGTCGGCCCCCGCGGGATTCCACACCTGGGCCGCTAACACACCGGTCAGGAGGGCGCCGGTTATACCCGCCAGCCCGTGGCAGGAGAAAACGTCCAGTGAATCGTCCAGCTTGCTCTTCGACCGGAGCTGCATCGCGCCGTAGCTCACGAGCGGGCAGAAGGCGCCGATCGCGATGGCCGCGGCCGGTCCCACGAATCCCGCCGCTGGCGTGATGCCGACCAGGCCCACCACCGCGCCGGTCGCCGCGCCCACGGCGGTCACCTTCCCCGTCCGCTTGAGGTCGAGCAGCGCCCAGACCACGAGGGCGGTGGCGGCGGCCGTGTTGGTATTGGTGAAGGCGAGCGCCGCGATGCCGTTGGCGGCGAGCGCCGAGCCCGCGTTGAAGCCGAACCATCCGAACCAGAGGAGGCCCGCGCCCAGGATCACCAGCGGCACGTTGTGCGGCACGATCGCGGTCCGCCCGTAGTCCTTGCGCTGGCCCAGCGTGAGCGCGGCCACCAGCGCCGAGACGCCGGCGCTGATGTGCACTACCGTTCCACCGGCGAAATCGAGGGCGCCCTGCGCGGCGAGCCAGCCGCCCTGCGCCCACACCCACCGGCATAGTGGATCGTAGATCAGTGTAGCCCAGAGCAGGATGAACACTGCGTAGGCCTTGAAACGCATCCGCTCCACGATCGCGCCGGAAATGAGCGCCGGCGTGATGATCGCGAACATTCCCTGGAACATTGCGTGCGCCTGCTGCGGGATCGTCGAGCCGTAGACCGCGTGCGGCTCGAGCCCCACGCCGCGCAGACCGATCCAGGACAGGCCGCCAATCAGCCAGCTTCCCGGCGCGAACGCAAAGGAGTAGCCCACCAGCACCCACTGGAGCCCCACTAGGCCCAGTGCCACCACGCTCATCATCATCGTGTTGAGGGCGCTCTTCGGGCGGACCAAGCCGCCGTAGAAAAACGCAAGGCCGATCGTCATCAGGAGGACGAGGGCGCTCGACAGGAGCACCCAGGCCGTATCGCCCGCGTTGATCGCCGTCGTCATGCAGCCCCCGAGTGCGAGGCCACGTCGATGGCGGCCTTTTGCACCTTGTCAGCGTTCACCGCGGTGAGCGCGGCATTGTCGTGTTCGCCGGTCCGGATCCGGATCACCTGCTCGAGCGGCTGTACGAAGATCTTGCCGTCCCCCACTTCGCCGGTCCGCGCCGACGACAGGATCGCATCGATCGTCGGCTGCACGAACGGTTCGGAGACCGCCATCTCGATCTTCACCTTCTCGTGGAACTCCATGACCACGGTGGTGCCCCGGTATTGCCCCAGCACTTCCTGTTCGCCGCCGTGCCCCGAAACCCTGGACAGGGTGATGCCCGTGACACCCGCCCGGTATAGCGCCGCCTTGACCTCGGGCAGCCGCTCCGGCCGGACGATGGTGCTGATCAGTTTCATTGCGAGGGGACTCCTACGACGAATGTCTTACGAAGTGTGCACATCGTGCGCTCAACAGCTGGCACAAGTGCAGCTTCCGGGCCAATTCCGGCTCAAAAGTGGCCAATTTGTGCATTTCATGCAAGGATCGAGGTGCACGGTTGCGGCTCGGCGGGATCGTTTCCAGGCCCGCTTAGATTCCGGGTCCATGTCGTCCAGCCGCTCGCGCTTCGGCGTCCTCTTCCTCACGGTCTTCATCGACCTGGCCGGCTTCGGCATCATCCTGCCGATCCTGCCCTACTACGCCCAGACGCTCGGGGCCGGCGGCCTCGGCTTCGGCGCGCTGGTCGGCATCTACTCGTTCATGCAGTTCATCGCGACCCAGGTCCTCGGCCGCCTCTCCGACCGGGTCGGGCGCCGGCCGGTGCTCCTCGTGACCATCTTCGTGAGCGCGGCGGGCTACGCGATGTTCGGACTGGCGGGGTCCTACCCGCTCCTCTTCATCGCGCGGATGATCTCCGGCTTCTCCGGCGGCAACATCTCGGTGGCGCAGGCCTACATCGCGGACGTCACGAGCCGCGCCGAACGCTCCCGCGGCATGGGCGCGGTCGGCGCAGCCTTCGGGCTGGGATTCATCGTCGGCCCGGCCATCGGGAGCCTCGCAGGCGCCCGCTACGCGGCCTGGATCGCGATGGGCCTCTGCCTGGTCAATTTCATCTCCGCTTATTTCATTCTCCCGGAATCGCTCCCGCTCGACCGGAGATCGCACCGGCCGCTTCTCGACTTCAGCCACCTCCGCGCCGCCATGGCCAGCCGGCGCCTGCGCGGCGTGATGCTCTTCTTCGGGATGATGCCGGTCGCCTTCGCGGGCTACACGGTGGCGCTGCCCCTGTACGCGGGCGTCACCTTCAACTGGCACGAGAAGGAGCTGGGCGGGTTCTTCACCATCGTGGGCTTCATGGCGGCTCTGGTGCAGGGCTACCTGTTCGGCCGGATCGCCCGCCACGTCTCCGACCGCACCCTGGTCATCGTCGGGACGCTCGGCATGGCCCTCTCCATCGGCGCGGTGCCGTTCCTGGGCACCACGGCGGCACTCTACGCCTGGACGGCGGTGCTCGCCTTCTCCAACAGCGTGGCATCCCCGGCTGCCACCGGCCTCGTGTCCAAGCTCTCGGGAGCGGCCGAACAGGGAACCATGCTGGGCGCCGCGCAGGCATTCGCGGCGCTGGGCCGGTTCACCGGTCCCCTGGTCATCGGCCGGCTGTACGATCGCTCGGGCTCCCACGCGGCCTTTGTCGCCTCCGCCGCGTGCATGATGCTCGCCCTCGGCGCCGCGCTGACCGTTCCCGCGGGTGCCCTCCCCCCGGTCACGGGAGAAACCGAGATCCCCGTGGTCGAACCATGACCCGCCGCTGCTGGCCCGCGCTGAACGCCGACCCCCAGATGCTCGCCTATCACGACGAGGAATGGGGCGTCCCGACGCACGACGACCGCAAGCTCCACGAGTTCATGGTGCTCGACGCGTTCCAGGCTGGGCTGTCGTGGGCCATCGTGCTCAGGAAGCGCGAGGCCTTCCGCGACGCATTTGAAAACTTCGAGCCCGCCCGCATGGCGCGCTTCACGGCGGCGCGGGTCGAGAAGCTCACGCGCAACCCCGGCATCATCCGCAACCGCCTCAAGCTGAAGGCTGCCGTAACCAACTCGCGGCTCTTTCTGAAGACGCAGGACGAGTTCGGCTCCTTCGACCGCTTCATCTGGCAGTTCACCGGCGGCGGGACGATCCAGAATCGCTGGAAGACCCTGAAGCAGGTGCCGGCGCGCACCCGCGAATCCGACCGCATGAGCGAGGCGCTCTACGAACGGGGATTCAAGTTCGTGGGTTCGACGATCTGCTATGCCTTCATGCAGGCGGCAGGGATGATCAACGACCACCTGGTGGGCTGTGACCGGCACAGCCAGGTGCGCCCGTCCAAGCGCTGACGTTGCACGGGGCAACACGCGTTCCAACCTTTGGCCGGGCGCCCCTGTCTAACACCACGCACCACGCACCACGCACCACGCACCACGCACCACAGCTTGCCCCGAGCGCAGCGAGGGGCACCACGCACCCGTTCCCCGAGCCTGACATGATCGTGACCACCCGCGTACTGACCCTTTTCGCTCTCCTCGCCGCCCTGGGCGCTCCCGAAGCCCTGGAAGCCCAGCGCCGGGGCAACGCCCGGTCCAGCAACGAGCGGTATCCCTGCGAATCGTGGGGACGCCGCAACCAGCAGCGTCACTGCGAGGAACGGGAGATGGGCATGCGGCCCGTGCGCGGGCCGCTCACCATCGATGGCGGCGCCAACGGCGGGATCAGCATCATCGGGTGGGACCGGGACAGCATTCACGTCGTCGCGCACGTCCAGGCCAATGCCGAAACCCAGGAAGAAGCGCGCGCGACCGCCGGACAGATCCACATCGAAGTGAGCGGCTCCGAAATCCGCGCCGCCGGCCCGTCCGCCAGCTGGCGACGGAACCCAGAGTGGGTCGTGAGCTACGAGGTCTACGCGCCCCGCCACACCGACCTCGCGCTCACCACCGTGAACGGACCGGTCGAGGTCCTGGAGGTCAGTGGGACCATGCGCCTCCAGACCGAGAACGGACCCATCACGCTCGAGGGAACGGGCGGCGACATCCAGGCCAGAGCGACCAACGGGCCGCTGACCATCGATCTCTCGGGGACCACGTGGGAAGGAGCCGGCCTCGACGCGGAGACGGTCAACGGCCCGGTGCATCTCGAGATCCCGTCCACCTACTCAGCGAGACTGGAAACGGGGACAGTCAACGGCCCCATGGATCTCAGCACGCCGCTCACGGTGACGTTCCAGGGCCGGCGCTACAGCAGGATCACGTCGATTCTCGGTTCAGGGGGCGCCACGGTGCGGGCGGTGACGACCAACGGCCCGGTGGCGATCAGGCGGGACTAGGTAGCCGAGCGGGCGGAGGGTGGGTCGGGGGCGGCGACGCGAACGCAGGTCCACGCTGTTACATCGCCTGGA
>CAMDCH010000136.1:0-7185 GCA_945889655.1 bacterium HR33
TAGCAACGGCTGCGTCATGTACCTCGGTCCTGGGTTTGGTCGCCCACTGCTGTCATCTCGGTCATCGATTCACGCGATGGTGAACACCCAACAACCGATCGAGCAGTGTGATTGAATGGGGTCGGGGATCAGCGGTCCGCGAGAACGACGTTCTTGCAAACCCCTGAATCCTGACCCCGGTATCCTATCTCTTGCTGAACTGGAACCGTTTCCGCGCGCCCGGCTGGCCCGGCTTTTTCCGCTCCACGGCCCGGGGATCCCGGGTCATGAGGCCCTGGTCACGAAGCTTGCGGCGATGCTGCTCATCCGCCTCCACCAGCGCCCGCGCAATCGCGAGACGCATGGCACCGGCCTGGCCAGTCTGCCCACCACCAACCACGTTGCCCTTCACGTCAAACGCACCGAGGGTCCCGGTGGCCGTGAACGGCTGCTGGATGTGCTGCACGAGCGAGCGGCGGGGGAAATAATCTCCCAGCGTGCGCCCATTGACGTCCCATTTTCCGGAGCCCGGGGTCAGGTAGACGCGCGCGACGCTCGTCTTCCGGCGTCCCACGGCATGCCAGCGAAGCTCGGGTGTCGGGGCAGTCATGCCTTCTTCTTCCGGTTGAGGTCAAGCGCCTTAGGCTGCTGCGCCTGGTGCGGGTGCTCGGCACCGCCGTACACCTTGAGCTTGTTGCGCAATTCCTGCCGCGCGAGCGTGTTCTTGGGCAGCATGCCATACACGGCACGCTCGATGACGCGATCAGGATTCTTCGCCAGCTCGTCCGCCACCGGGGTGAACCGCTCGTGACCCATGTAGCCCGTGTGCCGGAAGTAGCGCTTCTGCTCGAGCTTGCGGCCCGTCAGGCGAATCTTCGAGGCATTCACGACGATGACGAAGTCACCGCCATCCATGTGCGGCGTAAACGTCGGCTTGTGCTTGCCACGGATGATCTGGGCCACCTGGCTCGCCAGGCGGCCAAGTACCACGCCAGTGGCATCAACGAGATGCCAATCGTGCTCAAGCTCGGTCGGTTTTGCGGAATAGGTCTTCATTGATCCACGCTAAAAGTGCTTCAAGGCGTAAGTGTAGACAGACCTCTAACCTAGACGGAGGCATGGGGATGGTCAACCCTGACCGGTCTCGATTTCGAGGAGCTCCGACCCCCTGTCCACGGTCTGGCGTGGGCTCACCATTATCCTCTTCACCGTGCCCGCCACGGTCGCCCGGATCTCGTTTTCCATCTTCATGGCCTCGAGCACGAGCAGACCGGTCCCCGCCTGTACCGCCTGCCCAACTTCGACCTCCAACCGGACCACGAGTCCCGGCATGGGGGCCTTGACCAGACCGCCTTCCGGGCGGCGGACGGGGGCTCCCACCGTGCTGCGCAGAGCCCTGGTCCGCTCGTCAGCGACCTCGACCGGGAAGTCCCTGCCCGCGTGCGACACCTGCCACCCGCCCGGCACCCGCTGCATCGCGAACGTGGTGGATCGCCCGTCCAGGGCCAGGCGGACAAGGGGCGTCCCCGGCACCGCCATCAGTCGCCCGGTGGCCGACCGGCCACCGACACACACCGCATGCCCGTCGACTTCGACCTCGAAAACCCTGCCGGCGATGGTGACGTCGTACTTCACGAGGCCTCCAGGACGGCCAGGGTTTCTACGTGGGCTGTCTGGGGGAACAGGTCGTACGCGGTAGCCGAGAGAAGATTGAACGACGGCAGCCGCTTCACGTCCCGGGCAAGCGTGGCCGGGTCACAGGAGACATACACGAGCCGCCGCGGGCCGGAGGAACGGCGCCATGCGGCGAGGCGGACGGTCACACGGTCATGCATGCCGGTGCGGGGCGGATTCACGATCACCGCATCCGGCGTCGGCAGCTGGCTGAGCACATCCTCGGCGCGGCCCGCAAGGTACGTCACGCTCGATCCGTCGCGACGCGCCCACTCGATTGCGCCACGGTCCGCGTCCACGCTCCACACCCGCGCTCCCGCGGCCGAGAGGAGGCGCGCGGTGTCACCAACACCGCCGTAAAGGTCCCACACCGTCGACCCGGCCACGGCACCGAGTGCGGTTACCGCGTCGGCACGTATGCGGTCGGCAAGAACCGCGTTGGTCTGCGCGAAGGCCATCACCGGGAATCCCGTTTTTTTCCCGGCCACGATGCGGGGTGCCCCGCCCTCTGGGTGCCACCACCACGAAACATCGAGACCCACGGCCTCGGCCACCGGCCCGGGGTTCCAGGGTTCAGCATCGGCCTGGACCACCACGTGAACGCCGCCGTCTCGATCCTGCCGCAGGATCAGCAGCGAGAGCGAGCGCGGCAACAACGCGCGATGCGGCCGCAATCCCGCCCAGAGCTGCATCAGCGCTTCGTCGGTGATGAGGCAATCCGTCAGCGGAAAGACGCCGTCGGCGTCATTGAATCGATGGAGCCCGATGATATCACCGCGAACCGCCAGCGTGATCTTCCCGCGGTATCGCCACAGGTCCGGAGACTCGATGCCGGGCGGGTCATCGAGGGATCGGCCGGCAATGCGGCGGAGGGCATCGCCGACAATTCGCCGCTTGATGTCCACCTGTCCCGCGGGGGCAATGTGCTGCAGCTGGCAGCCGCCGCATTCGTCGTCAGTGTAGTGCGGGCAGCGGGACGCGACGCGCAGCGTCGAGGCCGTTTCGATCCTCACGGCCCTGCCCCGCGCGAAGCGCGGCTTGAGCTCGATCACGTCGACGTCGGCCGAGTCCCCGGGTGCCGTGCGAGGAACGAACACGGTCCGGCCATCCGCGAGGCGACCGACTCCATCACCCCCCGCCGCGATACGCTCGATCGCGACGAGGCTCACCGGAGCCCCCGCAAGCGCGCAGAGCGAAGCCACACGGACTCGGACGCCTCGGTGCCTGGCAGGGCCGCGTCACCGAGTGGGCGACCCCGGGCCGAGTCTTCCGCCAGGGCCGCCGCGATCGCCATGGCCTCGAGATCGCTGTTCGGCGCTGCGTCCCCCACCAGGCGCTGGCCCGCCCGCTCCAGGTATCCGATGTCGTATTTGCCGCCCAGGAATTCTTCGTCCCTCATCACCGCGACGTGGAACGGCTGCGAGGTGGGAACGCCGACGATCACCAGCTCGGCGAGCGCACGACGCATCCTCGTAATCGCCCGGTCCCTCGTCTCACCCCACACGATGAGCTTGCCGAGCAGCGGGTCGTAGAACAGGCCCACCTCCGTGCCGGGCTGAATGCCGCCATCCCACCGGACTCCAGGACCGCTCGGGACCTGGAGAAACGAGATGCGACCCGTCACAGGCAGGAACCCGTTGGCCGGGTCCTCGCTGGTGATGCGACACTCGATCGCATGGCCCCGTGGCACCAACGGGCGGCCGGGCAGCGTCGTGGGTTCGCCTCCGGCCACGCGGAGCTGTTCGCGAACCAGGTCCACCCCGTAGACCATTTCGGTAACGGGGTGCTCCACCTGGATCCGGGTATTCATCTCGAGGAAGTAGAAGCGCCCGCTGCCCTCGAGCAGGAACTCCACGGTTCCCGCCCCCACGTAACCCACGGACTTTGCCGCCTGGACAGCGGCTTCGCCCATGCGCTGCCGCAGCGCAAGATCTACCGCGGGCGACGGCGATTCCTCCACCAGCTTCTGGTGCCGGCGCTGGACCGAACATTCGCGTTCGCCCAGGTGCAGCGTGTGCCCGAACCGGTCAGCGAGGACCTGGATCTCCACGTGGCGCGGCCGCTCGAGAAATTTTTCCAGGTACACGGTACCGTCTCCGAATGCGGACCTTGCTTCGGACGACGCCTGCTCGAACGCGGAAGCGAGATCGGCGGGCGCATCCACCCGCCGCATACCCTTTCCGCCTCCGCCGGCGGCTGCCTTGATGAGGACGGGGTAACCAATGTCGTTCGCTGCCGAGCGGGCATCGGCCACGGTTGCCACGGGATCCCTGGTCCCCGGCACCACCGGGACGCCGGCGGCGGACATCCGACGCCTCGCCTCCGTCTTGTCCCCCATGGCCCGGATCGCGGCCGGCGGCGGACCCACGAACACGAGCCCGGCGTCCTCCACGGCCTGCGCGAAATGCGCGCGCTCCGAGAGGAATCCATAGCCCGGATGGACCGCGTCCGCCCCCGTGTCCTTCGCGGCCTTCAGCAGCCGTTCCACGTCGAGGTAGGACTGCGCGGCGGGAGCGGGTCCGATTTCCACCGCGAGGTCCGCCTGCCACAGGTGGGGGCTCTGGCGGTCCGCTTCCGAATAGACTGCCACCGCCTCGAGGCCCTCCTCGTGGCACGCGCGGATGACCCGCACCGCGATCTCGCCGCGGTTCGCCACCAGGACCCGCTTCAGCTTCGGCATGCCGCCCTCCTAGAGGGGGATGTTGCCATGCTTTTTTGGCGGGTTGCTGTCACGCTTGGTGAGAAGGGTTTCCAGCGCGGAGATGAGCCGCGGGCGGGTATCACGTGGGTCAATGACGTCGTCCAGGAATCCGCGCGCCGCGGCCGCATACGGGTGCGCGAAGGTCTCGCGGTATTCCGCCTCCAGCTCCTCGAGCTTCGCTTTCGGGTCCTTCGCCGCGGCAATGTCACGCTTGAACAGGATCTCCGCCGCTCCCTTGGGGCCCATCACCGCGATCTCGGCCGTCGGCCAGGCCACGTTGAAGTCCCCGCGTACGTGCCGTGAGCTCATGACGTCATACGCGCCCCCGTAGGCCTTCCTCGTGATCACCGTCAGCTTCGGCACGGTGGCTTCTGCGTAGGCAAAAAGGAGCTTGGCGCCGTGCTTGATGATGCCGCCGTGTTCCTGCTCGACACCCGGGAGAAAGCCCGGCACGTCCTCGAACGTCACCAGCGGAATGTTGAACGCGTCACAGAAGCGGATGAAGCGCGCGCCCTTGGTAGACGCATTGATATCCAGCACACCGGCCAGCACGGCCGGCTGGTTCGCGACGATCCCGACGGGATGTCCGCCCAGGCGCGCAAAGCCCACCAGGAGATTTGGCCCGTAGTCGCGGTGGACCTCCAGCATCTGGCCCTCGTCCACCACCCGCCGGATCACCTCGTGCATGTCATACGGCTTGTTGGGACTCTCGGGGACCAGCGTCAGTAAATCCTCATCACGCCGGCCGGCCGGATCAGCCGGTTTCATGCTCGGCGGACCATCGAGGTTGTTCCCCGGGAGAAAACCGAGCAACCGGCGGATGTCGGCGAGGCACGCGGCTTCGGAGTCGTGGACGAACTGGGCCACGCCCGACACGGATCCATGGACGTCGGCGCCGCCCAGCTGCTCCGACGACACGTCCTCGTGCGTCACCGTCTTCACCCCGTTGGGGCCGGTCACGAACATGTAGGAGATGCCGCGGACCATGAATACGAAGTCCGTGATCGCGGGACTGTACACCGCCCCACCGGCGCAGGGACCGAGGATCGCGCTGATCTGGGGGACCACGCCCGACGCGAGCGTGTTGCGGAGGAAGATGTCGGCGTACCCGCCGAGGGAGACGACGCCCTCCTGGATGCGCGCGCCGCCGGAATCGTTGAGACCGACGATCGGCGCGCCATTTCTCACGGCGAGGTCCATGATCTTGCAGATCTTTTCGGCGTGCGCCTCGGCGAGCGACCCGCCGAACACCGTGAAATCCTGTGCGAACACGTAGACCAGGCGGCCATCCACCCGGCCATAGCCGGTGACGACGCCGTCGCCGAGGAACTTCTGCTCCGCCAGGCCGAAATCCGTGCTGCGGTGGGTGACGAAACGGTCCAGCTCGACGAACGACCCGGGGTCCAGCAGGAGGTCGAGGCGCTCGCGCGCGGTCAGCTTCCCTTTTTCGTGCTGCGCACGGATTCGGTCTTCGCCGCCACCCCGCTCGGATTCATCGCGCAGGTGATGGAGACGATCGAGGCCACGATCGGAGGGCATGGTGCGATAACCTAGCGGCAGGACAGGACGATTGGACAGTGGAACGAACCCGTAGCAGGCGGCGCGGACGCCGCCTGCTGCGGGACAATACTAGGCAGGGCTCGACACACCCTCTTCGACGGGAGGCCGCACTGGCGGGATGATGGGCTCGTCCGGGTAACCGGTGGCGGCGAGCACGATCCGGTGATGGATCGGGTCCACCTCGAGCACCTTGAGCTGGACGGCCTGGCCCTCCTTCAGGACCGCCTGCGCAGCCTGTCCATCCGGCAGCCCCAGCTGGGTCTGCGGAACAAAGCCCTCGATGTCGTTGCCGATATCCACCACCACGCCGTTGTCCATGAACCGCACGATACGGCCCTTGATGTCCATGCCCACCGGGTAGTTCTCGCCGATCTTGAGCCACGGATCCTCGGTGGCCTGCTTCAGACCGAGCGAAATGCGCTTGTTGTCGGAATCGATGTTGAGGATGACGACATCGACGCTGTCACCCTTCTTCACCGCCTCGGACGGATGCTGCACCCGCTTGGTCCACGACATGTCCGAGATGTGGATGAGCCCATCGATGCCGGGCTCGATTTCCACGAAGGCGCCGAAGGACGTGAGGTTGCGGACCTTGCCGCTGATGCGCGTCCCCACCGGGTACTTCAGGGGCAGCATCATCCAGGGATCCTGCTCCGTCTGCTTCATGCCGAGGGAGATCTTCTCCTCGGCCGGATCGACCTTGAGGACTACCGCTTCAATGGTTTCGCCGATGGACACGAGCTTCGACGGGTGCCGGACGTTGCGCGTCCAGCTCATCTCGCTGATGTGCACCAGGCCTTCGATCCCGGGCTCCAGCTCAACGAACGCACCGTAGTTGGTGATGCTGACCACCTTGCCCTGGACCCGCGCGCCGACCGGGTACTTCTCCGCTACCTTCTCCCACGGGTATTCCTGGAGCTGCTTGCGGCCCAGCGAAATGCGCTCCCGTTCCCAGTCGATGTCCAGCACCTTGACTTCGACTTCCTGCCCGATGGAAACGACTTCCGACGGGTGGGACACGCGGCCGTAGCTCATGTCGGTGATGTGCAGCAGGCCATCCACGCCGCCGAGGTCGATGAACGCGCCGAAGTCGGTGATGTTCTTGACCACGCCCTTCCGGACCTGGCCGACCTGGAGCTCCTTCATCAGGTGACCGCGCTTGGTAGCGCGCTCGGCCTCGAGAATCACGCGCCGCGAAACGACAATGTTCCGGCGGCGCTTGTTGAGCTTGATGATCTTGAACAGGTACGCTTCGCCGAGCAGCTCGTCGA
>CAMDCH010000137.1:0-7158 GCA_945889655.1 bacterium HR33
TGACGCTGCTGCTCATCTATTACATGAATTTCAAGTACGGCTACTCGCAGGCACACCCGCCGGATGCGCAGACCGAGGTCCGCGACCGCGACTACTTCTACATCTGGAGTTTCTCGGCCTGGGGCATCTGGGCCGCGATGGGCATCCTCTGGGCGTGGGATGAGCTGCGGAAAATCCTGGCGAATGTCAACAAGCAGTACGCGTCGCTTATCGCCTCACCGTTGCTGCTCGTGGGCCTCGTTCCACTTATCGGCAACTCGGACGCGGCACCGCGCCACCGGGAGACGTTCACGCGTGACTGGGCCGTGGACCTCCTCAACTCGGTGGAGCCCTACGGGATCCTGATCACCGGTGGTGACGACGACACGTTCCCCCTCTGGTACGCCCAGGAAGTGGAAGGCATCCGCCGGGACGTGACCGTCGCCGTGACGTCGCTGCTGGGGCTGGACTGGTATGGCCGCCAGATGATCCGGCGCCCGGTGTATGAGTACGACGCTGCGGCCGGACCGGCCCTCTATCGCGACAAGGCCTGGACGAAGCCGAGTATCCCGATCGTCAAGCTCACGCTGGATGAAGCGGACGCACTTCCTCCGTACATGCAGCTGGAGGGACCCAGTGTCTTCAAATCGGGCAAGATCTCGGCGCTGATCAACGCGCAGTACCTCACGCGCGACCAGATCCTCCTGCTCCAGATGATCAAGGACACGTTCCCCAAGCGCGGCATCTTCATCAGCCGCGGGGCGGGGGGCTACGGCAACGAGCTGGGACTCGCGCCCTACCTGATGACGACCGGCTTCGTCCGCAAGCTGATGCCGGACTCGATCAAGGCGAGTCCCGGCGTCTTCCAGCTCCAGGGCTACGGCTGGCTCGACTTCACCCGTACCAACACGCTGTGGACGCAGACCTACCTGGGCCAAAAGGCGTTGCTGGCGCAGCGGCGATGGATCGACCCCTCATCGGCCAGTATCCCGTTCGCCTACCTGCTGACCGCGGCCTCCATCGGCGAGGGCTTCAATCGCGAGGGCAAGCCAGACGAGGCAGCCCGGATGTACATGGAAGCCCGTGGGCTCGCAGTGGCGGCGGGGCTGGAAGGTGTGCTCGCCCCGGCTCAACCGCCGGCAGCCGGTCGAGCGGATTCGCCCGGGGACTGAACCAGACGGCTAGACGCCGAGACGGCTACGAACGGGGGCTCGATTTTGAGCTCCCTGCCAGGGCATCCAGGGCTTTGCCCGTCACCCGGAAGATCCGCCATTCGTCCATCGAGCGGGCGCCCAGCCCCTCGTAGAAACGGATCGCGGACTCATTCCAGTCCAGCACCGCCCACTCCAGCCGGCCGCAATTGCGCTCCACCGCCAGTTTCGCGAGATGGGACAGGAGTGCCTTGCCCACGCCCTTGCCACGCGCCGCCGGCCGCACGAAAAGATCTTCCAGGTAGATGCCGGGACGGCCCAGGAAGGTCGAGAAGTTGTGGAAGAACAGCGCGAAGCCGACCGGCTCCGGGCCGAGGGACGCGATCACGACTTCGGCCTGGCGCCGAGGTCCGAAGAGCGCCTGCCGAAGGCCGTCCTCGGTCGCCACGACCTCGTGCGCCAGCTTCTCGTACTCGGCCAGATCCTTGATGAATTGCCGGATGAGGGGCGTGTCACGTTCGGTGGCCGGACGGATCGCAAGGCTGGTCAAGGGCTGCTCCCGTGGTGGCATGCGTGAAACATAGGCGCCTCCATGTTGACCCTCTCGGCGGGGCCCCGAAAAGGGTATCCTTCACCGTTCCAGAGACCATGCTGGCCGACCTGGACCCGGGACTGGCGCGAAACCTGCTGCTGCAGCTCCTTGGAAACACGTGGAAGTTCGTAGGCAAGAAGACGCTCCCCGTGCGGCCGTTCCGACATATTTTGTCCACCATCTATTTCACGCTGTCCCCGGAGGCGTCGACCCCCACCGCATGACAGATCAAACGCTCGGAGTCCTCGAGGTCAGGGACCGCGGGGACGGGTTCCTCCGTCGCAAGTCCAATTCCTATCTAGCTGAAAACGGAGATGTCTTCGTCGGACCGAACGTGATCCGGAAATTCGGATTGCGCACCGGCGACGACATTGCCGGCGAGCTCGAGAGCGGGGGCGGAGGCGGCAAGCAGCAACGGGGCCGCGGGCCTGCCCTTGGAAACGTCACGTCCGTGAACGGGCAGTCGCCCGAATCGTTGCGTGAGCGGCCGGAGTTCAACCACCTCACCGCCATTCACCCGCGTGAGCGGTTGCGCCTGGAGTCCGAGGCGACCGCGAAGCACCCCCAGCTCGGTCCCATCGGCCGGATCATCGACATCCTGTGCCCCTTCGGCAAAGGCCAGCGCGCGCTGATCGTGGCGCCCGCCAAGGCGGGCAAGACCACGGTGCTGCAATCAGTCGCGGCCGGCGTCGCGGCGAACTATCCCAAGGCGGCGCTCTTCCTGCTGCTGGTTGACGAGCGGCCGGAAGAAGTGACCGAGATGGAGTCGTGGGGCATCGGCGAGGTCATCGCATCGAGCTTTGACTTCCCGGCCGAACGGCACGTGGGCATCGCGGAGATAACGATGGAGCGCTCGCGGCGCCTCGTGGAGGCAGGGCAGGACGTCGTCCTGGTTCTCGACTCGATTACGCGGCTCGCGCGGGCCTACAACACCATCGAGCGCGGGGATGGGCGCACACTCTCCGGCGGTCTCGGCGCGCAGTCGCTGGAAAAGCCCAAGCGGTTCTTCGGGAGCGCGCGGGCGGTGGATTCATCGAAGGGCGGGGGATCGCTGACCATCATCGCCACCGCGCTGGTGGATACCGGGTCCAAGATGGACCAGGTCATCTTCGAGGAATTCAAGGGAACGGGCAACAGCGAGCTGGTGCTGGTGCGGGAGCTGGCGGACCGCCGCATCTTCCCCGCGATCGATCTCGTCGGGAGTGCCACACGCAAGGAAGAGCTGCTGCTGTCACCCGTGGAGCTGACGGGATCTCACGCCCTCCGGAAGCAGATCGCCAGCATCCCCACCATCCAGGGGATGCAACTGATGCTGGAGCTCTTGAAGCGTTCTCCCACCAACGAAGCGCTCCTCAAGCACATCTAGACCGCGAATTGTGCCGTAAAGTGCCGCAGCCAGGGGGCCTGCTCGATCATGCGCAGGCCCCTGATCTTTTCCTTTCCCTTGGAAACCTCCGCGATGACTTCACCGACGTAGTCGATGTGGCTCTGGGTATAGGTCCGTCGCGGCACGGCCAGGCGGACCAGCTCCATCGGCGCGGGAATTTCTGTTCCGTCCGGCTGCGGCTTGCCGAACATCACCGACCCGATTTCGACTCCGCGCACGCCACCAACCCGGTACAGCTCGATGGCCAAGGCCTGCGCAGGGTACTGGCTCGGCGGGATGTGCGGCAGGAGGGTCTTCGCGTCGAGATACACCGCGTGCCCGCCCGGCGGCTGCACCGTGGGCACACCCGCGGCCTCGGCCTTCTCGGCCAGGTACGCCGTCGAGCGAAGTCGATAGCGCAGGTACTCCTCGTCCAGCACTTCTTCGAGACCGGTAGCCACAGCTTCGAGGTCGTATCCCGCGAGGCCGCC
This sequence comes from bacterium HR33, assembly GCA_945889655.1. Classification (GTDB taxonomy): domain Bacteria; phylum Gemmatimonadota; class Gemmatimonadetes; order Gemmatimonadales; family GWC2-71-9; genus SHZT01. Next base: position 3,580 of record CAMDCH010000137.1, read on the forward strand.
GTAGGTAGGGAAGCCTTCCGTGAGAATCAGCAGGTTGCGGCAATCGCGCGCGACCGTGGCGTCGTTCATCGCCAGGAAGCCGCCGATGTTGGCCATGCCGTCTTTCTTCGCCGACATCGTGCAACCGTCCGCGAGCGCGAACATCTCCTTCGCGATCTCCCGTGCCGAGCGGTGCGCGTAACCGTCTTCCCTGAGCTTGATGAAGTAGGCGTTCTCGGCAAAGCGGCAGGCGTCGAGGAAGAGCGGGATCCCGTGACGATCGCAGACCTGTCGAACCGCGCGCAGGTTGGCGAGTGAAACCGGCTGGCCCCCGCCCGAGTTGTTGGTGATCGTCACCATCACGAGCGGAACGTTCTTGGCGCCGACGTCCCTGATCGTGGCCTCGAGCGCGTCCACGTCCATGTTCCCCTTGAACGGGTGTTTCAGGGAGGGCACCCGCCCCTCGGCGATCACCAGGTCGCGGGCCTCGGCGCCGGTGTGCTCGATGTTGGCGCGCGTGGTATCGAAGTGCGTGTTGCTCGGCACCACCTGGCCGGGCTTGAGCACCGTCGTGAAGAGGATCCGTTCCGCCGCGCGTCCCTGGTGGGTGGGAATCACTTCCTTCAGGCCGGTGATGGCCTGCACCACGTCCTGGAACCGGTAGAACGACCGCGAGCCGGCGTACGATTCGTCGGCGTCCAGCATCGCGCCCCACTGGCGGGACGACATCGCGCCGGTGCCGGAGTCGGTCAGGAGGTCGATCAGCACATCTTCGGCGCGCAGGCCGAACAGGTTGTACCCGACCTTCTTCAGCGCTTCTTCGCGATGTTCGACGGTGGTTTCGCGGATGGCCTGGACTGAATGGATGCGGAACGGCTCGATGACGGTCTTGAAGGGCATGGGGAATAATCGGCCTGGGGCGCTGGAGAGCCATCGGTACTTTCCCTTATTCTCACCCCTCCCCGCGTTTGCCTTCACCCTTGTCCCCGCGTTTTGCCCTCACCCCTGTCCCCGCTCCCTTCCAGGGAGCGGGGGACCGACGGTCAGACCATAGCGCTGCGGGCATACCCGTGGGTTTCGGGTCATTCTACGGGATGTTCTGGTACAGTGATTCGGTCCGGATGCTCCATAGTGAGGGATGCAACAGCGGGGTACGCCGCAAGCTCGTGAATTGGCGAAGGATCTTCGGAAACGTCTCACTCCGACGGAGCGGCGCGTCTGGGCCCTGGTGCGCAATCGTCGACTTCTCGGTCTCAAGTTCCGCCGACAGCATGCAATTCACCGATTCGTGGTCGATTTCTACTGTCCAGCCCTGAAACTGATCCTGGAGGTGGAAGGTGATATCCACGACTCTCCGGCGCGTGTGGCTGCAGACCGTGAACGCGCGGCCATTCTCGAGGGGTGGGGCTTTCGCGTGATCCGGATGCGAAACAAGGATGCCAGCGCCGAATGGTTGGTCAGAACGATCACCCCCATGGTGGAGGGCGGCTCAAAGCCCGCAGCCCTCAACCTTGGGTAATCGTCCCCCGCTCCCTGGAAGGGAGCGGGGACAGGGGTGAGGGCTAATCGACGGGGTCTGCTCTCCACAAAGCCGGAAAGTTCTTCTTGAGAAACACCAGCTTCGGCTGGTCGTTGTAGACGATGTACGGCTCGTTCGGGTGATAGGCGAGGTAGTGCTGGTGATAGTCCTCGGCTGGCCAGAAAATCTTCAGCGGTTCCAGCGTGGTAGCGATCTTCTGTCGGTATTTCCCACTGGTGTTCAGCTTCAGGATGTACGCCGCCGCCGCGCTCTTTTCCTGTTCGTTGGTGAAGAAGATCGCGGTGCGGTAGCTCGGCCCCTTGTCCGGCCCCTGGCGGTCGACCTCGGTCGGATCATGGACGGCGAAGAAAACTTCCATGAGCTGCGCGTAGGTGATCTGCGCCGGATCGTACGTGACGCGCACCGCTTCCGCGTGACCCGTGGTCTCTTCAAGAACGTCCTCGTACTTCGGATTCGCCAGCCCGCCCCCGGTGTAGCCCGAGACAGCGCTGAGCACGCCTTTGGTGTGCTCGAAGACCGCCTCGATGCCCCAGAAGCAGCCGCCGGCAAAGACAGCGTTAGCGGTCGCGACCTGCTGTGCCCCAACGGGCGCTGAAACCGCTATGACAAGCGCAGCCGCGGGAAACGCGATGGTCAACAATCTTGAACGAAAGCGCATGCAGGCTCCGGATGGTCTGTGCTGGAGTGAAATGATGGCGTACTAAGTGTAGTTCCCGAGTTGTCCGCTGGGAAAGCTTGCGGTAAATTGCTGCCTCACCGTGACTTACGAGCCCCGCTAGATGCCGACGTACGAGTACAAGTGCCCCAAGTGCGGGCATTCGTACGATTCGTTCCAGAAAATGAGCGACAAGGCCCTCGCCAAGTGCCCGAATTGCGGCACGCGGGGGCGGCGCGTGATTTCCGGCGGAGCGGGCGTGGTGTTCAAGGGATCCGGCTTCTACGAGACTGACTACAAGCAAGCGGGGAGGAAGTCCGAAGACGAAGGGAGCTCGACCAAGCCCGAGAAGAGCGAGAAGAGCGAGAAGAGCGAGAAGATCGAGAAACCGGCCGAGAAAACAACGGAGAAACCTGCGGAGAAGCCGAAGAAGAAACGCTCGGCCGACTGATCCTTAGAAGTCGCGACTGACGATGAACGAGAAGGATTCGTTCGTGAGTCTCGCGGATACCCCCTGCAAGTTGGTGTTCAGCAGTCTCCTTGCCAGGCGCACTTCCACTGACCACAAGCCAGACGGACGAAACCCCACCCCGATGGCTGGCAGAAGAGCCAGCCGTTTCACGTTGCCGCCACATGTCTGCCAATGCGATGGTGTAACCCGAGCCTGATAGGGTGCATAACACAGAGCGAGAAAGCCAAGGCCAATGCCCGCCGCAACGAACGGCCGAGGGTTGCTGCTCGCTGTGTAACTCGCCATGGGCATGAGGTGGAGGTATGGGGTCGTCGCGCTCTCATCTAGCGGCCACACGTGCTGATTGGGGGGCTGACGAATTGCTTCGATCCTGCGATGCAGCGTCCCGCCGGAGTTGCCTCGCACGGTCACAGGCAAATTCGCGGGCGCCGCCGCCTGCGCGTGGAGACCGGTCGCCGCGGGCAGAAGGAGTCCAACCGACACAAGAAGTGCTCGAGGCAGGACGCGGAGGGCCATACTTCAATGGTGGACAGGGCGGGAAATTCACGCTACGCGTATTCTTGCCACCATCCCCGAAGCTGTCTAACTTGCTGCCACACTGTGAATTACAACCACAAGACAACGTCCGGCATGACCCCGTTTCTGGCCAGTTTTGACCAGGGGCTCTCCTCCTGATCGGCGGGGCGGAGCGGCTTCGCGACGCGCTTGCGCGCGTCGCGAAGGACCTGGGTGCGGCGGATGCGGAGATCGCGCTTGAACGGCCCCGGGACCTGGGCCACGGCGACCTCTCCACCAACCTCGCGATGAAGCTCGCCGGCGTGCTGAAACAGAAGCCGCGCGCCCTGGCCGACCAGATCGTCGCGAAGCTCGATCTTCCCATCGATGTGATCACGAAGACGGAGATCGCGGGGCCAGGGTTCATCAACTTCTGGC
>CAMDCH010000138.1:0-7147 GCA_945889655.1 bacterium HR33
CCACGCCGAGTCATCGCCGTGCGTACCAGCTCCGGCGAATCACGCAACAGCCGTATGTCGATCACGGGTGCTAGTTGGGAGGATTGCCGGGTTGGAGGCCCCGGTAGCCGCAATTCCGGTTGACCAGGGCTTGCAGCTTCAGTCGCCGCAGGGCCGGGTCGATTTCCATCACGCGGAACTTGCCGTACCGGGGAACGGCGCCAGCGAACTCGCAGCCCGCGAGCAGGAAGCGAGAGCGCACGACGAAGACCGTGCCTGGCGCGATCGGGACGGGCAGCGAATCCAGGTACCCGCTTTCGGGCGCTTCGATGATGGAGTCGAACGGCGTAGTGACCGGGGCGCTGCCGGGCTCGCGCGCGAGCCGCAGCGCGCCGGCGGGGAGCGCCACTCCCTGCCCGGCGGTATTGATATCGAACGCGAAATCGAACGTCGCGACATCGGTCCGCGAGGTCGTCCGGTTCGCCACATCGTACCCGCTGGGGAGCGTCACCTCGGTGCCACGCAACGCGTAGAGCGTTACCGTATCAACCACGTTCAGGTAGCCCGCCTCGGGCAACAGCGATTCACTGTTGCACGCGCCTTGGCCCAGGCCGGCGGCGGCAACGAGAACGGCAACGAGGGGAATTCTCCGGGGAAATCTCATGGTTGGTCCGTGAAGAGTAGTGGTCGCCGAAAAGTGGGTCAACCCACAGTGTTGCCTTGACTTCACTTACTGCCACTCCTAGCTTGGCCCGCATGCCATCCATACGCGATGTCGTTCAGGCCCTGAGCCGTCGCGAAGGGGTTGACGCCGTCATCGTACTGGGTCGCGATGGGCTCACCATAGATGCCGCAGCACGCGATGGCCTCGATACGGACGGCCTCGCCGCCCTTATTCCCTCGGTCGCCGCCGCCTGTAACCGCCTGGGGACCGCATCCTCCCGTGGCGAATTCACCAATGGAGTCGTGGAGTACGGACGCGGCATGATGATCGTGTCGGTCCTGACCGCTGACGTCATACTTGCGATCGTCGTGGCCGCCGGTGTGAATGCGGGCGCGGTGCTGTTCGAGCTCCACCGCCATCGCGCAGCCATCGCCGGCCTTCTCTAGCCCAGCATGAGTCGTTGGGCCGCGGTCCTGGCGGGCGGTTCCGGCACCCGCTTCTGGCCACTGTCCACCAGCCGGTCTCCCAAGCAGCTCCTTCCGCTCGCCGGCACCAAGTCACTGCTCGCGCAATCCGTTGATCGCCTGGCCGGGCTGATTCCACCGGACCGTGTCCTCGTCATCACGGGTGCCGCGCTACGGGATGCTACCCTGCACGCCCTGCCAGAGGTTCCGCCGGCCAACGTGCTGGCCGAACCGCGCGCGGCATCCACCGGTCCCGCCCTCGTCTGGGCGACCCAGGTAGCCGCGTCGCGCGACGCCGGCGCGAGCGTCCTCGCCCTCCACGCCGACTGGTTCGTCGGTGACGACGAGGCGTTCCGCCGGACGGCCGGCCGCGCGCTGGACGTGGCCGAACAACAGGACGTGCTGGTAACGGTGGGCGTGGTGCCGACGCGCCCCGACGTGGGATACGGCTACATCATGCCTGGCGAGCCGCTCGAGGGTGACGCCCGACGAGTCTCGCGCTTCATCGAGAAACCGGATACCGAACGCGCCACGAAGCTTATCGGTGAAGGCGCGCTCTGGAACAGCGGGCTCTTTGCCTGGACGGCGAAGCGTTTCGCCGAGGAAACCCAGGCCCTCGCCCCTGAGATTGCGCCCCACGTTCCCCTGCTGGCGAAGAATGACGTGGCCGGTTTCTTCGCGGCGGTGCGCCCGATCGCGATCGATGTCTCGCATTTCGAGCGCAGCCGCCGCGTCGCGGTCCTGCCGGGACGGTTTCCGTGGGACGACGTGGGCACCTGGACGGCGCTCGCACGCGTGCACCCGAGGGATGCCGCCGGCAACACGCTGGTGGGTGACGTCGTGGCCACGCAATCGAGCGATGTCGTGGCCTGGGGCGGAGATGGACCGGTGGTGCTCTATGGCGTGAAGGACCTGGTGGTCGTGCGCGCGAATGGCATCGTGTTCGTGACGACCGCCGAGCGCGCCCCGCACCTGAAGGAACTGTTGCATGGCCTTCCGGACCGCCTGCGGGATCCTGCCCCGTGACCGACCTCTACCTGCTGGAGCCCGATCGCGGACCGGAGTGGTTCCCCTTTTCCGATTGCCGCCCCGTCGCGGAGCTGCGCGCGGGAGCGTGGCTGGTCCGGGAGCGATGGGAAGCGATCGCGGAGGGCGAGACCCGCGCGATCTTTGCCGGTTCGCATCTCCAGTCATTTGTTGAAGACGGTGCGCCGCCGGTGACCGCGATCAAGGCGATAGACGGTCCCGCCATCATTGGCTGTTCTGCGTTCGCGCCGTCGGGCGCCGCACCGGACCTCGGGAAGGCGCCGGCGCGACTGGTGCACGAGGAGGCACCCGTTGGCTGGTGGGTCCCGGCCGGCCAGCGGTGGGAACCTGGCAAGGAGTACAGCTGGCCGGGCGTCGAGCTCGAGGGCATCGCATTGCGCGGGGCCCACGACCTCGTGACCGCGCTGGAGCTCCTCCTGGCGCCCGATACCGCGGACTTTCTTACCGAGGGCGGCGATGCCCTTCCCGATGGCTGCATTGTCGTCGGCGACCCAGCTGAGATCGTGCTGCTCGGCGCCACGATCGAGCCTGGCGTCGTCTTCGACACCCGGGAAGGCGCGGTCGTCATCGAGCAGGGATCGTACGTGAAAAGCGGCACTCGCCTCGACGGGCCGGTCTACATTGGTCCGCGCACGGACATACTGGGAGGCCCGATCCGGGCGTGCGCCATCGGCCCCCGGTGCAAGGTCCGCGGCGAGGTGTCGAACACGGTGTTCGTGGGCTTTTCCAATAAGGCGCATGACGGGTTCGTGGGCCATTCGGTGGTGGGGCGCTGGGTCAATCTTGGCGCCGGCACGACCACATCGAACCTGAAGAACACCTACGGCAAGGTGCGGCTCCAGGTCGGCACCACTCCCCTCCCCACCGAACGCCAGTACCTCGGCAGCCTGATCGGCGACCACGTGAAGACCGCCATCGGTACCATGTTCGGCACCGGAACGGTCGTCGGGGTGGGCGCCAACGTCTTCGGCGAGGTGCGGCCGCCGAAATATGTGATGCCGTTCGCATGGGGCGGCGGAACGCCCGAACGGATGGACCGCGCCAGCTTCGTTGCCGTGGCCGAGCGGGTGCTGGGCCGGCGTGACGTGACCGTGAGTCCCGAAATCCGCCAGATGCTCGAGTCCCTGCACCAGCACGCCGCCGGCACATGATCGCCACGGTCCTCGGCTCCGGGAGCCGCGGGAACGCGTTCGCGCTGAGCGCGGACGGTCATACCATCGTCATTGATGCCGGATTCTCGCTTCGCACGCTCAAGCGCCGGGCGGCTCGCGCCGGCGTGGATTTCGCGGCACTCGCGGGCGTGGTGCTCACGCACGAGCACGCCGATCACGCCACCAGCGGTCTCCGGCTCGCGGCGGCCGGCGGCTGCCCTCTGTATGCCACGCGAGGGACGCTGCGGGGGCTACCGCAGCCGGACGATGTGCCGACACACACCATCGCGCACCTCGAGACCGTCCATGTCGGTCCGTTCGAAGTGACCGCCTGCCGGACGATGCACGACGCGGTGGAACCCGTGGCGCTGGCGGTGACGGGGCCGGATGGAGAGCGGGTGGTGCTGGCCTACGACCTCGGCCGCGCGACCTCACCCCTCAAGTACCTGCTGCGCACGGCGGATTGCATCGTGCTCGAGTCGAATCACGACGAACGGATGCTGGAGGCCGGTCCCTACCCGCCCTCGGTGCAGCGCCGGATCGGCGGGCCCGAGGGGCACCTCTCCAACCGGGCGGCCGCGGACCTGCTGGCGGACGCCTGTCACCGGCGCCTGGAAACGGTGGTGCTGGTGCACGTGAGCGAGCTGTGCAACCGCCCGTCGCTCGCGCGAGAGACGGCGGCCGACGCACTGGACCGCAAGCGGTTTGGTGGTGAGTTGCTGGTTGCCGAGCAGGACATCCCGCTCGAGTCCTTCGAGGTGGGACGCTAGGTCTTCGTCGGTACCGCCTGGTCCTCCGTCAACGGCGTCACGCGCTGCTCGCGCTCCTTCATCATCTTCACAAACTGCTTCGCGGTATCAGTGTCGAACTCGGTTCCCGCGCGCTCGTCCATGTATCCCAGCACCTTCTCAGATGCCCACGCTTCCCGGTAGGGGCGATTGGTCCGCAGGGCGTCGTACACGTCGCACACGTGGACCAGCTTGCTGGACGGGTGACAGTCCCGCTGGTACTTGAGGGTCGGATACCCTCCCCCGTTCAGCATGATGTGGTGCTCGTAGGCTACCACCGCCGCGAGGTCGAGGTCGCGCTCCGTGGAGATGATGATCCGGGCGCCTTCTATCGGGTGATTGTTCATGATCGCCCGCTCTTCGGGGGACAGCTTCCCGGCCTTGTTGAGGATGTCCTTCGGGATCTTCACCTTGCCCAGGTGGTGGAGGAGTCCCGCGATCCCGAACGCCCGCACGTCCTTCGCGCCCATGCCCACGTACTCGGCCAGGCCCATCGTCAGCACGGACACGTTGATGGAGTGGGTGGTGGTGTACTCGTCGAAGTTCTTGAGCTTGAGCAGCGGCAGGAACAGCTGCTGGTCGCCGTGCATGGCCGCGGTGAGGGACCGAACCACCAGCTCCGCCTCGTGCAGGTGGAGGTTGTCGGTGTTGTGCAGTTCATCATGGAGCCAGCGGACGGTGTCGGCTTCCTCTTTCAGCGTGAAGTCGATGGTGGCGGTCTTGATCTCCTCGACGGCGGCGGATTCCTCGCCGCGAATGCCCACGCTGCCGAACTTGATTGCGGTGGGCCGGGTCTGGCGGGCCTCGCTGGTGTTGATCAGCGTGAGCATGAGGCGCGCGGTGATCTCGTCGAGGAAGACCTCCACATCCTCACGCGTGACCTCGCGGTCGAACTGCAGCCGCTGGACCCCGACTTCTGCCAGCTTGCGGCTCCAGTTCCAGCCCCGCATCTCCCGCAGCGGCAGGGTGCTGTAGATGACCTCGTCACCGAGGAACGAGAACAGGACTTCGCGATCCTTCTCGAGGAGATCGCGCAGCTTGCCATAGACACCATCCAGCGCACGCTCGCGCACGCGATGCCCTTCGGGATACATCGACAGCGCCGACAGGGCCTGCGCGAACGTGGTCAGGAAATCGATTGCCCCCTGGCTCATGCCGGCGTACTCGCGGCCTGCGCGATGTCCGGGTCGCGCGATTGTGCGGCCTGCTCGAGGATGTCTTTCGCCCGGGCATCGTCGCTGAAGTTGCGCAACGCGCCGATCGCGGCCAGCAGCTCGGGCGACTTGGACGGCAGCTTGGAGCCGAACAGGGACTTCCTCGGCGACGCGATCTTGAGCAGCGTGTCGATGGCGGTGCGGATTCCGCTGCTGCCAAGTACGCGGATGGCCATGACGCGCTGGTCTTCCGCGGTACCGGAGAGGGCGCGCGAGGCCACGAGGGGTAGCGCGGTAGGCGGGCATGATTGCAGGGCGGCGGCCAGGGCCGCGCGCACCATGCGCTCGTCCGGGTCACCCAGGGCGCGGGCGATGGCCCGTTCCCGCAGCGCGGGATCCCGGAGGACGATCCGCAGGGCTTCCCGCCGGACGCGCGCGTCCTCGTGCTGGAGGTGTTCGCTGGCGCGAAGATCCGGCGGAAGGATTTCGAGATCGCCCAGGATCTTCAGCATGTTGCGCTTCACGTACCACCGCTCGTCGGAGAGCCGGGCCATCGCCGCGGGCCCGACCTCGAACCCCAGGCTGACGATGCGGTCCAGCAGGAAACGGCGGCTCTGCGCCGTCGGCACGTCGATCAATGCGTCCAGCATCACGCCCGCGACGGCGGTGCCCAGGTGCGGCAGGATCGCGTCGACGATGGGCACGTCGATGGGCTCGGCACGCAGCACGCTGGCGAGCTGCTCAGGCGTGGCCACCAGCCGCCAGATCTCGGATGCCACCGACGACCGTGTGGCCGCCTTGAGCGTCTCGATGAGCCAAGGCAGCTCTCCCGTGTTCTTCAGGTCCTCCAGCGCACGCGTCAGGGGCTCCCCTTCTGCGTTCACTTCCAGCGCCATCTGCACGATGCGCTTCGATTCGGGCGCGTACATCGCTTCGGGCGCCACGGCGAACACGGGGTCTGACTTGGATAGGGCCTGGAGCGCCAGCTGGTACGCCTCGGGGTTCGGATCCTTGAGTGACCACCCGCGTACCAGCTCCGCGACCTGGTCACGTACCTGTGTCTCAGCCACCACCCGCCGCTCGCCGGTGCCGCCGTCGGCATGCCGTGCCAGCTTCTGAAGCATGCGCAGCATGGAGTGGGACACGGTCTGTTCCGCCGAGCTGCCCGCTGCCTTGACAAGCTCCACCACGGCCTCGACGGCCATCCCTTGCGAGGCGTTCATCAGGAATTGGCGGCGCTGCGTGCCATCGCCGCCCATGTCGAGCAGCCGGCCCAATGCCTTCTTGTCGAGCGTGCCGACCAGGCCTTTCATCCGCTTGTTGAGTTGGGCCGACTCCGCACCGCCGGATCGCTTGAGCTCCTCGGCGATCTGCAGCATGTAGCCCACGATGACCTGGTCGTACGCGGTCCCGCGCGGATGCCCCTCGATGGCGCGCGCCACGCTTGCGGGGTCGGTGGCCAGGTCCGGCTCAGCCTTTTCCGGCTCGGCGTTTTCCTGGCCGGGCTCGGGCGGCGGGGCTGGCGTGTCACCCGCGGCCAGGGCGGCCCGGGCCATGCCCACCCAGAGTTGGGCGGCGCGCGTGCGCGTGCTGCGGGCCGTCGAGTCCTCGGCGCGCACCTCGTCCTGCCCGGAATCATCCAGGAGCTCGAGCCGGTCGTACATCAGCGGGTACATGCGGATGTGCGACCAGGCGGCGAGGCGCGCCGCTACCAGGCCGAGCGGCTCTTCCGAGTGGTCGGCCTCAATCGAAACCTTGCCGATGAAGTCGACGAGCTCTGACAGCTCGACGCCGCGCGAGAAGGTGATGGCGCCGAGGTGATGCCGGTGCAGCCTGCCGGCGAGCTCCTTGAGCACCGGGTTCTTGGAATCGGTGGCCACCCCCTCGATCACCAGCTGCT
>CAMDCH010000139.1:0-7116 GCA_945889655.1 bacterium HR33
CGCGATCAGCATCACCATCCCGTTGCCGACGTCCGCCGGCAGGTCGAGCGTGTCGGCGTCCGTCTTCTCTTTCCCGTCCTCGTGCGAGCGGGTCGTAACCCGGTACGCCCCTGACCGTTCCATACGGACCTCGATATCGGCCTTGAAGGCCGGGCCCCGCTGGATGGAGTGATACGACTGGAGCCGGAAGACCCCGCGCTGGCTGTACCGCGTGGTCTCGTCCATGACCGATCCGTCCTTGAAATGGAAGAGCATGCGGGTTTCGATGGTGTCGCTCGCGATGGGACGCTGGAGCAGGTCACCTATGGCGATGATCGTGCTGTCCGTGGTCTTGAGGGTGAGAAACCCGTGCGTCACACCCTCGGCGTAACGCACGGGTATGGGAACGGGCCTCGCGGGCGGAACTGAGCCAGCGCCGAGCAGGAGCAGGAACGCCGGCCACGATCGCGTCATCATCATCGGCCCGTGGGGGTGTTCCGTGGGCGCCGCGGAACAACCTCGTTGAGCAGCGACTTGAGCGCGGTGGGCTCGACCGGCTTGATCAGGTGGTGGTCGATGCCCGCGGCGGCGCTGCGCTGGCGGTCGGCCTCCTGTCCCCATCCGGTCACCGCCACGAGCGACACCTGGCGGCCCCACGGCTGCTCGCGGATCCGGCGCGCGACGTCGTATCCGTTGAGCTCCGGCAATCCAATATCCAGGAGCACCACCTGGGGCCGGAACTGTCCGGCCATGTCCAGTGCCGCCAGCCCGTCGTAGGCGACGCGCGTCTCCTGCCCCCACGTGCTCAGCATGATGTTCAGCATCTCGGCGGCATCGCGATTGTCCTCGACGATGAGCACCCGGAGCGAAGGCTGCGTCACTCCTTCGTCCACCGCGGGGGCGGTGAGGGTTGCGTCTCCGTTCTCCGCCGCGCGCGCCGTCATGGGGAGGCGGACCACGAACTGGGAGCCGCGCCCCGGCCCCTCGCTGAAGCCTTCCACCGATCCACCGTGCATCTGGACCAGCCGGCGCACGAGCGTGAGCCCGATCCCCAGGCCTGTCCTCGTATGGACCGAGCCCTTCTCTGCCTGCATGAACAGCTCGAAGATGTGCGGCAGCGTCTCGCGCTCGATCCCCAGGCCGGTATCCGACACACGGATCACCACCTCGTTGCCGTCACGCGAGCCGTTCAGCTCGATCCGCCCACCGGGCTCGGTGTACTTGGCCGCATTGTCGAGCAGGTTGGCAAACACCTGGGCAAGCCGGACCAGGTCAGCCTGGAGGGTCACCGGCTCCGCCGGGAGATGGACGTGCAGCGTGTGATGCCGCTGTTCGATCATCGGCCGGCTGGTTTCCACCGCGTCGGCGATGACCTTGGAGAGATCCACCGCTCCCTGCTTCAGGACCAGCTTGTCACGGGTGATACGGCTGACATCCAGCAGGTCATCCACCAGCCTGGTCATCTGCCGCAGCTGCCGGAGGATCACTCCCTGGGGGCCGTCCAGCCCGAACCCGGGCGGCGTCTTGATCCGCAAGACCTCCGCGGCCGCGTGGAGCGCCGCGAGGGGATTCCGCAGCTCGTGCGCGAGCGCGGCGAGGAACTCGTCCTTGCGCCGGTCCGCATCCTGGAGCGCGGCCGTCCGCTCCTCGACCCTCTGTTCCAGGTCCTGGTTCGCCTCGCGGAGCGCTTCTTCCATCCACTCCCGCTCGGCGATCTCCCGCTGGAGGGCGTCGTTGGCCCGCGCCAGCTCACGGCTCTTCCGGAAGAGATCCACGAAGACGGCGATCTTGGACCGCAGCACGTCGCCATTGAGGGGCTTGGTGAGATAATCCACGGCGCCGGCGCTGTAGCCCTTCAGCGCGTCCCGCTCGTCCAGCATGTGGGCGGTCAGGAACAGGATCGGCACGTGCTGCGTCCGCTTCCGATTCTTGATGAGCTTGGCCAGCTCGATACCGGACATGCCCGGCATGTGGATATCGAGCACGATGGCGGCGAAGTCCTGGTCCAGCAGCGCCAGTAATGCCTGGTCCGCGGACCGGGCCAGCACGAAGCGGCATCCACTCGATTCGAGCATCGCCTGGAGCGCTTCCAGGTTCATCGGCTGGTCGTCCACCAGCAGGAGCGGGACGGCCTCCTCTGCGCCGACCACTAGCGGTATAACCACACGCGCAGGAGCGACAGGAGCTGGTCTGTGTCCACTGGCTTCGCTATGTAGTCCGAAGCGCCCGCCTGGAGACATTTCTCGCGATCTCCCTTCATAGCCTTGGCTGTGAGCGCCAGGATCGGCAGCGACCGGAACCGCGGATCCGTGCGGATCTCGCGCATCGTCTGGTAGCCGTCCATCTCCGGCATCATGATGTCCATGAGGACCACGCTCAGGTCGGGCGTGTTGCGGATCGCGTCGATCGCCTGGCGGCCGTTGGTGGCGCTCAGGACGTCCATCTCCTGATTCTCGAGCACCGTCGTCAGCGCGAAGATGTTGCGGGCGTCATCGTCCACCACCAGCACCTTCCGCTTGCGGAGGACGTCGGTCGACGAGTGCAGCCGTTCCAGCATCTGGCGCTTGGCGACGGGCAATTCCCCGATCACCCGGTGGAGGAACAGCGCGGTTTCATCGAAGAGCCGTTCCGGCGATTGCACGTCCTTGAGCACCACGCTCTTCGCCACCGTGCGGAGCCGGGCCTGTTCCGGCTCGGTCAGCTCCTTCCCGGTGAAAACCACGATCGGGACCGTGCGCAGCTTCTCCTCCCCCTGTACCCGCTCCAGCAGCTCGAACCCGGTCATGTCGGGCAGGCGCAGGTCCACCACGCAGCAGTCGTAGGCGTTCTCGAACAGCATGTGGAGCGCCTCGCTCCCCGTGCCCACCGCGGTCACCTCGATATCGTCGTGCGCCAGCAGCTCCACGATGCTCTGCCGCTCGATGTCGTTGTCCTCCACCACCAGGAGCCGCTTGGTGTGCGGGGTGACGTAGGTCTTGATCCGGTCGAACGCACCCTCCAGGTCCTCGGTGGTCGCCGGCTTTACGAGGTAGGAGAAGGCGCCGTGCGCGAGCCCGTGCTGCCGCTCCTCTTCGATCGACAGCATCTGCACCGGGATGTGCCGGGTGGCAGGGTCGAGCTTGAGGTTGTTCAGCACGGTCCAGCCCAGCATGTCCGGCAGGAAGACGTCCAGCGTGATGGCGGTGGGCAGGTATTCGCGGGCCAGCGACAGTGCCGTGTGCCCGCGATTGGCCACGATGCCCTTGAAGCCCTTGTCCCGCGCCAGGCCGAGCAGCACGCGGGCGTAATGCGGGTCGTCATCCACGACGAGCAGGACGGAGTCCCCGGGCTCGATCGTGTCGCGGTCGTCCGCCACCGACTCCGCGACCTTGACGACCGAGAGGACCGGCAGCAGAGGCACCGCCAGCGCTGCTGCCGCCGCACCGGCTGGGCCGCCGGCGCGAGCCGGGCCCATGTAGGCCATGGGCAGGTAGAGTGTGAAGGAACTGCCCTGGCCCGGCACGCTCACCAGCCGGATCTCGCCGCCCAGCAAGGTCGCGAGTTCACGGCTGATCGCCAGGCCAAGGCCCGTCCCTCCGTATTTCCGGCTCGTGCCTGCGTCCGCCTGGTGGAACGCCTCGAAGATGAGCTTCTGCTTCTCGGGCGCGATACCGATGCCGGTGTCGGTCACCGCGAACGCGACCACGCTGGGTGCGTACGGGAGCACCGGGTGATCGGTCGTCCACCCTTCCGTCACCTGCCGCACGGTCATGGCCACGTGGCCCTGGGCCGTGAACTTGAAGGCGTTGGACAGCAGGTTCTTGAGAATCTGCTGGAGCCGCTTCGTATCGGTCGTGAACGTCTTCGGCAGGCCCTGGTCCATGTCCACATGGAACGCCAGGGTCTTGGCCTCCGCGATGTGGTGGAACGTCCGCTCCACCCCGTCATGCAGCGACGTGAACGTGATCTCTTCCGCGTCCACCGTGACCGTGCCGGACTCGATCTTCGACAGGTCGAGAATGTCGTTGATCAGGGTGAGGAGGTCGGTGCCCGCCGAGTGAATGTTGCGGGCGTACTCGACCTGTTTGTTGGCCAGGTTGCCTTGCGGGTTCTCCGCGAGCTGCTGGCCGAGAATCAGGATCGAGTTGAGCGGGGTCCGGAGCTCGTGGGACATGTTGGCCAGGAACTCCGACTTGTACTTGGAGGTGAGCGCCAGCTCCGCCGCCTTTTCCTCCAGCGCGCGCCGTGCCTGCTCCACTTCCTTGTTCTTCCGCTCCACTTCCACGTTCTGCTCCGCCAGCTGCTTGGCCTTGGATGCCAGCTCTTCGTTGGTCTGCTGGAGCTCGGCCTGCCGGGTCTGGAGCTCGGTGGTGAGCTGCTGCGATTGCTGCAGCAGGTTCTCCGTCCTCATGGTGGCCTCGATGGTGTTCATCACGACACCGATCGACTGCGTCAGCTGCTCGAGGAACATCAGGTGGGTCTGGGTGAACGGGTGCAGTGACGCCAGCTCGATGACGGCCTTGGTTTCGCCCTCGAAGAGCACGGGGAGCACGACGATGTTGGTCGGCCAGGCGCCGCCAAGGCTCGACCGGACGCGCGTGTAGCCGCGCGGGACGCGGTCCAGCAGGATGCGCTGCTGCTCCAGCGCGCACTGCCCTACCAGCCCGTCGCCCATGGCCACGCGGCGGAGCTGGTTCGCGCCCTGGGCGTAGCCGGCCAGCGGGATGAGCCAGCCCCGCCCGCCGTCGTCGCCCGTGTCCCGCTCCATCTGGTAGACCGTGCCCTGCTGGGCGTTCACCAGCGGGGCCAGCTCGGACAGCAGCGTCCGGCCCACGGTGACCAGGTCGCGCTGGCCCTGGAGCATGCGCGCGAACTTGGCCAGGTTGGTCTTCAGCCAGTCCTGCTCGCGGTTGGACTCGGTCGTCGCGCGCAGGTTGCCGATCATCGTGTTGATGTTGTCCTTGAGGTCCGCCACTTCGCCGCGGGCGTCCACCTGGATCGACCGGGTGAGATCGCCCTTGGTCACCGCGGTGGCCACTTCCGCGATCGCGCGCACCTGCGTGGAGAGATTCGCCGCCAGCAGGTTCACGTTGCCGGTGAGGTCCTTCCACGTACCCGCGGCGCCCGGCACGTTCGCCTGGCCGCCGAGGCGCCCTTCCACGCCCACTTCGCGCGCCACGTTGGTCACCTGCTCCGCGAACGTCGCGAGCGTGTCCGTCATGTTGTTGATGGTTTCGGCCAGCGCCGCCACTTCGCCCTTGGCTTCCACCGTGAGCTTCTGGCGGAGGTTTCCGGTAGCGACCGCCGTCACCACCTTCACGATGCCGCGCACCTGGTCGGTCAGGTTGACCGCCATGATGTTCACCGAGTCCGTGAGATCCTTCCACGTGCCCGCCACGTCCGACACCACCGCCTGGCCGCCCAGCTTGCCTTCGGTGCCCACTTCGCGCGCCACGCGAGTCACTTCCGCCGCGAACGACCGGAGCTGGTCCACCATCGTGTTGATGGTGTTCTTGAGCTCCAGGATCTCGCCCTTCACGTCCACCGTGATTTTCCGCGAGAGGTCTCCGCGGGCCACGGCCGTCGTCACCTCGGCGATGTTACGCACCTGGGCCGTGAGGTTGGCGCCCATCGCGTTGACCGAGTCCGTGAGATCCTTCCACGTTCCCGCCACGCCCGGCACCACCGCCTGCACGCCCAGGCGTCCTTCCGTACCAACCTCTCGCGCCACGCGCGTCACTTCGGACGCGAAGGAGCGCAGCTGCTCCACCATCGTGTTCATCGCTTCCTTCAGCTGAAGGATCTCGCCGCGCACGTCCACCGTGATCTTGCGCGAGAGGTCGCCGTTGGCGACCGCGATGGTGACTTCCGCGATGTTGCGGACCTGGCCGGTGAGGTTGGAGGCCATCGAGTTCACGTTGTCTGTGAGGTCCTTCCACGTACCCGCGACACCCGGGACGGTCGCCTGGCCGCCCAGCTTGCCCTCGGTGCCGACTTCGCGCGCCACGCGGGAGACTTCTGAGGCAAAGGCGTTGAGCTGCTCCACCATCGTGTTGATGGTGTTCTTGAGCTCGAGAATTTCTCCCTTCACGTCCACCGTGATCGTGCGGGAGAGGTCGCCGCGCGCGATGGCCGTGGCCACGTCCGCGATATTGCGAACCTGGCCCGTGAGGTTGGAGGCCATCGAGTTCACATTATCGGTGAGGTCCTTCCAAGTGCCCGCGACGCCGGGTACGAGCGCCTGGCCCCCGAGCCGGCCTTCCGTGCCGACCTCGCGCGCCACGCGCGTCACTTCGGAAGCGAAGGCGTTCAGCTGGTCCACCATCGTGTTGATGGTGTTCTTGAGCTCCAGGATTTCGCCCTTCACGTCCACCGTGATCTTGCGGGACAGGTCGCCCAGCGCCACGGCGGTCGTCACCTCGGCAATGTTACGGACCTGGCCGGTGAGGTTGGTGGCCATGGAATTCACGTTGTCCGTGAGATCCTTCCACGTACCACCGACGCCGAGCACCTCGGCCTGACCGCCCAGCTTGCCTTCGGTACCCACTTCGCGCGCCACGCGGGACACTTCCGACGCGAACGCGTTCAGCTGGTCCACCATCGTGTTCAGCGTGATCTTCAGCTCGAGGATTTCGCCCTTCACGTCCACCGTGATCTTGCGGGAGAGATCCCCCTTGGCCACGGCGGTCGCCACGTCGGCGATGTTGCGGACCTGGCCCGTGAGGTTGGAGGCCATCGAGTTTACGTTGTCGGTCAGATCCTTCCACGTGCCGGCGACGCCGTGCACGGTCGCCTGGCCGCCCAGCTTCCCTTCCGTACCCACCTCGCGCGCCACGCGGGACACTTCCGACGCAAACGCGTTCAGCTGGTCCACCATCGTGTTGATGGTGTTTTTCAGCTCGAGGATTTCGCCCTTCACGTCCACCGTGATTTTGCGGGAGAGATCGCCCATCGCGATGGCGGTCGCCACGTCGGCGATGTTGCGGACCTGGCCGGTGAGGTTGGACGCCATCGAGTTCACGGAGTCCGTCAGGTTCTTCCACGTTCCGCCCACCCCCGGCACCGCCGCCTGCCCGCCCAGCTTGCCCTCGGTACCCACCTCGCGCGCCACGCGGGTCACTTCCGAGGCGAACGAGTTGAGCTGGTCGACCATGACGT
>CAMDCH010000140.1:0-7113 GCA_945889655.1 bacterium HR33
CCGAAAAACGGCTGCGGTTCGAGACGAATGGGGCTGTGCGAGTGCACTATCAATGGAATCCCATAGGCTTGCCTGCGGATGCGCTCTTCTCCACGGAACTGTCGCTGGCGCGCAAGGTCGCGATGATCACCGCCCCCGACGCCCCGCTCTGGACCTACGCGATTCAGACTGTGGCCAAGTCCGAGCGGGGTCTGGACGAGACACTCCAGGGCGAGTCAATCACGGTTCGCTGGCCCATAGCGTTGAAAGAGGCGGTCGTGGAGATCGCGCCGAAATGACGGCCACCAACCGGGTCGTCGTGGACCGCGAGCAGTTCGAACGTGAAGCCGCGGGCTGGATCGCGGACGCCATCAGCCGCGCTGTGGAGAAGCAGGGCCGGTGCAGCCTGGCGCTCGCCGGAGGATCCACGCCTCGGCCGGTCTACGGGACCCTGGCGAAGGAGCCGTTCAGGAATTCCGTGCCGTGGAGTGGGACCTCGGTCTATTTCGGGGACGAGCGCGCTGTCCCGCCGGACCATCCCGACAACAACTTCGGCGCCGCGCGGGAAGCCCTGTTGCGCCATGTCGGGATACCGGAATCGCAGGTGTTCCGGATGCAGGCGGAACGCGCCGACCGCGAGCTGGCGGCGCTGGAGTATGAGCGGGCCCTTCCGGACCAGCTCGATTTGCTGATCCTGGGCATGGGCCCTGACGGTCACACGGCCTCGCTGTTCCCGGGTTCGCCCGCGCTGGACGAGCGTAGCCGTAAGGTCGTGCCGGTTATCGGGCCCAAGCCCCCAGCCGCCCGCCTTACCATCACGCCCGCGGTGATAGCCTCGGCCCGTTCGGTCCTGGTCCTGGTAACTGGGGCGGACAAGGCGGACATGGTGGTGCGGGCCCTCAAGGGGCCGTTGGAGCCCCGGGTCATCCCAGCCCAGCTCGCCCGCGAGGGGACCTGGATACTGGACCGCGCCGCCGCGGCCGGACTGGCCTAGCCGCACCCTTCCGAGCAGCTTTCACGACGCACCACTCACCCGTCAAGAACGTTTTGCGCCGGAGCTTGCCCTCCAATGACGCAGGCCGTAACGCCGGACAAGTCCACCCTCGACCAGCTCAGCATCAATGCCATCCGGGTCCTGTCGATGGACGCGGTGCAGAAGGCGGAATCCGGGCACCCGGGAACGCCCATGGCGCTGGCCCCGCTGGCCTACGTGCTGTGGAACAAGCACCTCCGCCACAATCCCTCAAATCCTGACTGGGCCGGCCGCGACCGCTTCGTCCTCTCCTGCGGCCATGCCTCGATGCTCCTGTACAGCCTCCTCTATCTCTCCGGTTATGAGCTCTCGCTGGAGGAGGTCAAGAACTTCCGGCAGTGGGGAAGCAAGACGCCCGGACATCCTGAGCACGGGCTGACTCCCGGCGTCGAAACGACCACCGGGCCCCTGGGGCAGGGGATGGGGAACGCCGTGGGCATGGCCATCGCCGAGGCGCACCTGGCGGCCGTGTTCAACAAGCCGGGCCACGCCCTGGTGGATCACCACACCTATTTCATCGCCAGCGATGGCGACCTGATGGAAGGCGTTTCCCACGAGGCCGCGTCGCTGGCCGGCCACCTGAAGTTGGGGAAGCTGATCGGGTTCTTCGATGACAATCACATCACGATCGAGGGCAATACGGAGCTGGCCTGTTCCGACGACGCGAAGAAGCGCTTCGAGGCATACGGCTGGCATGTCCTGAAGGTGGACGACGGGAACGACCTCGCGGGCATCGACCGGGCCATCAGGAAGGCGCAGAAGGTGACCGACAAGCCGTCGCTCATCATCGTGCGCACGATCATCGGTTACGGAAGTCCCAACAAGGCCAACACCGAGAAGGCGCACGGCGAAGCGCTCGGCGTCGAAGAGATCAGGCTCACCAAGGAAAACCTGAAGATCGGCTCGCATGAGCCTTTCTACGTGCCGGAAGAGGCGCTGGCGAATTGGCGAAAGGCCAAACGCCGCGGCTCGAAGCACGAGCGCGAGTGGGGGAAGGCGCGTGATGCCTACGCGGCCGAGTTCCCGGCCCAGGCGAAGGAATTCGAACGCCGGCTCAAGGGTGAGCTGCCTGCCGACTGGGAAAGCGCGCTGCCGGTATTCACGGAGAAGGACGGCTCGGTCGCGTCCCGCGCGGCGTCGGGGAAGGTCCTGAATGCGATCGCATCAAGGCTGCCTGAGCTCATCGGCGGGTCGGCGGACCTCGCAGGGTCGACCCTCACCCTGATGAAGGACGCCGGCGACTTCGCGGCCGCCACTCCCGCCGGTCGCAACATGCACTGGGGTATCCGCGAGCACGGCATGGGCTCAGTGATGAATGGCATGGCGTTGCACAAGGGCGTGATGCCCTACGGCGCCACCTTCCTGATCTTCTCCGACTACATGCGGCCACCGATCCGGCTGGCTTCGCTGATGGAGCAGCACGTCATCTACGTCTACACCCACGATTCCATCGGGCTCGGTGAAGACGGTCCCACCCACCAGCCGGTGGAGATGATGAGCACGTTGCGGACGATCCCTCACCTTATCGACTTCCGGCCCGGTGATTCCAACGAGGTCGTGGAAGCCTGGCGCGTCGCCATCAAGCACCGTGGTGGCCCGGTGGCTCTCGTTTTCACCCGTCAGAAACTCCCGCTCATCGACCGCTCGAAATACGGAGCCGCTTCGGGCGCGGCGAAGGGCGGCTACGTGCTGGCGGACGCCGCCGGTGGCCAGCCCCGCGCGATCATCATGGCGAGCGGGTCAGAGCTATCCATTGCGATGGGCGCCAAGGACAAGCTCGACGCGGCTGGGACCCCCACGCGGGTGGTCAGCATGCCGAGCCACGCGTTGTTCCATAAACAATCGCGCGAATACCGTGACCAGGTGCTGCCGCCCGCCGTGCGCACCCGCCTGGCCATCGAGGCGGCGCACCCGATGTCCTGGTACCGGCTGGTCGGGGACAAGGGTGATGTCCTCGGTATCGAGAAATTCGGCGCCTCGGCGCCATACCAGCGGATCTATCAGGAGTACGGGCTGACAGTCGAGAATGCCGTGAAGAAAGTGCAAGCACTGCTTTAGGTGCGAGGTTCGAGGTGCGAGGTTCGAGGGGTCATCGTGCCCCCACCTCGCACCTCGCACCTCACACCTCGCACCTCCAAGAGGGACTTCATGAACACCTCCGTAGCTCCCGGCAAAACCCGCATGCAACAACTCTCCGACCTCGGCCAGAGCGTCTGGCTCGACTATCTCCGCCGGGGAATGACCCGCTCGGGTGAGCTCCAGGCGCTGGTAGATCGCGGGCTGCGAGGACAGACCTCCAATCCCACGATCTTCGAAGCGGCCATCGGGGACAGCGCGGATTACGACGAGGCGCTCGGCCGCTTCAAGTCCTCGCAATCGGACGCGGACGTGTTCGAGAGCATCGCGGTCGAGGATGTCCGGGAAGCGGCGGACGTCTTCCGCCCGGTGTACGACCGCACCGGCGGGGCGGATGGGTTCGTCTCGCTGGAGGTCTCACCCACGCTCGCGCGGGATACGGAGGGGACGATCGCCGAAGCGCGGCGGCTCTGGTCCGCCGTGGACCGCCCCAACCTGATGATCAAGGTGCCCGGCACGAAGCAGGGGTGGCCGGCCATCGAACGGCTTCTTGCCGACGGCATCAACGTCAACATCACGCTGCTGTTCTCCATCGACCACTATCTGAAAGTCTCGGACGCCTACCTGGATGCGCTCGAGACCCGGGTGAAGGTCGGCCGGGCGATCGACCGGGTCGCGTCGGTCGCGTCGTTCTTCGTGAGTCGCGTGGATACCGAGGGAGACAAGCGCCTCCAGCAGCGCACCGGCGGGGCGGCCCTCGCCGGCAAGGCCGCGGTGGCCAATGCCCACCTCGCCTACGCGAAGTACCTGGAGATGATCAAGTCGTCCCGCTGGAAGGCGCTGAAGGACAAGGGCGCCCGTCCCCAGCGGCTCCTCTGGGCCAGCACCGGCACCAAGAATCCCGCGTACTCCGACGTGCTCTATGTCGATTCCCTGGTCGGTCCGGATACGATCAATACGTTGCCGCCGGCGACGCTGGCGTTGTTCGAGGACCATGGGCACGCGCAGAAGACGCTGCCGTCTGTGGGGCTGGAAGCCCGGAAGGTGCTCGATGCGATCGCCGCCGCCGGGGTGGACATGGCGGATGTCGCGCGGTTCCTGGAAGAGGACGGGGTCAAGAAGTTCGCGCAGTCGTTCGATGCGCTCCTCAGGGTGATCGGTACCAAGCGCGAAGCGCTGGCACTCAAGTCACCGCCGCGCTCATCGGCGCAGGTGCGTGCCCTCGATGCGAGCATCGCCCGGCGCCTGGACGACCTCGATGCGCGGCAGGTCATCAGGCGGACCTGGGTGAAGGACCCGACCGTGTGGGTGAAGGATCCGGAAACGCCGGAGATCCGCGACCGCCTGGGATGGCTCACGGTCCCGGAGTTCATGTCCACGCAGGTGGCGGGACTCACCGCCTTTGCCAATGAAGCCAGGAAAGAGTTCGACCGGGTCGTGCTCTGCGGCATGGGTGGCTCGAGCCTCGCGCCCGAGGTGCTCTGGAGGACGTTCGGACGGCGAAAGGGCTACCCGTCGCTGTTCGTGCTGGACAGCACTGACCCGCGCAGGATCGCGGAGGTCGAACAAACCGGTGATCTCGCGAAAACGCTTTTCCTGATCGCGAGCAAGTCCGGTACGACGCAGGAGTCGGACTCGTTCTTCCGGTATTTCTGGGAACGGACGGGTAAGAAGGGTTCGCAGTTCGTCGCCATTACCGACCCCGGCACTCCGCTCGTTCATCTCGCCAACGAGCGGCGCTTCCGGAAGGGATTCGCCAATCCCCCCGACATCGGGGGACGGTATTCGGCGCTCTCGTATTTCGGGCTGGTCCCGGCCGCGCTGATCGGGATCGACGTGGGAAAGCTGCTCAAGAGCGCCTTGCGGATGGCGGAGAACTGCGGCCCGCTGGTGCCGGTGTTCCAGAATCCCGCGGCCTCCCTCGGCGTGCTCATGGGCGAAGCAGCGCTCGCGAAGCGCAACAAGCTCACCTTCGTGCTGTCGAAGTCCATTGCGACGTATGGCCTCTGGGTGGAACAGCTGATTGCCGAAAGCACCGGAAAGAATGCCACGGGCATCCTGCCCGTCGCGGACGAGCCGCTCGGTGCTTCAAGTGTGTATGCGGCGGACCGCGTCTTTGTCTCCATCGCGCTCGCGGCGGAGCAGGACAAGGGCGTGGAGGCGAAGCTCGATGCGCTGGCAGCGGTCGGGCACCCCGTGATCCGGTTGTCACTGGACAGCGCCTATGATCTGGGTGCCGAGTTCTTCCGCTGGGAGTTGGCCACGGCGGTCGCCGGGGCGGTGCTGGGCATTCATCCCTTCGACCAGCCGAACGTGGCGGAGAGCAAGGCGAACACCAAGGCGGTGCTGGAGGGGAAGTCGAAGCCCGTGCCCGCCGCGTCAAAACAGGATCTCGAGAAGTTCGTGGAGGGCATCAAGCCTGGTGACTACCTTGCCATCATGGCCTACCTGCCGCCCAGCGACGAGATGGACCGGCGGCTGGCGGTCATCCGGCTGAAGCTGCGCGACCGGCTCAAGGTGGCGACGACCGTGGGGTACGGTCCCCGGTTCCTGCACTCGACCGGCCAGCTCCACAAGGGCGGCCCGCCGGTGGGGCATTTCCTCCAGGTGACCTCGAAACTGGACCGGGACCTTCCCATCCCCGGGGAACGCTTCACATTCGGTGCGCTCGAGGCTGCCCAGGCCGAGGGCGATTTGCAGGCACTACGGAAGCGCGGTAGACCGGCTATTCGAGTTGAGGGACTCGCACTATTGGAGGAAATGTGAGCAAGCGCGCCCGCACCAAGCCTTCGCGCAAGGCCGTCGCTCGTGTTGCAAGCCCCAACCCCGGGCGCAAGCCCGGGGGCGCCGCAGGCAAACGGGCCGGTGGTAAAGGCGCCGGGCGCAAGCCCGGGGCAAAGGGCATGCGCCTGGCCATGGTTGGCCTCGGCAAAATGGGTGGCAACATGGTGCAGCGACTGCTGAGGGGCGGGCACCAGGTCGTGGCCTACGACCGCAGCGCCGAAGCCGTGAAGACGCACGTCGGCTACGGTGCCGAGGGCGCGCGCAACCTCAAGGATGCCGTCGGCAAGCTGACAGGGCCCCGGATCGTCTGGCTGATGGTGCCGGCCGGCGCGCCGGTGGACGCCTCGCTCGACGAGCTGCTCCCCATGCTCGAAGAGGGCGACATCGTCATCGACGGCGGCAATTCCAACTTTCACGAGACCCAGCGCCGCCACGCGCGGTGCGCCGAGCACAACGTCGCGTTCATCGACTCGGGAACGAGCGGTGGCATCTGGGGCCTGGAGAACGGTTACTGCCTGATGGTGGGCGGGCCGGACCAGGCGGTGAAGCACTGCGAGCCGATCTTCAAGACCCTGGCCCCGCGCGGTGGGTACTCCCACGTGGGTCCGTCCGGTGCGGGTCACTATGTGAAGATGGTGCACAACGGGATCGAGTACGGCCTGCTCCAGGCGTACGCGGAGGGCTACGAGATCCTGCATGCCTCCAAGGATTACAAGCTCGACCTGCGCCGCATCGCGGGACTCTGGCAGAAGGGCAGCGTGGTGCGTTCGTGGATCAACGAGCTGGCCGAGCGCGCCTTTGCCGAAGGTGCGGACCTGGCCGGCATCAAGGGATTCGTGAACGATTCTGGCGAAGGCCGCTGGACGGTGCAGGAAGCGGCCGATCTCGATGTACCGGCCCCGGTCATCACGCTCTCCCTGCTGATGCGCTTCCGGTCACGCCAGGAGGAGTCGTACGGCGCCCAGGTGATCGCGGCGCTGCGGAACCAGTTCGGCGGGCACGCGGTCAAGAAAACGTGACCGAACGGCTGTCGGTCATGGCGCGCATCGAAGAGGTGATGCGCACGCCCGTGAGCTCCCTGAGAAAAGCCGAGACCTGCGTCATGATCATCTTTGGCGCCGGCGGCGACCTTACCAAGCGCAAGCTGATGCCCGCGCTGATGGACCTGCTGAAGCACGGGTTGTTGCCGGACGACTTCTCGGTGGTTGGCGTGGCGCGGGAAGAGTACGATGACAACGCGT
>CAMDCH010000141.1:0-7069 GCA_945889655.1 bacterium HR33
GCCGTGGCGCGAGTCGCGGGCTCAAGCCCGCGCTCGGCGCGGTCCTAAAAGACTATACGGATCTAAGGTCAGTACCGAGCAGTGCTTAAGCACCTCGCCGAGCGCGCCTTTAAGGGCGCGATCTCCTGCGACATCACGGCGCTGACGCCGTAGCTCTCACTCAGCTGCGCACCCGGAGACACACCGCCCGCAGCACCTGAGCGGCGATGCTGCCGGACGAAGGCCGGATCCACGCCGCTTCTCCGGGAGTGAGCGCGACGCTGGAATAATCCGTCGGCCCGCCGTCGTTCAATTCGACCCGTTGGGCGGCCACGATCCGGTACTGTCCGCTGACACAGTTGACCTGCTGCCGTTCGATCCGGAACTGCGACGCCCCTCGCGACTCCCCGTAGTGCCAACGGAGGCTGACCTCTGGTGTCGCACCCCGGGTGATCCGCGCTGTGTCGATGTCCACCCAGTCCTCCGATGCCCTGATGAGAGGCGCCCAGGCGGGGGACGGCGATTGGGCGATCGCGGGGACCGCGGCCCAGCCGATCGTGATAGCGACGACTGCGAAGATTGCGAGCGAGCGATGGGTTGGTCTCACAGTGTCTCCATGGGTTTCTAGGGCCGATCAGCTCGGATAGTCGAGCCGCTGTTGCAGGGTACGAGGCTGAAGTGTGTCCCTAACAGTGCTTAAGCACCTCGCCGAGCGCGTCCCCCCTCGCGGAGTTTATCCCGAGTGCAACGAGGGGCTCGGGGCAGGCTCTTCAGGGCGCGTTGCGACGGCGGGCGGACCACATCAGGCTGGCTCCGATGACGGCCACGATGGTGCCAGTCATGAAATACCCGCCCAGCCCCCAGCGGTTGTCCTGTTCTGCTTGCGCCCAGGTGGCGTGGTAGAGCGCGTTGCTATAGCCCACCGAGTCTCTCGGGGTAGCGTTTTGCTCGAACCACTCGAGCACCTGGAGTGTTTCCCGGGTGGAGTACCACTTGCCCCACGTGAGCCCGAGGGCCGCCACCAGGATCAGGCCACCCACCAGCACTCGCGACCGCGAGGGAAAGAAGGGGGCTTTTGGGGGTGTCATCACGACTAACCTGCGAGTGACTGGATCGCGTCGCAAGGAGGCGCTCTCGTTCGATGGCTAAAGCCGCCTCTCGGCTATTGGTCGCCAAGGCGACCAGATCATAGGCTCAGGGAAAGCACCGCCGTACCGCTTTAGCGGTTGTCCAGCCGAGTGGCGGGTTTACCCGCCGAACCCATGGTTCCGACCCGACCCTACTCCACCCGCAGCGTCGTCTCCGGCTCCACTCGCGCCGCTCGGCGCGCCGGAATTACTGTGGTGAACGCGAGGGGTTGGCCCTTCACTACCTGTCCGGACGGGATAACTACTACTGGTGCCGGTTTCCGGGCCTAGTGCATCAGTCCCAGGCGGAGCCTCGTTTCGGCGGTGTCGATGAATGCGCGGTAGCCCACGGGGTCGATGAACGGGTCCACGGGATTCTTCGCCGAGGCGCTCGCCAGGAACTTGCGGTACCGGCCCCACCGCCTCGCGTGCGCGGTCACCCAGATGTCGACGGGGAGACTCCGTAGCACGCGGAAACTGTGTTCGAGGTCAGCCTCCTGCTCCGCATAACGCGTCGTGGCCAGTATCTCGATGTCGCAGGCGCTCACCACGTTCAGTGTGCGGTCGCCGTCCTGGACCGCGAACGACCATGAGGTGCAACCCCGCGTGTGGCCGCCGGTGATGTGCGCGGTAAGCGCGAGGGGCCCGACGCGGATCGCATCGCCGTCGTGGAACTGGTGGTCGACGCGCGCCGGCGGATAACCGACGAGCCCGAGCCTGACAAGGATCCTGAAGGGAAGGAGGGCGTCCGCATCGTCGCCACCGGACGCGAGGGTAACGGCGCTCGCTTCGCTGGCCCACAAGTGGGCACCCGGGACCGCCTTTTGGAGAACTGCGAAGCCGCCTCCATGATCGGGATGCGGCTCGGAGTTGAGGAGCACCTTGATGTCGCTCACCTTGAAGCCAAGCTTCTCGATGCTCGCCATGACCATGCGCGCGGTGGTGGGATAGCCGGTGTCGAGCAGGATATGCCCCTCGGGCCCGGTGATCAGGTAGGCTGTGGCGTCACTCGCGCCGACGTAGTAGAAGTTGCCGGCGATGCGAAACGGCTCGGCTGACTGCTGCCCGCCGATCTTGTTCGCATTCATCTGCCGGCCCATGAGCACGAGGACGACGATGAGTCCAAACGCCAGGGCCAGGACACGTCGCCAGGTGAGGTGCCGCAGTAAACGCACTCCGCTACGCCAGTTCGTATTCCAGGGAGAACGGATGCTCCATGCCGTGGCCCACGGACGTCTTGCCCTCGCCCACCAGCCCCTTCAGATCTCCGGTCGCGGAGCCTGGAATGACAGAGTAGGACTCCTTTGCCATGCCACCTTCGAACACGCCGGTGCGTTGCAGGACAAAGCTGCCGCTCTTGCCTCGCAGCTTGCACGTGACCCGCTCGAGCCCAACGAACGAGGCTGAGCTGTCGGGTCGGTACATCATGAGATACTCGACTTTTCCTTCACCCTCTGCGTCGCCGGTGTAGGTCTTGGTGACGCTGGCCCTGGTGAGCTTGGGCAGGTCGGGGCCTTCACTGTAAGGCTTCTCTTCCCAGCTCTTGATGGCGAACCGGGCATTCGCGGTCTTCATCTGATAGTCCTCCAGTATGGTCGATTCTGGTACCCAACTTCGCATGACCCGGACAGTGCTTCAGCACCGCGCCGAGCGCGCCCCCTCGCTTCGCTCGGGGCAGGCTCTTCAGGGCGCGATCCTGTCTTCGGACGCGGGCCCGGCATTCCTCGTCTCACGAAGATAGAGGAACAACGGAAGGCCGAGGGAGACGCCGACGGCAAGGTTGGCTACGATCGGCGCCCAGAGGTGTCGCACTCGGGCGCGGCGGCCTTCCACCGCAACGAATAGCCACAGCACCACCGACGAGACTATGACATCCCATGCAAAGAAGCCGGAGATGTGGTTCGCGAAGAGCTGGGCAAGAAAGGTGGATGGAGCGAGGCCGTATTCACGGAGGAAGGGAATGAACTGAGAGTAGGGGAGAATCGTGCCCGCCATGCACAAGGCGAGGTAGAGGTGCCTCGGTGCCATAGGTGCTCCAAAGGTTAACGTGCCAGAGCATCTGGTCGGATGTCATCGTGCCCCACTGGCGGGGAGAGGAAGGTGAAGCCAGCGATCCGCGCGGTGGTCGTGCGTGTCAACGGAGTGGAGCCTTCCGGGTGCTGAGGTCATATCGCCCCAGCACCCCAGGATCGAATTACCTCTTTTTGGCTGGCGCCGCCGCAGGGGTCGGCGGGGTAACTCCGCTGAACATGTCCACGACATAGCGCCACTTGCCGTCGGTGCCTTTCCGCAGGACTTCCGCGTACTTCATCGTCTGCGAAGCGCCGCCCATTTTGAAGCTGGCCGTCCCGACGATATACGCCAGGTCACCTACGCCGTAGGCCGTGCTCGGCGCGAGCGCGAAGTCGCTCACGCCACTGCTGACGAAGCCGGCAATGAACGGATGCCCAGCCGCGCCCTCCATGATCGGAGAGTCGGGGGGCATCAGCTTGGAATCGTCCGCATAGAGCGCGAACAGTGCCGCGGTATCCTTCGCATTCATGGCCGCCGCGAAGGCAACGTCCACCGCCTTCACGGAATCGAGCTCCGCCGCGGACAGGGCGGCTGGCGTTCTGGGCTGCGGGGCGCAAGCGATGGCAAACAGGCCCAGCCCGACGAGGGATGACAGGCGCACGAGGACCGCTCCAGTGTTGAGGTGTGTAATGATGGAGGACATTACGCATTTTCACCACGTCCCGCGAGGCCGCCGACCAGTTGCGCTCTCTAAGGATTGCGCTTCCTATGACAGCGCTCCACCTTTTACCTCCCCTCACCACCTGTCTCCTTAATGAGGTTTCCATGACGTCCCGATCTGGTGTTCTTCTCATGATGCTGGCAGGAACGGCCGCCTGCTCGCCTTCGTCAAACACGGCCCAGGCCCCGGCGCCCGCGCCGGCCCCGGCTGCTGCGCGTCCCGCCCCGACCATCGCGGTGACGGTGCCAACCCGCGCCGACGGCCAGTCGGATAGCCGCGTCGGCCTCGCGCCCGGCAGACAGAACGCCGCCGAGGCGCCCTGGAATGCCAAGCTCACCGCCCATGCGATCACACCGACCGGGTTTGATGCCGCCAACAATTCGGACCTGGCCTTCACCGGCAAGTACGCCGTCCAGGGCAACTACTACGGCTTCCAGATCTATGACGTGTCGAACCCGGCCTCGCCGGTGCTCGTGTCCTCGTACGTCTGCCCGGCTTCCCAGAACGACGTCTCGGTCTACAAGCAGCAGCTGCTGTTCATGTCGGCCGAAGCCCCCAGCGCCCGGCTCGACTGCGGCACGCAGGGCGTGCAGGACACCGTGAGCCCCGACCGGGTCCGCGGCATCCGCATCTTCGACATCACGGACATCGCGCATCCGAAGTACATCACGAGCGTCCAGACCTGCCGTGGCTCCCACACGCACTCGGTGCTAGTGGATCCCAAGGACAAGGACAACATCTACATCTACGTCTCGGGCTCGTCAGCCGTCCGTTCGCCCCGTGAAGTGGCGGAGTGCTCCGCGGGTACGCCGGCCGAGAACGCCAACACCGCCCAGTTCCGCGTGGAAGTGATCAAGGTACCGCTCGCGAACCCGAAGGCCGCCGCGATCGCCGGCCGTGCCCGCGTGTTCGAAGGTATGACCGCCGCCGGCGCCCGGCACGGTGAATCCGCTGCCGACATCGCTGCCCGCGAAGCCCAGCTGGCCGATGCCCGCGCCGGCCGCCGTGGCTTCATTCGCACGGTGAACGGCCAGGAAACGATCCTTCAGCCGCAGCTCGCCACAGTCCTGCTCGACAGCATCGTGAAGGCCCGCGGTGGCTCGGGCGCAGCAACCCGCGCGGACAGCCAGACCCTCCGCACGGCGCTGCCGAATCTGCGTCTCCCGGCCCCCGGCGGGCCCGGTGGTGGTGGTGGCGGTGGCGGTGCCAATGCCAACAACCTCGGCCCCAACCAGTGCCACGACATCACGCTCTACCCCGAGCTTGGCATCGGTGGCGGTGCCTGCCAGGGCTACGGCATCCTGCTCGACATCCGTGACCCGCTGAATCCGAAGCGCATCGGGCAGGTGACCGATACGACCAACATGACCGCCTGGCACTCGGTGACGTTCAACAACGACGCCACCAAGATCCTCTGGTCCGACGAATGGGGTGGCGGTTCGAGCCCCAAGTGCCGCGCGGGTGATCCGAAGGAATGGGGCGCCAACTCGATCTTCAGCCTCAACGGCACCAAGATGGAGCTCCAGGGCTACTACAAGATCGCGGCCCCGCAGACCCAGTTCGAGAACTGCGTCGCTCATAACGGCTCACTGATCCCGATTCCGGATCGCGACGTGATGGTGCAGGCGTGGTACCAGGGCGGCATCTCGGTCTTTGACTGGACCGACGGCAAGAACGTGAAGGAAATCGCCTACTTCGACCGTGGCCCGAACGACACGACCCGCCTGGTCAGCGGCGGTACCTGGTCGGCCTACTGGTACAACGGCAGTATCTACAGCTCCGAGATCGCCCGCGGCTTCGACGTGGTCGACCTCACCCCGAGCCAGTTCATCTCGGAAAACGAGCTGCTCGCCGCCAAGACCGTCCAGCACGACTACCTGAACCCCCAGGGCCAGCCGAAACTGGTCTGGCCGCCGAGCTTCCCGCTGGCCTGCTCGTATCTCGACCAGCTCGAGCGCGACAAGGGGCTCGATGGTACGCAGATCGCCTCCGCGCGCGCCGCGCTGTCTCGCGCCGAGGGGCAGTCCGCCGCTGATCGCCGGACGACCCTCACGAAGCTGGCCTCTGACCTGACCACCCAGGCCTCGGCCGCCGGGAATCCCGCGAAGGTCCGCAAGCTGGCGTACGCGGTCAACGATCTCAGCACTGCCCAGAACCCCGGGCAGTGCTCGAAGGCCAAGATCAGCTAAACGATCTGGACTGAAGAAAGAACGGCACCGGGGCTCACGCTCCGGTGCCGTTTTGTTTCGGGCGCGATAGTTTCATGGTGGAAATGCCACTTCCCCTACAGGGTGGGACATGACGGATTCGACGCTTCCCGTGCTACAGATGGTCCTGAA
The DNA here is from genome assembly GCA_945889655.1 of bacterium HR33. Lineage (GTDB taxonomy): Bacteria > Gemmatimonadota > Gemmatimonadetes > Gemmatimonadales > GWC2-71-9 > SHZT01. Next base: position 6,180 of record CAMDCH010000141.1, read on the forward strand.
GAACTACCAGAATTTCAACGCCCGGGCGACGCGCGACGCGACGCTGGCGTACTGGAAGCACATGGAAGCCGGCGGGAAAATGTTCTGGGCTGTGGCCGGTGCGATGTCCTCGGCCCAGCTCGGCATCGTCCTCGCTCCCGCCATCCGGGAAGGACTCATTCACGGCCTGTCCGTCACCGGCGCCAACCTCGAAGAATCCCTCTTCCGCCTGGTGGCGCACCACAGCTACAAGGATTTCCCCGAGTACCGCTACTTCCGCAAGGAAGACGACACCAAGATCCTCGACGCCCGCATGCGCCGAGTGACCGACACCAGTATCCCGGAAGACGAAGCCTTCCGCGCGGTCGAAAAAATCATCGTCCCGATGTGGAAGACCACGACCGAGAAGAAGGAGCGGCGCTTCTGGCACGAGTATTTTTACGAAGTCATCCAGGCCATTCCGGCGACGCAGCACGAAGGTCCGGCCGATGAATGCTGGCTCCTCGCGGCCGCGAAGGCGAAGTTGCCCATCGTCGTGCCGGGCTACGAAGATTCAACCTTCGGCAACATCTTCGCATCGTATGTAAAAACGCGGGAATGCTCGGCCTCGATCGCCAAGTCGGGCATCGAGTACATGGTCGCCTTCTACGACCAGTACGAACAGCTCGCCTCCGGCGCGGGCGTCGGTTTCTTCCAGATCGGTGGCGGTATCGCGGGCGACTTCCCGATCTGCGTGGTTCCCTCGATCAAGTACGATCTCCAGAAACCAGCGAAGCCGTGGGCGTACTTCTGCCAGATCTCCGACTCCACCACGTCGTACGGCTCGTACTCTGGTGCCACTCCCAACGAGAAGATCACCTGGGACAAGCTCACCCAGGACACTCCCATGTTCGTGATCGAGTCCGACGCCA
>CAMDCH010000142.1:0-7058 GCA_945889655.1 bacterium HR33
GTCTCGAAGGGAATCCGGATCTCCCGCCGCTTCAGCTCCGCCGCGTAGTCGTAGAGCCAGCGATGGTGGATGGTGAACACGTCGTCGGCATACCACGCAGCGTCCGGCCGGTACGTCTCAATGAGATGTTCCAGCTCGTCCGCCGTGCCCGCAGCGCTGCGGCGGCGGTGGGAATAACCGAAGACCGCGTGCGAGCACCAGCGGCACTTGTAGGGACAGCCGCGCGCCGTGATGAGGTTCACGCTTCCGAGCTGGTGATGCTCGCGCCAGACGTCCACGTATCGCTGGACGTCGATCAGGCCGCGGGCCGGCCACGGGAGCTTGTCGATGTCCGCGATCTGTGGCCGCGCCGGATTCGTCACGATCGCGCCGCTGTCATCACGAAATACGACACCCAGGATGCCGTGCAACGCATGTGCACCGCGAGCGGAGAGAGCGGGAAGAAGCTCCGCCATGGTTTCTTCTCCTTCACCCACCACCACCACGTCCGCGCCGCGCGAGAGATACTCCGCCGGGTAGTTGGCTGACTCGGGGCCGCCCAGCACCACGGTCCAGCCGGCCGCCTTGGCGCGGGTGATGATGTCCAGCACGGCGCGCCGCGTGATCAGGTTGGTGTAGATGCCCAGCACGCCCGCTGCTCCAGCGGCGAGCCTCGCCCCGAGTCCCTCCCGGGTCTCGAATGTGGCGTCGAAGACTTCCACCGACATGCCACGTTCCTGGAGCCAGGCCGCGATGTAAAGCAGGCCGAGGGTGGGATACGGCTTCATGATCTCGCGTTCCTTGGGATCGTCGGCGAGGAAGTAGCCGTGGGTGAGGAGCAGGTCGGCCATCAGCGAACCCGCGCTTCCCAGACGTCGAAGCGCGACGGGGCGCGGGCGCCCCTGAGCCGCGCGGCGACCGCGCGCCACTCGTACCAGAGCGGGTACCAGACCCGGTGCCGCTCCCAGCCGAGGCCGGCGGACGATGTGGCCAGGCGCTCGCGCGTGAGGAACTCGATCGCCGGAAGCGACAGGAGGTCCGTGGCGCGGCCGCCAAGGTCGCGGGTCATCGCCGCGCGCTTCTCGGCGACCATCCGCTCGCCTTCCGTGCTGGAGCGATAGAAGGGCGAATCGAGGATCACGATGCGCCCGCCGGGCCGGGTAACCCGGGCCGCCTCCGCCAGCGTGCGCTCCAGGTTCACCGTGTAGTGGATGGCGGCATTGAAGACCACGAGGTCGTAGCGCTGGTCGCGCAGCGGGAGGTTTTCGAACGACGCGCCGAGGCGGGGAAACATGACCGGGAGGTAGCCGCGATACGGCGCGGCAGCCGCGAGCCCGTCCACCGCGTCCGCGCGCCAGTCGATCGCCGTCGGGCGATGGCCGCGTTGTGACAGGCGGTAGCAGAGCCAGCCGTTCCCCGCGCCGAGATCGAGGATCTCGAGCGGCCGGCCTGTTTCCCGGGCCCGGCTTTCGACGATGCGCGAGAGGAACCGCTCCCACGAGCGGGCGCGCACCTGCCACTGCCGGGTCCAGGGACCGGACTGCGGGTATGGCAGCGCCAGCATCTCGGCCTCGCCCGCGCGGCGCCCTTCGGCGGCGCGGTGCTCGGCGTAGGCGGCCCGGAACCGGGCCATCGTGGTCATGAATCGAAGGCTACCGGGAATCGGTCCGCAGCGCGACGGGGGAGGGGGCCATGATAGATTCCGGGGGTGCCCGCCGCCGTCTTCGACCAGTTCGCCCACGACTATGACGAGCATTTCGGGGGATTGCTGGGCCGCCTCTTCCGGCGCGCTATGTGGCGCTGGCTCGATGCGGCCTTCGGCCGTGGCGACTTCGTGCTGGAGCTGTCGTGCGGCACCGGTGAGGATGCCCTCCACCTGGCGGAACGCGGGGCGCGGGTGCTCGCCACCGATCCGTCGGCCGGGATGCTGGAGATGGCGAGGAAAAAAATCCTGGCCGAGGAGGCCAGCGCGCGGATCGAGCTCCGCCAGATGGGCATCGAGCAGGCGTCCACGCTGAAGAACGAGTTTTGTGCCGGGTTCGACGGAGCGTTCTCGAATTTCGGTGGCCTCAACTTTGTGACGGACGTTCCGGCGGCCGCGCGCTCGCTGGGCGAGCTGGTGAAGCCGGGCGGTCGGCTGTTCCTGTGCGTCGTGGGACCCTTCGTGCCATGGGAGTGGGCGTGGTTTCTCGCGCATGGACAGCCCGGGAAGGCGTTCCGCCGGCTGGAACCGGGCGGCACCACGTGGCGGGGCGTGAAGGTGTACTATCCGAAGATCTCGCAGGTGAAGCGCGCGTTCGACCCGTGGTTCCGCGTGCTGAAGACCGGAGGGCTCGGGATACTGGTGCCGCCACCCTATACCGAGAAATGGGCCGTGAAGCACTCGGGCCTGGTCGCCCGGCTGGACCGCCTGGAGCGGCGCATCGAGACATGGCCCCTGGTCCCGTGGCTGGGTGATCACTACATGCTGGCGCTGGAGCGGCGATGAAGCGAAAGGTTGTCCTCTACAATCCCGTGGCGTCGTTCTACACGATGCCGCTCGCCCTCCTCGCGGTCGGGTCGCATCTCGACCGCGAGCGATACGAGCCGGTGATCGTGGACGGGCGCCTCGAGGAAGACCCGGTGGCCGCGGTGCTCCGGGAAGCGGAGGGTGCCGTCTGCCTGGGAATGACGGTGCTCACCGGCATGCCCATCCGCGACGCGGTGAGTGTCTCGCGCGCGGTGAAGGCCGCCCGTCCCGACCTGCCGATCATCTGGGGCGGCTGGCACCCGTCGATGTTTGGCACCGAGTGTCTCGACGAACTCAGCGTGGACGTGACGGTCCAGGGCCAGGGCGAGATCACGTTCGCGGAGATCGTGGCGCGCCTCGAGCGCGGCGACTCGCTCGAAGGCTGCCTGGGTTGCACGTTCCGCGAAGGATGGGTCCCCGGCACCCGCCAGCCTGCCAACCCGCCAGCCCGCCCCTCGATCCAGCCATCGCGTCCGTTCGAGGACATCAACACCTTCGCGCCCCACGACTACACGCTACTGGACAGTCCCGGCTACTACCGGCTCAAGGGCAAGAAGCAGCTCGACTACATCGCGTCGCAGGGTTGCAAGTTCCGGTGCGCGTTCTGCGCGGATCCGTTCGTGTTCAAGCGGCGGTGGATCGGGCTGGAGCCGGAACGGATGGGCCGCGAGATCGAGGCGCTCTGGAAGCAGTACGGCTTTACCGACGTGAACTTCCAGGACGAGACCTTCTTCACCTCGGCTCCGCGGGTGCAGGCGATCGCGGAAGAGTTCATCGGGCGGCGGCTGCCGATCAGCTGGGCCGCCACGATGCGCGCGGACCAGTGCGCCCGTCTCGACGACGCGGTGCTCGAGACGTGCAAGCGCTCGGGGCTGCGGCGGGTGCTGGTGGGGGTGGAGTCGGGCAACCCCGAAATGCTGAAGCGGATCCAGAAGGACATCTCCCTCGACCAGATCCTCGCCACCGCCAGGCGGTGCAAACAGTTCGGAATCAAGGTCCAGTTCCCGTTCATCGTGGGATTTCCGGATGAGACCGATGAGATGATGGACGACTCGCTCGCGCTGGTGAAACGGCTGCGCGCGATGAGCCCTGATTTCGAGACCGCGATCTTCTACTTCAAGCCCTATCCCGGGTCGGCGATCACGCAGGAGGCGGTGCGCCAGGGCTACCAGCTTCCACGGAGCCTCGATGAGTGGTCGACCTTCGACTTCTTTGGCTCAGCGGGGCCGTGGGTGACCGCCAAGAAGTTCCGGATGGTGGAGCGGTTCAAGTTTTACCAGGAGCTGGCGTGGGACCGGGTGCCGGGGTGGAAGAAGCCGTTGCAGAAGCTGGCGCGGTGGAGATTGCGGCGGGACGCCTACGGGTTTCCGATCGAAAAGGTGGTACTGGAGAACTCGATGCGGCTGTCCTAGCGCGGTTGTCCACCCGCGACCGCCTTGCGCTCGGCTTCGCGACGCTCCTCCCGCAGAATGCTTCGGCGCAAGAAGAATCCACCAATCGCAAGCGCAAGCATCGCGATGTATGGTGGGCTAATGATCACTAGAAACTCGATTGTCTCGTCGTTCATTCACGTGCCTCGATTGCGATCCCTGCCACCACACCCGCGAAACCTGTTGTGACACCAAGGAATATAGTGGCGCCTTCGGTACCATTTTCCTGCATTGGGGGTGTTCCTGGTGGCGCCCTCTGGACCCCGGCTGCCCGCGCATTATCCTAAGAGGCGCGCCCAGCGAACCCTGCGCCCTGCAGGAGTGTAGACCGTGACATCCAATGTCTCTCCGGAACAACTGAAGGCCCGGGCCTGGGCCCGGGTGTACGCGGCGGTCCAGCCGCCGTATTCCAAGAACCTCCGGCATGGCACCTGGTACCCGGTGGTCCGGGACGACGTGCCGGACCGGGTTTCGTTGCGGGTGGGCGTACAGGTAGTGGACGTGCCGCGGAACCTGCTCGAAATCCGGGATAAGCGGCCGCCCCACTTTTCGATCGTAGACCGTCTCGGCCAGCGTCCCGATCCGGCGGACAAGCTGGGCAAGCGCTACGTGGTATGCCCTGCATGCAGCAAGCGGAGCGAGCTGATGGGTCGACCGGATCAGACTCGTTGCAAGGAATGCGGCTACGAAGCCGACGTCGGCTGGTGGGAATAACCTGAAAGTGATCCTGGAGGCGCAATAATGATTCGGAAGTTCTTTGCCGTGGTGGTGCCGGTCCTGGTGTTCCCCGCGACCCTCGCGGCCCAGCAGGTGCCGTTCACTGACGTGATCGACGGCGTGAAAACCGGCGGAAGCAAGAACATCAAGGTGCTGTCGCACCTCCCGCTCGATTCCGTCGAGAAAACGGCGGACATCACGATCGAGCAGGAGCTGTCGCGTCCCTATGTATACACGGCGCACCGGCTCACGCCGTCCGGCGTGGACATCATCAGCATCAAGGATCCGGCCAAGCCGTTCATACTCTGGTCGTGGCGGATCGAGAACGGCCTGCTCCACAAGGGCGCCGGTGCGCTCAACCCGATCTACCTGAAGAGCCGCGGCCGGTACTATCTCACCAACGCGTTCCAGTTCCAGCAGGGTGGCCCCAACACCGATCTCTGCGCGGTCGCCTGGGACATCACCGGCCTGCCGGACACGTCCACCATCAAGGAAGTCGCCCGCATCCGGATCCCGCAGTATCCGGGCGGCTGCCACGAGAGCTTCGGTTACAAGCATTCCAACGGCGAAGCGCTGCTGGTGACCAGCACCATGTCCGCGTGGGCCAACATGTACGACATCGACCGGGTGGTGGCCGGCGGCCAGAACGGCCATTCGGGCCTGGTGGGCCAGGTGCCGCTTCCCGACACCGCCCGCGGTGGCTCCACCCGCGCCTACCATGACTTCTACATTGCGTACGACGTGGCCAACAAGCGGGACATGTTCTACGGTGCCGGCGTCGGTGGCTACTTCGTCTACGACATCACCGACGTGAAGAATCCGAAGCTGGTTACGTCGCTCACCGGCATTCCGGGCGTCGAGCGCGGCCACACGTTCATGGTGGAGCCCACCGGCCGTTACGCGTGGACCGAGACCGAGTACCAGTATGCGCCGCTGCGGATCTTCGACCTCAAGCCGGGACTCGACGGCACCGTGAAGAACATCTCCCGGCCGATCGGCGCCTGGACCGCGGACTGGAGGGACCTGTCTCACAACTTCGAGATCCGCTGGCCCTACGTGTTCGTCTCGGCCTACGAGGACGGGCTGCAGGTGGTCAACACGATGGACCCGGCGAATCCCTACACCGTCGGCTACTTCTACACCTGCGAGTGTCCCCATGCGGGCGGCGGGGGTGGGCAGGGGTCGGTCATGAACGGCGCCTGGGGCGTCCAGGTTCGCAATGCGGATGGCCTGATCGTGATCAGCGACCTCAACACCGGGTTCTGGTCATTCAAGATGGAAGGCTTTGACGGCTGGAACGGTCACCAGTGGGGCCTACCGAACATCAGCTCCGTGCAGGACTGGGACAACGGGCCGGAAGGGGCGCCGAAACCGCAGAAAGTGTCCTGACGGTTAGCGGTTGTCGGTTGGTGGTTGGCGGTGATTCACCGCTAACCACTAACCGCTAACCAGCAACCGCTTCATCCCCCTCGCCCTCGGCAGCGTGACGGTGAAAGTGGACCCCTTTCCCGTCCCGCTCTGCACCCAGATCTTCCCGTCCAGCGCGTCCACGATCCGCCGCACGATCCAGAGCCCAAGCCCGAAGCCCTCGCTGCCTCGAGAACTACCCCGCTCGAACGCCGCGAACATCCGCGCCTGGTCTTCCGGCGTGATGCCGGGGCCGCGGTCATGGACATCGAGCCGCGCGGTCCTGGCATCCCCCGTGACCTTGATGTCGATCGGAGAGCCGTCCCCGTACTTGATCGCGTTGGAAACCAGGTTGGTGATCACCTGCTCGAGGCGAATCCGGTCCCAGAGTCCCACCATGCCGCGCGCGGCGTCCACGCTGAGCTCGCAGTCTGCGGCCTCGCATTGGGGGCGCAGGCGCTCTACCGTTTCCTCGACCACCTCGCTGAGGTCAACCTGTTCCCACTGGATCACCAGGTGGCCAAACCGTACCCGGGTCGTGTCGAGCAGCTTGCCGAGCAGGTCGCCGAGCTGGTGGACCTGCGCCTGCGCACCCGCGAGATGACGCTTCAGCTCGGCCGGTGGGAGCCCCTCATGCCGCTGCGCCAGCTGGGAAACCAGCTCGAGCTTGAGCTGGAGTGCGCCGAGCGGGCTGCGGAGGTCGTGGGTGGCCATCGCGATGAATTCGTCCCGGCCACGGAGCGCACTCTCCATTTCCTCGAATAGCCGGCTCCGCTGCGCTTCCGCGCGCTTGGCGGCGGAAATGTCGAGGACGAAGAGCAGCCCGGCGCCATCCTCCAGCGCCACGCCGGCGACCAGGACGTCGCAGCGACCGCCGTCCTTCCGGACGAGCTGTTTCTCATAATGGCCGCTCACACCGTGGCTCTTGACCTCTTCCAGCACCAGGTGGGTGGTCTCGGCCCAATCGGGCGGCACGATGGTGGCCATGGTGACAGCATTGGCCTGGAATTCGTCCC
>CAMDCH010000143.1:0-7007 GCA_945889655.1 bacterium HR33
CCACCAGCGCTTCCGCCGCTTTCCAGTCCTTCTTCTCCAGGAGCTCCCGCATGTAGCCGATGTCCGCGCCCGCACAAAAGGCCCGCCCGGCACCGGTGATCACCACTACGCGGACGGTATCGTCCTTCAGGATGGCAGGGAGCTTTTCCACCATCTCCCGGCGCAGCTCGCCATCGAAGGCATTGAGCTTGTCCGGCCGGTTGAGCGTTACGGTCGCAACCGCACCATCATGATCCACGAGCACCGTTGGCGTGCTCATGCGATCCCTCGCACCTCGCACCTCACACCTCGCACCTTCATAGCCGCTCCACGATCACCGCTATCCCCTGGCCGACACCGACGCACATGGTGGCGAGGCCATACCGGCCGCCCGTGCGCCGCAGCGCGTGGACCAGCGTGGTCACGATCCGGGCGCCGCTGGCACCGAGCGGATGGCCCAGCGCGATGCCGCCCCCGTAGATGTTCACTCGACTTGGATCAAGTGACAGTTCCTTCATGCAGGCAATGGCCTGCGAGGCGAAGGCCTCGTTGAGCTCGATGAGATCGATGTCCGACATGCGCAATCCGGCTCGCTTGAGCGCCTTCTGGGTGGCCGGTACCGGGCCGAGACCCATGACGGAGGGATCGACGCCGGCCACGGCCGACGCGACAATGCGCGCGAGCGGCTCCACACCGCCCAGCCCCTGCTGGGTGGCGCCCACCACGAGGGTGGCCGCGGCACCGTCATTGATGCCACTGGAATTACCCGCAGTGACCGAGCCGCCCTGCTCGACGAACGCCGGCTTCAGCCGGGCCAGCCGGTCGAGTGTGACGTCGGAGCGCGGATGTTCGTCCTTCGCGAAGGTGGTGGTGCTGCCGTCCGCCTTCTGGAGGGAGATGGGAATGAGCTCTTCATCGAAGACGCAGAGCGACTGGGCCGCGGCGGCCCGCCGCTGGCTTTCGAAAGCGTACTGGTCCTGCTCCTCGCGGGAGATCTTGTAGCGCGAGGCGACGACCTCGGCCGTCGCGCCGAGCGAGATGGTCCACTCCCGGCGGAGCTTCGGGTTCACCAGGCGCCAGCCGACCGTCGTGTCCACAACCTCTGGAGGACGCCGGTCCCAGGCCGTGCCCCGCTTGGGCATGACGTACGGCGCGCGCGTCATGCTCTCGACGCCGCCCGCCACGAAGGCGTCGCCCTCGCCCGCCTTGATCGCGTGCGCCGCGGTCGCGATGGCCTGGAGGCCGGAGCCGCACAGGCGGTTCACGGTCTGGCCAGGGATTTCGACCGGGTACCCGGCGAGGAGCGCGGCCATCCGGGCGACGTTGCGATTGTCCTCGCCGGCCTGGTTGGCACATCCCAGGATCACGTCATCCAGGCCGGCTGGATCGAAGCCGACGCGAGCGACCACCTCACGCAGGGACGCGGCCGCAAGATCATCCGGCCGCACGTCAGCCAGCGAGCCGGCGTGACTCCCCACCGGCGTGCGAACCGCGGAACAGATGTAAGCGTCTCTCACAGCGCCACCCAGACCGACTTGGTCTCGGTATAACCCGCGAGCGCCTCGCGGCCCAGGTCCCGGCCGAATCCGCTCGCCTTGAAGCCACCGAAGGGCGCCGCCGAGTCGTACATGTTGTAGGTGTTGATCCAGACCGTGCCGGCACGGATCGCACGGGCGACCGTGTGCGCCTTCTTCACATCCTTCGTCCAGATCCCGGCCGCCAGGCCGTAGGCGGTCTGGTTCGCCAGGCGGATGCCTTCCTCGACGCCGTCGAACGTGATGACCGACAGCACCGGACCGAAGATTTCTTCATCCACGATCTTCATGCCGGGCTTGGCTTCGTCGAACACGGTGGCTTCGACGTAATAGCCCTTGCCGTTCACTTTCACCGCGTTCCCGCCCGCGACCAGCTTCGCCTCTTTGCGGCCGGCTTCGATGTACGCCATGACCGTTTCCTGCTGCTTTTTCGAGACGACGGCGCCGAGGCGCGTGGCTTTGTCGAAGGGGTCACCCGGAACCAGCTTCTTGGTCCGCGCGGCCAGCTCGGTGACGACCTGGTCGTGCACCGACTTCTCGACCAGCAGGCGCGACCCCGCTGCGCAGACCTCGCCCTTGCCGTAGAAGATCCCGTTCTGGGCGCCCTTGATCGCGGAGGGAATGTCGGCGTCCGCGAAGATGATGTTGGGACTCTTCCCGCCGAGCTCGAGGGTTATCCGTTTCACCGTGTCGGAGGCGTCTTTCATGATCTGCCGGCCGACCTCCGTGGATCCGGTGAACGCGATCTTGTCCACGCCGGCATGCTTGACGAGAGCACGCCCGGTGGAGGATCCGCCGCCCGGCACCACGTTGAACGCGCCGGCAGGGAATCCTGCTTCAGCCATGATGTCTGCCATCGCCAGCGCGGTGAGCGGTGTTTCGGATGCGGGCTTGAGAATGACCGTGCACCCGGCCGCGAGGGCAGGGGCAAACTTCCAGCTCGCCAGGTTGAGGGGGAAGTTCCAGGGCACGATGGCGCCCACGACACCCACCGGTTCCCGCAGTGTGTACGTGAAGAACGGCCCGTCCACCGGCAGCGTCTCACCGGTGATCTTGTCGGCCCAGCCGGCGTAGTAGCGGAGCGTCTCGATCGTCATGGCGACATCGATCTTGGACTCGAAGAACAGCTTGCCGTTCTGCTGCGTCTCGAGGCGCGCGACGTCTTCACTGCGCTCCTGGAGGATGTCCGCTGCCCGGGCGAGCAGGGCGCCGCGCTTCCGCGCCGAAATGCCGCGCCAGGCGTCGCCCTCGAAGCAGGCGCGGGCGGCCGCAACCGCCGCGTCCACGTCCGCGGCGCTGCCCAGCGCCACCTCGGCCATCGTCTCCTCGGTCGCGGGGTTCGTGACGGTGAACCGCTGGCCATCCGAGGACTTTCGCCACTCGTTCGCGATGAAGAGGTCGGTCTTCATGACACCCGCCGTCATTTGCCGGTGAACTCCGCCATCCGCTTCTCGACGTACGCCGCGAGGCCTTCCTTGGCGTCATCGCTCTGGAAGAGCTGCTGCTGGAGCTCGCGCTCGATCGCGAGGGCGCTTTCGAAGGGCACCTCCGCCCCCGACTGCACCGACCGCTTGATAAGACCGACGGCCTTCGACGCCTTGTTCGGCGGGCAGAACTGACGCGCATAGAGCAGCACCTGCTCCCAGAACGCGTCCTTGGGATAGACCTCGTTCACTATCCCCAGCTCCTTCGCCTTGTCGAAGGAGAACGTCTCACCCTTGATCATCATCTCGAGCGCCACTGATTTCGGCACCAGCCGGGCAAGCCTCTGCGTACCACCGGTGCCCGGGAGGACGCCGAGGCTCACTTCCGGCAACCCGATCTTCCCGGCGTCCTGGGCCGCGAGGCGAATGTCGCATGCCATGGCGATCTCGAGCCCGCCGCCCACCGTGTGCCCGTTCAGGGCCGCGATGGTCAGCTTGGGGGTATGCTCGAGACGGTTGAGCGTCTCGTTGGCGTGGAGGCAGAAGAAGTACTTGAAGCGCGGCGTCACCTCGGTGAGCATCTTGATGTTGGCGCCCGCGCTGAAAAACTTGTCGCCCTTGCCCCGCAGCAGGATCACGTGCACCGCGTCGTCGAAGCGCGCGCGGAGGATGCATTCGTCCAGCTGCCGCATCATCTCGTGCGTGTAGGTGTTGGCCGGGGGATCGTTGAGCTCGAGAATCGCCAGCGCGCCATCCGTGCGATAGTCGACCAGCGTGCGGTCGCTCGCGGAGCCGGTGGATGGAGCAGCGGATTTGGCAGGTGCCGTGGTCGCCATGATGCGTCAGCCTCCGTTGGGATGAATCGAGGGAGCGGGCGTGGTGAGTCCGAACAGGAATAGCTGCGAAAAACGCTCGGCGAGTGCCTCGGGCGAGAGCGCGCCGGCGGGATTATACCAGTTGTAAATCCAGTTCATCATGCCGAAAAGCGCGTAGGCGGCCACCTGCGGATCGGGGGCGCTAGGCTGGTCTCGCTCGACATCGGCGATGAGGCCGCGGAGCATATCCACGTACCGTCGCTTCAATCCGTTGATGGCGCTGAGCCGGCGGCCCGCGAGACTGTTCGCCTCGTGCGAGAGCACTTTCATCTCGCTCATGTGGCTGGCGAAGAAGGTGACGTGGTGGCGGATGAACCGTTCGAGCCGGTCGGCAGGGGAGTGACCGGCGGCCACCGCCGCTTCTGCGCCCGCCAGGACCCGCGTGAAGCTGTCCTGCTGGATCAGGAAAAGGAGTTCGTCCTTCCCCTTGATGTAGTGGTAAAGTCCCGCGAGGCTCATCCCGGTGGCGCGGGAGACTTCCCGCATCGTGGTGGGATGGAACCCTTTGTCAGCAAATACCTTAGCCGTGACGGCCAGGATCTGCTCGAGGCGCGCGTCAAACGGGGCAGTGGTCATTCGAACGTTCGTTCGGTTGAAGTTGGCCGCGCCGGCGCGGATGGTCAAGTCGGGGGAAATACGGGGGAGTTAATAGCACGCACCGATGGTCGTCTGAAGGGGGTGAGATGACGTCCCCCGCGCCCGAGCCGCCTGGTGGGTCGGATGGTGAGCTGATCGCAGCGTGGCGGGGAGGGGACGAGGGGGCCGCCACCGAGCTGATCCGACGCCATGCGATTGCCGTCGCGCGCTACCTAGGCGCCGCCGGCGCCGGCGACGACGCGGATGACCTGGTGCAGGAAACGCTCTTCCGGGCGTTCCGGAAGATCGAGAGTTACCGCGGCGGTGCGAGCTTCAGGACGTGGCTCATCGCGATCGCGTCCAATGCTCTCAAGGACGCCCGGCGCCGCTCGAAGCGCCGGCCAGTGGTGCCGCTGGAGACAGACGACATCGCCGACGAGCGGGCAGACCCCCACGCGGACGTGGTGGGTCAGGAGCTGGAAGACCAGGTTGAAGAATGCGTACAGCAACTGCCGCGCATGCAGCGGGACGTGTTCCTGCTGCGGGCCCAGCAGAGCATGGAGTACGATGACATTGCGGCCGCGCTGGACACCACGGTGGGCGCCGCGCGGGTACACTATCATCACGCGTTGAAACGGTTGAAGGAGTGGCTGGCATGAACGAGAAGGACCTGGAACGAATCGCCCACCGTCTCGGCCGGCGTGCCGGCGCGTCACTGGACGTGGAACGGACCAGCGCATCGGTCATGCGCCGGCTGCGCTCGGCCGAGACGGTGGGCGCGCCACGTTGGTGGAGCCAGCCCGCGTTGCTCCGCATGGCCGCAGCGATCACGATTACGATCGGCGCCGTAGCCGGTGGTTACCGTCTGCTCCACCAGTCCTCGACCGAGACTGGTGCGATGCCGGAGCTCGCGGCACTACAGGTCCTGTCGTCCGATGAACTGGAAGAAGTGCTGGATTCACTCACGATCGAAGCGCCCGCTGGCGACCTGGTGGCGGCGGGCCTGCACAACATGGATGATGAGCAGCTCACGCAGCTGCTCTCGCGGATGGAGGGTTGATGATGCGCCGAGCCTGGCTACTGGGTTGCGCGCTGCTCGCGTCTCCGCTCGCCGCGCAGGTCCAGCGTCCGGCGGCTCGCGAAGCCCTGATCCTGCGCATCACGGAACAGTTCATGGACAACTACCGCCGGCAGGCGGGGCTGACACCGGAGCAGTATGACAAATTCCGGGCGGTGGCGATGCGGTCGTTCCAGCAGCGACGGGAGCGCCAGCAGCGCGAGCAGGAACTCTGGCAGTCACTACAGCTCCAGATGCGCCCCGGCATGGCTGCTCAGCCGGACAGCGTCAGCCGCCTGCTCGACGCCATCGTGGCGGTGCGTGCCGGGGCCACCGACCAGCTGCGGGCGGATCTGCGCGACTACGCCGCGTTCCTGACGCCGGTACAACGCGGGCAGCTGTTCATTCAATACGAACGGCTTCAGCGCAACATCGAAGACCTGATCCAGCAGCGCGTGCGGCGCGGAGGCATGGGAGGCGAGCCACCGCCGCAGTAGGATGATGCAACCGCAAAACACAAGAGCGCGCCCAGCCATGCTGTGGCGCGCTCTTCTTTCGTATGCCCGAGGAGAGACTCGAACTCTCACGCCGTTGCCGGCACGGGATTTTGAGTCCCGCATGTCTGCCATTCCATCACTCGGGCGGGCGGTGAATATAGCCCGGGCCCGAGGCTCCCGCCGTCAGCCGATGCCGAGCCGCCGGTTCACGGCGTTGAGGACCGCGAGTGAAGCCGCGCGCACCGGTTCGTTGGCCATGTCGGGGTAGACGCCGACCAGGATTTCCTGCTTGCCACCCTCGCTGATCGCAACAGAAATGATCACGCCGGTGTGGTCGAACGCCTCGAAGGTACCGACCTCCCGGATCTCCACGAACGGAGCCGATTCGCCCAGGAGCTGGCGCAGCACGCCGAGCGTTGCACTCGCTCCGCCGCGGAGCTGATTGACGGTGTCGAGCTGGCAGGCAACCGCCTGGGTGTAGCGGCGGGCGCCGCGCTCGAGTGTAACACGAGCGGAGCAGTTGCCCGAATCAATGGCGATCGCGTCGGCAGAGATCAACTTCACGGTCCGCCGGCCTCGACGGTCGGCCGGATTCGTCGGCGCAGCGTGTACGCTTCCCTCGATCAGCTCGTTGACCGCAACCGTCTTCTGGATCCAGTCGGTGACGGCCAGCTCGCAGGCTTCACGGAGGTCTTCTGTGACCTGCGCACCCGGTCGTTGGAGCGGCTCCAGAATCAGCATGAGTATCTGCGCAAGCTCGCGACGCTCGCCTTCCGGCCGATCCCCCCACTTCCTGCCGACCATCTCCAGCACGCGACTCCCCGATGGCGCACGCAATCTCGCGTACTCGTCGGGGAGGGAACGCGCGACGGACTGGTCTTCGCCGTGAACGGTCACGAGCCGCCAAGTGGTTGCCGCATAAGGCCTAAACTTTGTTACTACGGGCCCAAATGGCTAGGGGGCGTGCGCCCTCGGCTGGCTACGGCGTGACGTTGAAGGCGCTGCTCGTGGCCCCGGAAACGCCGGTTGCCGCGGTGGCTAGCGTGTAACCCACCCCCGCCGGG
>CAMDCH010000144.1:0-6938 GCA_945889655.1 bacterium HR33
CTGGCTGCGATGGATCGTGGTCCCGCCCCATTGGCGGATGAAAGCATTGGAGAGTTCGTCGGCCCACGCGGGGGCTGTATCCAGGTCACGCAGATCCAGAAAGGAACGTCGAGCACCAAATGCTCCGACGACGGTTCCATATGTGGCGAGCAACCGCGAGGCAATGTCGTACCGGAGACGATTCCGCTCATCCGGTTGCGTGGAGGAAAGAAGGGCGCCGAGGGCCTTGTTGTTGAACGCGCGAACGAGTTGGGATGTGCGCGCGGGAGCGGTGAAGCCTTCCTTCAGAAAGGCGCTGGTCGCCGGAGTAAATCCCCAGATGGATTCCAGCCGTCGCTCCCGGGCCAGGCGCATAAGCGGCTCGTACAGCCGCCGGAACAATCCGCGGCCCCGCATGCTGGATGCCACCAGCGTTTCTTCAGATTTCGCCGACCAATAGGTGCCTGTGCCGTCAATCAGCTCGATCGGGATCAGTGCCTGGGTGCCGACGACTTCTCCGCCATGCTCTGCCATGGCGAACGGGATCGTTCCATCATCGAGGACCTGGCGACAGAACTCCCATCGCCACTGCTCGATGGTACGCTGCCGCTTGTAGTACTGGTTGTAGAAAACGTTGCACCGCTCGCCGTCGGAGGGCCTGGCGAATCGTACGGTGACGTCGTCGGATGCCTGCTGGGTCATGAGTGACCGTGGATCCCGTGTTCTATGGTCGCCTGCAATGTGTTGTGGAATAACGTAGTGTTCGCTGGTACTCTCGGCCACACCAGCGGCAACCGACTCCCACGCATCGTCCCATTGCGGGTCTCCGCTATAGACACTCAGTTTGACCGCCTGATTCTATTCGCGAGTCATCCACGGGGTGGTTCCGAGAGGAACATGATTGTCGTCATTCCGAGCAACCGTGCCGTCAACCTCGATTTCCTTCGGCCTCTCATCGATTCGGGTGCAAGGTTCGTGGTTGTCGACGATAGCGAAGGCACCATTCAGCTGAATCACCCCCAGTTCCGCGTTTTTACCTGGAAGGACCGCCGCAGGATGCTGGGGGCACTCGACGTCGCGATTCCGCGAAGCAACGGCGCGTGCCGCGACCTCGGCTTCCTGATCGCCTGGCACGAAATGGACAACCACGAAATAGTCGTTGCACTCGATGACGACTGCGTGGTGGAGGATCCGCATTTCCCGGAAGAAGTCGCCCGGGTCCTCGAGACTGGACCGTCGGTCACGCTCGAGGCGGCGACACCATTCTTCAACGTGCTCGATGTATACGAGGGAATCGACACCCCCATGTTCCCGCGTGGCTTCCCCTATTCGGCGCGAGCAGGGTACCAAAGGCCGCGATTCGTTCCCGCACAGCCACGACCGGCGAAGTTCCACCTCGGCCTGTGGCAGGGTGATTTTGATATCAACGCGATCGACAAGCTCCATCTTCGCCAGTGGGCGTTTCCCGAAGCGCGGCTCAAGGTCGCCTCGGTCGGAGTGCCGGCCGGAACGTGGGTGAGCGCGTGCTCGATGAACATGCAATTCCGGCGCGAGGTGATTCCCGCCGTCTACCAGCTCCCGATGCGGATCGAAGTTCTGCCCCCATGGTGCATCGATCGGTATGGTGACATCTGGGGAGGATTCATCCTGAAAGCCCTGATGGATGTGCGCGGAGACCAGTTGAGCGTCGGGGGACCGATGATCCGCCATCTCAAGGAGGGGTCATTCGAGAAAAACATGCGCCAGGAGCACCTGGCGCATTTGGTGAACGACGAATTCATCGGGCTTCTGCGGGCAGCGGCGGCGGATCTCCAGCCGGCGGATTACCTCGCCATGATGGAGCACCTGGCCGAGGGGATTGCAGCACGCGTTGAACACTGCTCCCCGATCCTGAAGTCCTACATCGAACACCTGCTACCAGCACTGCGAGCTTGGCTGTCGGTCCTCCGGATGCGTCCGGCCTGGTGAACGCCCGCGGACTCTCCGTCTGGCTGGTCCAGATTGGCGAGCCACTCCCTACCAGCGCGGACGGCGTACGCATGCGGACCGGGGCACTTGCCGAAACGCTGGTTGACCGCGGGCATCGCTTACTCTGGTTCACGAGCGCATTCGATCACTTTACGAAACAATGGCTTCGCCCTCGTTCAGGCCGGTTCACGCTTCCCGCGGCCGGTGAATGCCTGGCGATTCGTGGGGCTGGGTACAGGCGCAATGTTTCATTCCGCCGATTCTGGGACCACCGCCTGATCGCGTGGAAGTGGCCAGCACTCGCGCGGGGTCTTCCCACTCCTGACATCATCGTCGCCTCGATGCCGACACCGGACCTGGCCTGGAAGGCTGTTCGGTATGCGCGGTCCCGGCAGATCCCAAGCATCCTCGATGTCAGGGATCCCTGGCCGGACGTGCTGATCGATGCGGTTCCGGCCCCGCTACGCGCGGTCGCGCGAGGGGTGCTGGCGGGGGACTTCCGGGCCCAGCGACGGGCCGCGCGAGAGGCCACGAGCGTCGTTGCCGTGACTCACGAGCTCCTGCAATGGGAATACCGCTGTTCGGGACGACGACCGCGCGACGTCGATCGCGTCATTTATACCGGGCATCGCGAAAAAACGCCGTCAACGAACGAGGGAAGCGCACACGACGGATTGGATGCGATCCTGGGACGAATCCAGGGAAAGTTCGTCGTGGCGTTTGTCGGTACCTTCGCCCATTTCCATGCACCGTGGGTGGTTCTGGAAGCGGCGGTCAAGTTGTCACCCGAGATCCACTACGTGCTTGCGGGAGACGGTCAAGAACACGAATCGATGCGCGCTGCGGCCGCCCGCTTTCCGAACGTGCATTTTCCCGGCTGGCTCCCGAGTGGAGCCACGGAGCGATTGCTTCGCAACGCGCACGTCGGAATCTGCCCGACCGACCGGACCGCGCTCGTGTTTCCGAATAAGGCCTTCGCGTACCTGGCCGCGGGCCTGCCAATCGTGTCGCAGTTCGAAGGGGACTTGCGACATTTCATCACTCGCCGGGAAATCGGTCTGCATGCAGACCCGGGCGCCCGCGCAACCTTCGTCGCGCATCTCGATAGAATGGCGAAGGACCGGGAGTTCGCATCCCGGTGCGGTTCCAACGGTCGTCACTTGTTTGAGGCAGAATTCGATGCGCGCAGGACCATTCGTGACTTCGCGGATCACGTGGAGAGCGTGGCCGCCGGACACTGAGCGTGTCCCGCTACAGCCACTCCCAGATCACCAGGCGGGGACAAACCTCATGCCGAGCATCGTGTTGCTTACATCCCCCCCCGCCAGCGGCACCCCGCACGCGGGCGCCCCGAAATTCCGGAAGAACATGTTGTAGCGCGGTCCCGTCAGCACTGACGTTTCGAGCTTCCCCACGGGGCTCGCCCACGCCGACCGCACACCACCCATCAAAGAGACGTCGTGAGAGCAGTAGATGAGACCGTTGGTCCGGCCGTCCGGGAGATCGTACAAGGCGTCATTCTCCCACCGGACCCTCGTACCCACGAGTCCCACGCTCCACGTCTTCGCCACGTAGTCCACGCCGAGCCACTGGCTCGACGCCCCGGGACCAATCGCCGCGCCGATGACCTGGCCCCGCTGCGTGTAACCCTGCTCGACCGACCGGCTGGTGTAGTAGGTACCCTGAGGCTGGTCGCGGAAGGTGGGATCGTGTTCCAGATAGGTCATCTCCGCCTGGAGACGAAGCGTGGCCGCCGGGAGCGGCCGGGCCCACTGGAAGCCCACGGTGAATCCCTGGGTGTGATTTGGCGCAGTGAACCACTCCCGTAGCGATGACGGGAACTCCGTCCTCGACCACTCGGCATACGTCTCGAGTCCTTCGTCGGGGAAGATCCAGCGCGCGAAGACCGAATAGACCTGGTCGCGGCCCGGTGTCATCGTGGAATCGCTCGTTGGCCGTGCGTTGGGCCGCCCCGTCCGCGCGAAGACATTGAAGATTCGCGGGACTGCCGCCCCCCAGCTCGACACCGGGGCATACACAGCGCGCGTGGCACCCACGGTCAGGCCCGGTGCCCACCGCAGGCGCCAGGTGAACGCGAGGCCCGCGATTGAGCGGAGGTCGTTGGCGGCGTTTCCGTCAAAGAAACGTGACTCCGACAGCCCACCAATGATCCAGGTTCCCTCGAACCAGCCGGCCCGCGTTGCCACGGGCCGCGCCGTGCGGAGAAAGGCGTGCGGGAATCCGGCCGCATTGTTGCTCATGACGATCGCGTTCCGGATACCGGGTCCCCACCAGAGGTTTTCGGTCCCGACTCCGACGTCCACGGGTCCAGCGTCAACGCCGAGCGAGCTCTGGCCCGGGTCGAGATACGTGAATCGATTGTTGCCAAAACGCACGGGGAGATCGGCCGACAGCGGCACCGTGTGCCATGGCGAAGAGAACGGGTTTCGTCCCGCGGGGAGGGGATGAGAATGCGGCGGCTGGTCGGGACCGGTGAAGACAGAGTTCCGTGAATACCCCCACTCGGGTGCCACGACAAGCCACGCGCGCGCGAACCGGGCGCTTCCGCCAACTCGAATGAGGTGACTGCGTCCCCGGCCCGCCCACATCGATCCGTCGTTCATCGAGAACGGGATCGCGGAATTGATGGTGACGTTCAGCTCGGGCCGGAAGACCGTCCAGTGCCTGCTGGTGGGTGTAGACGCTCCCAATAGTGTGGAAGCCGACCGCAGCAGGAATCCGTCCGGATCCTGTTGCCCCAGGATCTGCGCCAGCCGAAGACGCTCGAGCGAATCGTCGGTAACCGAGGGGAGGGAAGCCCAGCGCCCCTGTTGCGCCGCGGCCGGCACGATGACGGTCGCGCCGGCGAGGCAAACTGCGGCCAGGCATCTGAGTGTTGTCAGGCGGGACACGGAGGCGAACTATATAGTTGACTCATGAATGCCCGCCACCTCGCGCTGCTCGGGGCGCTCGCCCTCCCGGTCCCGCTCGCAGCACAGGACCCCAGGGCCGAGGTGTTCGCCGGCAGCGAGTTCGAGCGCTACCTCCGCTACCTCCAGCTCACGGACAGCGCGGTATCCTATCCCTGGTCCATCGGTGGATTCTCCCAGGGCGAGATCGATCAGATCTGGCCCACGCATCGCGAGCATCCCTGGGCGGAACGCTATGACCGCGCCCGGTCGTCCAGGACCGCATGGTTCGCGCCCATTGCGCCCGTGCTCTCCACGGTGGGCAATACCGGGTTTGCCCATGGATCGAACGATGGACCCGTCTGGGCCGGGCGGGGCTTCACGGCCGCGGTGCAGGTTGGATTCGCAGCCCGGTACGGCCCATTCTCGCTAACGGTCGCACCGCTCGCCTTCGTAGCGCAGAATGCCGATTTCCCGATTGTTTCGAACGGCCTGACTGGGGACAGCGCATTCGCCGATCCACAGACGCCCTACTCCATCGACCGGCCTCAGCGCTTCGGTGACGGCTCGTACTCGGTGGTGGATCCCGGCCAGACCACGCTGCGCGTCGATGCACCCTTCCTTGCCGCCGGGATTTCGACCGCCAACCAGCGCTGGGGACCCGGTGAGCAGTTCCCCATCCTCCTCGGCCCGAACGCGGCAGGGTTTCCGCACCTCTTCGTCGGTACGTCTGCTCCTGTGGATCTCTGGCTCTTCTCCGTCCACACCCGCATCCTGTGGGGCCTGCTTTCGCAGTCAGCCTATTCCACCAGTCCGGATTCGACGCGCCGCTTCATGTCGGGGCTCGTAGGGATCATCACCCCACGCGGGGTGCCGGGTCTCGAGCTTGGCGGGGCCCGGTTTTTTCACACGCCGTGGCCTGCTAACGGCCTCACCGCGAGGGATTTCGGAAAACCGCTGGAAGGCTTTCTGAAGGTCGGAGCGCGGAACGACATCCCGGGGGAAACCAGCGAAGATGTGGAGAACCAGATTGCCTCCGCCTTCTTCCGCTGGGTTTTCCCGCGAGGTGGCTTCGAGTTCTACGGAGAGTACGCACGCGAAGACCACAGCTGGGATCTCCGCGACTTCCTGCTCGAGCCCGACCACGCCTCCGGCTACCTGCTCGGGCTGCGCAAGGTGTTCCGCGGTGAGCCGACGCGGTTTCTGGCGGTACGCGCCGAGACGGTTGACCTGGAACGCTCGACCCTGCTCCACGGTCGGTCCCAGGGACCGTTCTACATCCACGGGTACGTGCGGCAAGGTCACACGCAGCGGGGGCAGGTACTGGGGGCGGATGTGGGCGGGGACGGCAGCGGCTCGTTCCTGGCCGTGGATTCCTACCACCCCGGTGGACGCGTGACCGTGTCCTGGTCGCGAGTCCTGAGGCGAATACGTGGGGACTACTGGCGCTCGGGTGTTCTGGACCCCAAGGGGCGCGACATGGCGCACGCGCTCGCCGGCGAGGTCCTGGCTTTCCGCGGGCGTTTTGAAGTGCTGGCCCACGCCGAAGGGGTGTACGAGTTCAACCGCAACTGGGCGGGCGACGCATTCAACCTGAATGTCGCGCTGCGCGTGCGGGTCATGTTCCGGAGTGATCCAGGACACCTTGCGACCGTGAGCCGTAAGCCATGATCCGACAATGGTTTTCATTGACGACATTGGCGGCGAGGTGTATCTTCGCCGTGCAGGGAAGTCGGACAAATACCGACAATCCGAAACGCAACATGCAGTGTAGCAGGAAGTCGGCGGCGAACCGTTCCGGGTCCCCGCGTTCATGAGGAATCTGAGACCATCGTGCAGCCACTGAGCAGGTCCCAACTCGAAAGCGCCACGTCCCCCGACGCCGTGCCGGGGCTGCGTGATTTCAAGGTTTCGAGTCGGTACGCAACCAACGGCGCGCCCGCGCCGCTCACGTATCATCGCCGCGCTCCACAGAACCTCCGGCAGCGCGTCACCACCGCCACCGCGCATCTCGTGGCGCTGGTCGCTGCGGACGTGCTGGCGCTCGCGGTCCTGATCGGTCTCTATCTCGGTGTGCGCGAC
>CAMDCH010000145.1:0-6886 GCA_945889655.1 bacterium HR33
CATCCGTCCCACGGGGATGTCGGCCACAAAACCGCTCAGCTCTTCCGCCGTCGACCGCTTGGTCTGCTTCGATCGCTGGTGCGCGAGGTCTTCAACCCGTTCGGTCTTGATGAAGCCCGGGCAGACCGTGTTCACCGTGATCCCCTCGGGCGCCAGCTCGTCGGCCAGCGTCTTCGCGAATCCCATGACACCCGCCCGCGCCGTGGTCGACAGGATGAGCCCGGCCATCGGCTGCTTGGCCGCGATGCTGGTGATGCAGACGATGCGGCCCCACCGGTGCTTGCGCATGTGTGGCACGGCGGCCCGGCAGAGATGAATCGTGCTCAGGAGATTGAGGTCGAGCGCAGCCTGCCAGTTATCGGCTTGCGCGTTCACGAACTGGACGGCGGGCGGCCCTCCGGCGTTGCATACGAGAATATCCACCGAGCCGAAATGGTCCTTCACCTTTTTCACCATGTCTTCGGCTTCATCGGGCTCGCTCACGTCGGCCCGGAACGTCACCACTTCCTTGCCTCCGGCCGAGCGGATCGCCTTCGCCGCCTCGTTCAGCCGGTCGTCGTGGCGGCCGTTGAGGGCCACCCTGCAACCTTCCTTCGCCAGCAACTGTGCGGTCGCGCGGCCCAGGCCGCTGGACGAACCGCACACGAGGGCCACTCGGCCCGAGATTCCCAGATCCATGAAGCGTCCTTTCTAGGGCTTGGTGGCGAGGAACCAGCGGTTGCGATGGTCGGGGCGGCGCGTGCGTTCAACCAGCCAGTCCGTGTAGTGCCCCTGGAGCGCTTCCGGCGCGAGCGGCAGGACCTTGCCGCGCGCCTCCGAAGAGAGAATGCAATGCACGCCGCCGCCGAGCGTCCGCTCCTTGAGCGTGTCGATCACGTGTGCCCGAGCCCCCGCGGGCAGCTCCGCCATCGTGGTCGAATCCATTACGACGAGCGACGGCGTCGCGTCGGGGAACCACTGGCCCAGGCTCACCACCAGTGCCTGGAACCGCGACCCGATCCCCTCGGCCGCAGCGAGATTCTCAGCCGCCTCCACCGACGCGAGATCGTGATCGATCAGCAGGACCTCGGCCGCCAGCGCAGCAAGATAGAGCGCGCCGGACGCGGCACCGGAACCGAGAAACAGCGCGAGATCACCATCGGGAAGGCGCGCGGCGAGGTCCTTGAGCGGGGTGTCCGGCTCGAGACCCCAGTGGGTGGGCTCCTGCTGCGCGCGCCGCAGCTTGAGATGCCGCTCGCGCCACTTCCGGTACGGCGGCAACTTCAGCCGCTTCACGATCATCCGGTCCACCTGCTCCAGCATCAGCATCTCGGTCAGCAGGAACTGCTCTTCCGCCTCCAGCTCCCGCACCGCCTCGTCGGCGATGGTCATCAACTGGTGGCGCGAGAGGCCGTTCTTGAACTCCTCGATCCGCTGGAGAATGAATTCCTCGTACTCCTGCTTGAGCGACTGGGGCGAACGGGCCCGCCGGCCGCCGCTGCGCGGGCTGGTCAGCATGGCTCGACGTGCACGATCACCTCGTGCACCTGGAGGTGGTCCCGCAACCGTTGCTCGACCGCGTCCGCGATCTCGTGGGCGGCAGAGACCGTCGCGCTTCCTTCGACCGCGATGGTGAGCTCCGCGAAACGGTGATGGGGCAGGCCGCGCGACCGGACGTGGTAAGCGGAGCGGACGCCTGCCACCGCTTCCGCCGCGACGCGGATCTGGTCCGGAGGGAGCGCCTGCTCGTCCACCAGCACCGGCACCGACCGCCGCACGATTCCCCACGCCACCCAGACCACCGCGACCGCGACGAAGAGCGCGACGATCGGGTCCGCTGACGGATAACCCGCCCGAGACAGTGCCACGCCGGCCAGTACACCGAGGGTGATGAAGACGTCGACGCGCGTGTGGGCTGCGTCGGCAAGGAGGAGGTCGGAGTGGAGCGCGTGTCCCTGCCGTGTCTCATAGATCGCCACAACCGTGTTGATGACCAGCGTCCCGCCCAACACGGCGATCTGCATGCCCGTGATGTTGAGGGGTTCCGTCCCATGGACCAGGCGGTACACGGCTCCCTTGATCAACTCGAAGCCTCCGACGGACAGCAGCACCACGATCGCCAGGGCGCCCAAGGTCTCGAACTTCGTGTGGCCGTAAGGGTGGTCCTCGTCGGGCTCCCGCGCCGCGACCCACATCACGGTCAGCGCGAGCACGTTGTTCACCGCGTCCACCGACGAATGCACGCCGTCCCCGATGACGGCCAGCGAGTTGGTGGTCATCCCGATAACGAACTTGGCCCCCACCACCGCCAGGTTGGCGAAGAGGAGGCCAAGCAGCACCCGCTGGATCCGGATCGTGCGGTCGCGCGGCACGAGGGCGGGCATGCGTTGGAACCTCGCGCCCGCCCGGAATCGTGTCAACGACACTTGATTTATTTAGACGGTCATCTAAATATGTCACATGGAGCGCGACTCAGCCTTTCGGGCCCTGGCCGATCCCACCCGCCGCCGGATCCTCGAGCTGCTCGCCGAGGGTGATCGCACGGCAGGAGAGATCGCCCAGGAATTCCCCGTGGCGTTCGCATCCGTGTCGCATCACCTCGCGGTGCTCAAGTCCGCGAAACTGGTGGCCTCGGAGCGCGAAGGCCAGCACATCCGGTACCGGCTCAACACGACCGTGCACCAGGAGATCGCGCGCTACCTCATGAACATGTTTTCCGGAGGACGTCATGCGTAAATGGCTCGGATTCGCCGCCGCGGCCCTCGCGCTGGGCTTCTCGATCTGGGCGTTCCCCCGGCTCCCCGAATCGGTCGCGACCCATTTCAACTTCAAGGGAGAGCCGGACGGCTATTCGTCGCGCATGTTTGGCGCCTTCATGATCCCCGGGATCATGCTGGCGCTCCGCGTGATTGCACAGGTCTTTCCGCGGATCGATCCAAAAAGCCCGAACTACGAGCGATTCCTCGGGACCTACTGGCTGCTCATCAACTCGATCCTGTGGTTTCTTGCAGCCACGCATATCGTGGTCCTGGGCTACGCGCTCGGCTGGCCTGTCTCGGTGCAGCGTGTAATGCCGGTTGGCATCGGGGCGCTGTTCATCGTGATCGGGAATTACCTGGGGCGTGTGGAACCCAACTGGTTCATGGGTGTCCGCACACCGTGGACGCTATCGAGCGACAAGGTCTGGCGCCGGACCAACCGGACCGCGGGCTGGCTCTTCGTGGTTGCGGGCTGCGTCCTCATGCTGGGCGTCTTCGCGCCACCGAGCATGTTTTTCCCGGTACTGATGGGAACGATTGTCGTCGTGGCCGTCATCCCGATCGTGCAGTCCTATGTGCTGTGGAAGCGGGAGCAAGCGGTGAATGGCTAGGCTGGTTCTCGCGCTCGCGCTGATCCCCGCAGCGCTGTCGGCGCAGGTCCGCACCGGTGCGTTCATCACGCGGCAGGCCGGCGTGGAGATCACGCGCGAGATCTACCGTTTCGATGGGACGACCCTCACTGCCGACGTAGACATTCCGCCGCGGCAGATGCGGCTCGAAACCCAGATAACGTTCACGCCTCGCCTGGCTCCGCTGACCTATCACATGGTCGCGCGCAATTCCGCGTCGGGTACCACTCTCCAGGACTTCGAGGCCACCTTCGCCGACTCGGTGCACTGGACCGCGCGCGGCGTGGGTGGCGCCCAACGCGGCGCAGGGGCACTCAAGCGACCGTACGCACTCTATCAGAACCTCGCCTTCTCGCATCTCGCGGCCGTGCTCCTTCGCCATGACCGGGCGATCAGGGGCACCCAGGTGATGGATCTCTGGCTCCCGGATGGCGGGCGCACCGCCCAGCTCCGCGCCACGTTCGTCGGCGATTCCGCGCAGCTCGAGATGAGCGGGATCGTGATGCACGTGAAGACCGATGCGACCGGATGGCTGCGGAGCCTTTCTGTGCCCGCCCAGGCGCTTACCGTCGAATGGCGTGAGTCGCTGTCTGTGGCATCCGCGACATCGGCGGCTCGGGCCGACACGCTGGCGCCGGCAGGCGTCGGCGAGACCGCCGTGACCTTCGCATCGGGCAACGTGTCGTTGGCCGGAACGCTCGCGCTGCCGCGCAACCCGGCACCCCGCCTCCCGGTCGCGCTGATCGTGGCCGGTTCCGGGCCCACGGATCGCAACGGCAACTCCGGAGCGCTGCGTTCGAACATGTACGCCCAGCTCGCCTGGAAGCTGGCGGAACAGGGCATTGCCTCGCTGCGCTACGACAAGCGCGGACTCGGGAGCTCCTCGCAGGTTCAGCCCTCCACGCTGACCCTCGATGACTTTGCTGCCGACGTAACCGCCGGAGTCCGTTTCCTTCGGGCCGACCGGCGCTTCGGTCCCGTAGTCATCATCGGCCACAGCGAGGGCGCCTGGCTCGCGCTGCGAGCTTTGAACGGTGGAGCGGAGGCAACGGGTGTTGTACTGCTGGCCGGAGTCGGGCGTGGCATCCGGGATGTGATTGTCGAGCAGCTCACATTCCAGCTGGATTCGTCTACCGCGAAACAGTTTGCGGCCCTGTTCCCCCGTTACCTGGCCGGCAACGAGCTCGGCAATGTGCCGGCCAACCTGCAGCCGCTGCTGATGAGGGTGAACCGCCGCTTCATGCAGGGCCTGGCGGCCTACGATGCGCGGGCGGAAATCGGGAAGGTCCGCACTCCCGTCCTCATCGTGCAGGGGGACCAGGATATCCAGGTGAGCGTGCGGGATGCGGAGCTGCTGAAGGCGGCGAAGCCGGCGGCGGAGCTGGCCCTGTTACGCGGGGCGAATCACCTGTTCAAGCCGGTCGCCACGCGGGACCGGTCGGTGCAGCTCACGAGTTACATGGACCCGGCCCTGCCACTCGTCCCGGCGCTGCCGGAAACGGTGGCGCGCTGGATCAGGACGTTGCGCGAAGTATCGCGCCCTTGAGGTAACCCGTCTCGGGAATGGTGATGACCTCGGGATGGTCGGAACCCTGGCTGAGCATCTCTTCAACCACCAGCCGCCGTCCGCTGTCAGCCGCCGCCGACACCAGCATCTCCATGAACGCGTTGCGCCCGACGTGGAAAGAGCAGGAAGCGGTGTACAGGACGCCACCCGGAGCCAGCAGGCGCATGGCCCGGAGGTTGATATCCTTGTAGCCCGTCAGTGCGCGCTCCACCGCGTCGCGCCGCTTGGCGAATGCCGGCGGATCGAGGATGATCGTGTCGAAGCGTTCCCGCCCGTCCTCCAGTTCCCGCAGCAGGTCGAAAACGTTCGCTTCCTGCCAGTCGATGTTGCTGATCCCGTTGAGCCGGGCATTCTCGCGCGCCGTGTCGAGTGCGGGTCCGCTCGAATCCACGGCCAGCACTCGGCTGGAGCTCCGCGCGAGGTGCAGGGCAAACAGTCCATGGTAGGTGAATAGATCGAGAGCTCGGCCGCGGGCGAACCGGGCCATGCGTAGCCGGTTCTCCCTCTGGTCCAGGAAGGCACCCGTCTTCTGCCCGGTGCGCGGGACGACCTGGTAGCGCACCGAGCCTTCGCGGACCTCAACCGTTTCCGGAACCTTTCCCGCCGCCTCCACCACCTCGAGTCCCAGCCCCTCGTGGCGGCGGACCGAGGCATCGTTGCGCAGCAGGATCCCGCTCGGCTGCAGCACGACTTCGATGGCGGCAAGAATCTCGGAGCGACATTGCTCCAGGCCCGCGGACAGGAGCTGGGCTACGACGATCTCTCCGTACCGGTCCACGACCAGGGAGGGCAAACCGTCGCCCTCTCCATGCACCACGCGGTACGCGCTGGATGATTCGCGCGCGCGGCTCCGTGCGGCGTTGGCGGCCTGCAGCTGCCGTTCCCACCACGCGCCGTCGATCGGGTCTTCGTACGCCGAGAGCAGCCGCAAGCGGATTTCCGAACGGGGGCTCCAGAGGGCCTGGCCGAGGAATTTTCCGCGGCGGTCTTCCACGCGGACGATGCCCGCCGGGTGACGGGCAGGTACGGTGTCGCTGCGAAAAATCCAGGGATGGCCGTCGCGCCAGCGGGCCGCGCCCTTCGGGCTCACGGCCACGACGGGCTGGCTCATCGGTCGGGGCGCAGCGCCCGGGCCTCGTAGAGGTAGATATGTTTGATCTGCGACGCGGGCAGGTCTGTGTTCACGTGGAGCAGGACGCGAATGCACCGCTTGAGGCCCGCGGCCACGTCCATCTCGGTGGCGCCGAGCAGCGCCACTTCCGTCCAGCCGAGCAGCCGAGCCGCGCGCGCCGGGTATTCGCTCTTGAGGTCGGGGGTCACCGTGAAGATGATGCTGGCGATGTCGTCGACCGCCACGCCGTTGGCCGCCACGATCTTCTCGAGCAGCTCGCGCGTCGCCGCGAGCACCGCGTCGTCGGAATCCACCTTTACCGCGGTCGCGCCGCGGATTCCTCGCACCGGCATCACGTTCCCCCGTGTCGCTTGATCTGCGCCTGGTCGCCATCGCGGACCCGGCTCTCCTCGGCTCCCGCGATCTCGTCGGAGCGGCGCGCGCGGCCGTGACCGGCGGCGCCACCGCCATCCAGCTCCGCGCGAAGGATGTGCCTGCCGCCGAGCTGCTGCGCTGGGCCCGGGAGCTCCGGGCGGCACTCACCGTGCCGCTCTTCATCAACGATCGCGCCGACGTGGCACTCGCCGTGGGCGCGGGCGTTCACCTCGGCCAGGACGACCTGCCGCTCCACGCCCTCGCGCCGCTCATCGCAACCGGGCTTCCAGTGGGCATCTCCGTTGGCTCGGAGGCCGAGGCCGCCGCGGCCCGCGGCATACGCGCCGCCTACTGGAGTCTCGGACCGCTGTACCGTACAGCCTCAAAGCCCGACGCGGGAGTGCCGCTCGAGCGCGGAAGCTTCGCCCGGCTGGCCCGGTTGGCACCTGCCGGTATGCCGGTAATC
>CAMDCH010000146.1:0-6787 GCA_945889655.1 bacterium HR33
TGACCACCCGGGCCTGGCGCGAGGTGCTCGCTGTCAATCTGGACGGGGCGTATTTCTGCTCCAAGGCCGTCGTGCCCAGCATGATATCCAACGGTGGCGGTCGGATCATCAATGTGTCAGGGCTCAACTCATGGACCGGGGGACACACCGCACACGTCTGCGCCTCCAAGATGGGTGCCCTGGGTCTGACTCGGGCGCTCGCGAACGAGTTGGGAGTCCACAATATTCTTGTGAACATCGTGGTGCCGGGTGCCTGGGATCTCTCCGGCACGCCAATGTCGGACCTGGACGGCGCGATCTCTCCGCGTGCTGAGGACATCCCGCAACGACGCGTCGGTCTGCCTCAAGAACTTGCCAATGTCTTTGCTTTCTTGGCTTCCGACGACGCCAGTTTCATCACGGGCCAGACGCTGCATGTTAACGGCGGCGAGCTGCGGTACTAGGCGAGCCTCCCGCGCCTCGAGCCGCGGGCAGATGGCCCACGACGGTTCCTGATCTTGTGGTTACGGAGCGCTGCAGCGGGCCGTGGGATCGAGCCAGTTCCACACGGTCAGGGAGATTCTTACCGGGGGGCGATCTGGACCCGGCCCAACGCCTCATCATCGCTCGGGAGGGGAACTGGTCCGGCGACAGCGCCATTCAGCTTGAGGATGTAGGCCACGACGGCCGCGTATTCTTCCCTGGATAGGCTTCCAGGGTCGTCGTTCGGCATTGTCCTACGGATGAGTTGATACAGCTCTCCCAAGGGTCGCCCGGACCAGGCTCGGGCCAACCCCCTCCATTCCTGCGTGACATGGCAGACGAAGCAGACGGCGACTGCGAGCTGTTCTCCTTGATCTGCCTGGGTCTCCGTGTACACTCCGTCCCAGACCGAAACGATCGGTGCTGTCTCCGGCGGCGCGGGTGCAGCGGCCACCCCCACCTCTCCCGATCCAGACGACGCTGAACAACCGGCAGCCGCCAAGCCGGCCAACAAGAAGAACGTCGCGGTGCGTTTCATCTGCGGAGGTGCATCCAAATCCAAAGGTTGAACTCACATGAGCCGATTGCAGCGCCACTCAAGCATATATAACTAGTCACGGCTGGCGATCGAAAGAGCCTGGCACGGTCCTAGGACCGACTCGGGTGCCAGGCTCGCACTCATTGGCCCCGACCACCCCAAAGGCGTCTCAAGCCATGTCTTCGTCTTGCTCGCGCCGCATCCGGGCCCTATTATGGCGGAAAGGCCTAAGGAGCGGTTCTTGTCTTATGAACTACAGTAGCGTAGCCCTGATTCCGAGGACCAAGACAATGCACCGCAGGACTCTCGTCGCCGCACTACTCGGCGGCATTTCGTTCGTGGGGAGTTGGGGGGATTTGGCGGCACAGGTCGACAATACGACGAACGTTCTGCAGGTGAGGCCCAGGGGCCAGCCTGTGATCCCCCTCTTCGAGGGCTGGATGCCGAAGTCCGATGGCACCGTCATGATGAGCTTTGCGTATCTCAACCTGAGTATCGATGAGACGTTGGATATACCCTTGGGACCTGACAATTTCATCGAGCCTCGGGAGTTCGACGGCGCCCAACCGACCCACTTCGATGGGGCGGCGTCTTCGAGGGAGCAGAACTTTAGGTATCCTGCCGCTTTCACCGTAAGCGTGCCGGGAGATTACAAAGGCGAAGTTGTCTGGACATTGCGTTCGCGGGGTAAGACGTACTCAGTGCCAGGCCATACAATCAGTACGTATTACCGGATAAACGACTTGGAGTCCTTCTCACCGGCACCGGTGTCCGCGGAGCTCCGCATCAACGGTGGGCGGCCTGGACGTGGCCGCTCGGGCGTCACTGCCGGGCCCTTCACGACCAGGGTCGGTCAACCCTTGCAGTTGACCGTAGCGGTCGATCCGCAACCCGCCTCGGTGAGAGGGGTGACGGGGACCTACGAGGGGGCTCAGATGCAGCCTCGCACGCACAGCAACGTGTTGTGGTATCATCACCAAGGGCCCGGAAACGTAACATTCAGCAACGGGAGGTCCCTGGTTGAGGGAGGCCCAGGCCAAACCACGGCCACGGCCACGTTTAGTGCGCCTGGCGATTACATGTTGCGCGTTTGGGCAATAGAGAACTTCGGGGCTGTGAACACATATTGCTGTTGGACCACAGGCTACGTGCGCGTCACTGTCAATCCATGACAAGAAAGGAGGCGCCTTGCCTCAGATGACCGCTTGGCGATTGAAGTGGCAGGAGAGGTTCGTGGGGAGGGATAACTCAAGACTCGGAGGCTTTGCAATGGAGAAGAGCATGAAGGGGGTTGCGCTTGGGCGGAGCGCCTATGCCAGCATCCTGCTCGCGGTCATGGGTGTCCTGATCCCCGGCCAGGTGTCCGCCCAGGTGGCATCAGCACAGATGGCATCAGCCCAGATGGCAGCCCTCGACCCGGACCCGGGCGTGGTCACGTTCAATGACGTGGCACCAATCCTCCGGACAAATTGCATGGAATGCCATCGGTCGGGAGGTATCGGCCCGATGTCGCTAATCACGTACGCGGACACGCGGCGGTGGGCGTCAACCATCAGGGAGAAAGTCGAAGCCCGCGATATGCCGCCCTGGCATATCGACAAGACCGTCGGGATTCAGAACTACAAGAACGACATTTCGCTCAGCGACGCCCAGATCGAGACGATTGCGTCCTGGGTGGACGCCGGGGCGCCCGAGGGAAACCCTGCGGCTCTGCCGCCGATGCCGCCAAACCCGTGGGAAGACGAGGCCCCATGGCTCCTCGAGGACCAATTTGGGTCGCCCGATGTTGTTTTCCGCTCCCCCGGTTTCACGGTCCCGGCCGAGGGACTGGATCAGTGGGTCGAGCCCGAGGTCACCTTGGATATGATCACTTCTCCGCGCTGGATTAGGGCCACAGAGAGCCATCCAGCCCAACACGCACGGGCCGTCACGCACCATGGCAACACCGACATCACGAAGTTTGGTGGCCCGGGTGCGCCCCAGGACGTATATCCGGCCGAAACCGGGCTTCTCGTCCAACCTGGCCAAACGGTGACTTTCAACCTCCATTACCACGCGCAGGGCGAGGAGGTCGAGGGCGCGTACGTCGAGGTGGGCCTGTGGTTCTACCCGGAAGGGTATGAGCCGAGGTACAAGCTCACTTCCGCGACGACGATATTTGATTCGTACAAGGATACGGGCGAGGGCGCGTCGACAATGCTGCTCGCGCCCAATTCGTCGACCCAGTTGTCGGGTTATCACGTGCTGAGCAAGCCGACTTGGATTCAGAGTGTCCGAGGGCATCAGCACATGCGGGGCCGCGGACAATCCATCGAGGCGATCTATCCGGATGGTCGCGTCGAGGTCCTAACGAAGTATCGCTTTGATCATAACTGGCATATCGCGTACATCTACGACGATCTTTATGCGCCGTTGCTACCTGCCGGCACGGTGCTGGTCGTCACCTCATTCCTCGACAACACCAGCGCCAATCCACAGAACCCCGATCCGGAACAGTGGGTCGTGCATGGGCGGCGTACCGGTGACGAGATGTCGCACATCCATATGCAGACGCTCTCGTTGACGGAGGAGGAATTCCAGGCCAAAGTCGCCGAACGCGAGACGCTCTTGGCTGCGCAGGGGATCGAGCGACAGGAGCAGATGGACCTACAGGCCCGTGAGCAGGAGCGGCTGTTCGATCCTGAAAAGACCTACCAAAACAGGTAGCGGCAGGATTCGTACGCAGCGGCCAGTTGGGGCGATGGTCGCTGGGCCGAAGGGTTGTGCTTGACATGGTGCCCGCGCTCTCCGATCGCAGTTGTGGACTGCGACCGGAGGGGGCGGGCACTTCGTGTTCCAAACTGGATGGAGCTGGCCGTGAGGAGAACCGCCGCGTTCGCCGTCGCGTTCGCCCTTGCCGCATGCGCCGGCGGGAGCGCGTCGACCGAGAGCAACCCGCGCCGGAACGCGAACCAGATCACGAGCGAAGAGCTGGAGCAGCCCGTGGTGACGAGCCTCACGCTCATGGACGCCATCCAGAGGCTTCGCCCGAACTGGCTCCGCTCGCGAGGGGCGAACAGCCTCTCGGGCCTGGGGAATCCGCTCCCGGCGCTGATGGTGAACGAGTCGCCCCAGCCGCTCGCCGTCCTGCAGGGACTACGGCCCAATGACGTACAGTTACTTGAGTTCATCTCTGGACCAGACGCCACCACGCTCTACGGCACGGGCTATGTGAACGGGCTGATCAAGGTCAAGACGGGTGGAGTGCGGCGGTGAATTAACCGCTACGCGGTGGGTGATGGTACGGTCCCGGCGGGGTGAGTGCTTACAAGCTGAGAGCGAAGTAGGGGGGCGGTCGGTCCGGGGACCACGACGTGCGTTGCGTTCTCCACGCAACCCCATCGAGGAGGGACCGATGAGCGAGCTACGCAGCGGATGATGGCGGCGCGGGTAGCCCGTCTCTAAAGGCCCTTCTTAAGCTGAGAAGTGCGTTGTCGACGGGCTTGCCGGGCCGGATGAACACGAGATCGACCCAAGACGACCACGATGTGGAGCGACCTCAGCTACCTCACATGTCGCTCCTGGAGATGCAGGAGGTGGCCTAGGCAGCTCAGACGATGGCCCGAGGAGTTCCGCTCCGCCTTTTGCACACAGATCGGGACTCGACCGTGCGAAAGGGAGCGGCCCCATGGGGCCGCCCCCTCTCGGCGTGAGGACGGCACGGCCGCGGCGAACTGGCGGCTCGCGAGCCGTTGTTCGATACTGCGGCGGAGCGCCCTCGGCTCCTTCGGTCTCACCCACGGAATCAGCAGATGAGCGGAACGAATACCACCTCGGATAGGCCTCGCGAGGCCGCCGGCCGGGCGTCATGGGCCAAGTGGGGCCTCGCCGCCCTCGTGCTCGCGACGGGAGGGGTGGCAGCGATGCTGATGCTGCGCGCGAGCGGCGACGCCACCGGTGAGGCTTCCGCCGGCCAGGCGCTCTTCGAGGCGAACTGCATGACGTGCCACGGGGAACGGGCGCGCGGCGACGGCCCGCTCGCAACCACGCTGCCGGTTCAGCCTCCGAGCCTCCTCGAGCACCTCGCACACCACACCCGGGCCCAGTTGGTTCAGCTGATCCAAACGGGAGTGCCTCCCGCGATGCCTCCGGCCCCGATCCGTCCGGACGAGATCCATCTCGTCATCGACTACGTGTGGACCCTGGTTCCCGAATCCGAGCGGGACTCGCTGCGCGCGATGCAGGAGCAGGTGGAGACGGCTGCGCTGCCGAGCGGGACTGAGTTCGCGTTTGCGGGAACGGTCGAGCGAGTGGACGTCGTGGCCCAGACGGTAGCGGTCAACGGTGATGACGTGCCCGGGTGGATGGGCCCGATGTCGATGACTTACGGGGTGGATCGACCGGAGGTACTCCGGTCTCTGGCAGTGGGTGATCGGATCACCGCGAGGGTCCGCGCAGGGGACTTTGCCACCCTCTACGGCGTCGAGGTCGTCCCACCGCGCTGAGACCGCCCGTCCCGCCTCCAAAGCCACACGATCAGGCCGATGATGAAGAGGGCTCCGATCACGGACATGGCCGTGGACATGCCAGCGAAATCGGCGAGCGCCGAGCCCGCATAGGCCGCGATGGCGGTGCGGAGCAGAAAGCCCGTATACGCAACCATCAAGAAGCGGATGGCGCTCATTCGCGATAGACCGGCCAGCACGCTCAGCACGTCGACGGGGGCGATGGGCAGCGCATAGACCGCCCACAGCAGCGCGGTGTTGCCGTCGAGGAGTGCGTCGTAGCGGGCGCGTGTCTTGGCGGCTACGTGCTCCTCGAAGAGCGGCGCGCCGAAGCGGCGCGCGAGCACAAACGCGATGGTCGTGCCGATGATGTTGCCGATGTAGAGCAGCGGCCATGCACTCCAGAAGCCGAAACGCGCCGCGCCGAGGTATCCGATCGGGCCGCCCGGGAGCGGCGCGATGATCACCTCGAGAATCACGACGAGCACGAAGAGTGGTGCGGACACCGTGGCGGGGACCTGGCTCAGAACCAGCATGCCGGCGACCATGAGCAGGACGACGACGCCCGCAACCAGGATCAGCTTCTTCTTGCCCGGCACCATCGGCGGTCCACTCTGGGTCAGGGTTGTCGAGGTCACCGGGATGCGACTCGCTCGCCCGAAGATAATGCCGTACACCTCGGGTTCTCCACGAAGCTGGGTGACCCGGCCTCCCGGCCCCGTCCGACCTCAACGGCACGCCCCACTTCATTCATGCCGAAGTCACGTTGATCGGCCCCGAGCGTGGGGTCTGGCGATGCCTCGGCGAACCAGCCCGGGTTCGGCGGCCCGCGCGAGGCGTTCAAGCGCGGCGACCCTGGCCGGACGGCTTCCGCCGGCCGCGAGCCAGGACCTGGTGGAGTGGGGCTCCTACGGCGAGTCGGAAGCCGAATTCGCTGCAATCCTGAGCACCGAGATGCCGATGGCCGAGATCCAGGAGGCTGAGCGGAGCCACCAGGACAGACGCATTCCCCCGCACTCAGGCCCCGTTGACGCCCCCTGAGGGCGCTCCTAGCTTTCCCTGCTCTAATCGGACCGGCCACGAACATGGCGGGCAACCGACACGACGCGCCCCCGCGGCGCGTTTTCTTCATGATCAGACAGTCTCATGCCGACGATTAACCAACTCGTGCGTAAGGGCCGCAAAGCGCTGCGGAAGAAGAACAAGGCGCCGGCCCTACAGCAGAATCCCCAGAAGCGGGGCGTCTGCACGCGCGTCTATACGACCACTCCGAAGAAGCCGAACTCGGCACTCCGGAAGGTGG
>CAMDCH010000147.1:0-6724 GCA_945889655.1 bacterium HR33
AACGCCGACCAGACGCCCACGACCGAGAGGATGGCGGTCGCGAGATACACGAACCGCCGCTGGCGAACCAGGTAGTCGAACAGCTTCACGGTTTGACCGGCGCGACCCTGGCGCTGTCCGCCATCCCGTAAGCGCCGTACGTCACGACCGTCTCGCCGCCTTCGAGTCCCTCGGTGATCTCCACCACGCCTTCACCGCGGCCGCCGACCGTAACCTCGTGTCCGAGCGCGATCCCCAAGGAGTCCACCACGAACACCTTGTAGCCTTCGCCCTCGGGCACGAGCGCGTCGGC
Source organism: bacterium HR33 (assembly GCA_945889655.1). GTDB lineage: Bacteria > Gemmatimonadota > Gemmatimonadetes > Gemmatimonadales > GWC2-71-9 > SHZT01. The sequence continues at coordinate 293 of CAMDCH010000147.1, forward strand.
CGGCACCACGACGGCGCGCGGGTGCGTCGCGACTGCGATGCGTCCGTACACGGTTTCGCCGATGCGGAGCGCGCGGCTGGGCTGCGTGAGCGAGGCTCGCACCCCCACGCCCCGGCTGGCCGAATCCACCGCCAGCGCCACGCTGGTTACTCGGGCGGAGCCGAGCGATTCTCCCTCGGAACGGTCACCCGCGGACAAGGAGACACCCTGTGAAGTGCGGACCTGCGCGGCATCGGCCGGAGAAAGATTGAATACCACATCCAGCGCCGAGGGATCCGCGACTTCGACCAGCGCCACGTTCCCGTCCACGGGGGTCCCGACCGCCGCTGCCATCCGCGTGACCACGCCTTCCAGCGGCGAGGTGAGCGTGGCGAGCTCCAGGAACCGGCGCGCGGTGATCACGCCCGCTTCCGCCCGGGCCAGCTCCGTGTTGGCCTGGTCCACGTCCTTGCGCGGGGCGACGCCTGCTTCGGCGAGTCGGGCGGCGCGGTCGCGGGCATTCTGCGCCGCGGTGAGCGCGCTTTCGGCTTCGCGCGCGGCCGCTTCAAACGGGGCGCGCTCAAACTCGATCAGCGGGTCGCCTTTGTGGACTGCCTGTCCCGCGGTGACGAAGACCCTGGCCACGCGGGTGGCACCTGGCGCGCCCAGTGCTGCGTTCGTGCCAGGCCTGGCTTCCACGACGCCGATGGCGCGCACCGTCGAGGAGAAGGATCGGACCTCGGCTTTCGCGGTCCGTGCGCTCACGACGGCCGGAACGGCCTCCTCTTCATGGCCGCCCGAGCAGGCGGCGGCGCCAAGAATGACCAGGAACAGTCGTCTCACGGCATCTCCGAGGCGGTAGCGAGTCGAAGGGCGGCAGCGGCAAGATTCGCGGCGGCGAGATCGTCTATGTAACGGCCCAGCGCTTCGCGGGCGTTACGCTGGGCTTCCAGCACGGCGGCCAGGCCCGAGGCGCCTTCCACGTAAGCAACGCGGGACATGGCCGTGATGCGGTTGGCACTCTGCACCAGCTCGCCACCACGCGTGGCCCGTGCCAATGCGGCATCACGCTCCCGGGCGGCACGCGCGATCTGGCCCGCGCTTTCCCGCTGGGCGACGGCGAGACGGGCCTGGGCCCGGTCGCGGTTTGCCCGCGCGATGCCCACCGGCCCGCGGTTCCGGTTCAGCAGGGGAATCGGCACGGACACGCCGATGGCCGGCTGGAGGCCGCCTTCGAACCCTGTCGGATCACCGGTTTCCAGCCCTGCCGTCAGCGTCGGCGCGCCCAGCACGTTCCGGCTCTCGAACGCGAGCGCGCGTTCTTCGGCAGCCAGGTCCGCCTGGGCGGCGGCCACTTCGAGCGTGAGACCCTGCGTCGGCGCTACGCCGGCGCCGGGAAGCGCCAGTGAATCCGCGAGACTGATGGCAGGGTGATCACCCGCCAGCCCCATCACGGCCTGCAGTTCGAGTAGCGCACCGATGGCATCCACCGAGTCACGCTGCGCGTCGTTCACGAGCTGTCCCGCGCTCACGGTGGCGAGCTGCACGTCCAGCTCGCTCGCGTCACCCGCGTCGCGGCGGAGGACGGTCATCCGGAGCAGCGTGTCCGCCTCGAACGCCGACCGGCGCGACAGGTCCGCGTGGGCATCCGCGGCCAGCGCGCGGGTGTACGCCACGTCGGCATCGAACGAGGCACCCGCGCGCGCGACTGCAAACCGGTACCGGCTGGCGCTGGCGGCAAGCCGTGCGGCGCTAACCCGAGCACTGCGTAGCCAGGGGAAGTCGAGCGGAAGTTCCACGCCGAGGTGACGCTGCGGCGGGGACTTGGTGTATTCGGCGGAGACGGTGGGGTTTTGCCAGGTGCGCGCCGTCCAGAGCAGCGCCAGGGCCAGCGCGGTATCGCTGGAGGCTACCACGACGCGGGGACCGCGCGTCACGGCGGCGGCTTTCGCCTGTTCCCGTGTTACGCGCTCCTGCGCAACCAGCGGCGCCCCGAGACACAGCAGGCACAGCGCGCCGAGAACCCGGAGCGAACTTGACCGTATGCGGCGCTGACCCTGAGTTGTGACACCTGTCATGCGGATGCCATTGGCGCGGGAAACCGCACGCCGATCCGCGTGCCCCGGCCCACGTCGGACGCGACATCGATTCGCGCCCCATGGGCATCCGCGATCCATCGAACTATGGCCAGGCCCAGCCCCGCCCCGTCGGCGCGAGAGCGCGCCGGATCCCCACGGAAGAACCGCTCGAAGATGTGGGGCAGCTGGTCTGCGGTGATGCCTGGCCCCGTATCCTCCACGGTAAGCCTGGCGCCGCCACCGTCCGCGGCGACGCCGATACTCACCTGGCCCCCTGGGGGCGTGAACTTCACGGCGTTGTCGAGCAGGTTCGAAATGAGCTGGCGGAGAAGCATGGGGTCACCCTGCACCTCCGCCTCGCCACCCTGGTCGACGTTCAGTCGTACGCCGCGCCGTTCCGCGACCACTCCGGCGCCTCCCGCCACATCCCGCACGAGGACGTCCAGGAACACTCTCGCCCGCTCCGGCTGGCGTTCTCCCGAGTCAGCCCGCGCGAGCAGCAGGAGGTCCTCGACTATCCGGCCCATCCGTTCGGATTCCTCGGCCATGGTCACCAGCGCGCGCTCATACTCCTCCGGCTTGCGCTTGCGCTGGAGTGTGGCCTCGGCCCTGGTCCTGAGTACCGTGATTGGCGTACGGAGCTCATGGGCGGCATCCGCCATGAAGCGGCGCATGTATTCGACGGTCCGTTCGATGGGAATGGTCGACTGGCGTACGAGGATGTAGCCGCCACCGGCAAACAGCAGCAGCGCCACGAACGCCGCAGCCGCGAACGCGGCAATGAGCGCCGCGTACTCGTCCTCCAGCTCGCGCTCGTCGGCCACGGCCACAGCCATGTACGCCGTACCGCTCGGTGTGGTAAACCTCTCGGCGTACACCCGAGCCTCTTCCCGGCCCAGCTCAACACTGGTGCGCAACGGCGAGTGGCCCATCGTTGTAACAGCATGCAGTAACGCACTGTCCACGTGTGCCGGCTTCACGGGGCCACCGCCGGCATCCAGGAGAAAGAGGGTCCGGTCCGGTATGCGCAGCTCCTCCAGGGCATCGACCACCAGACCGTGAGCGCTGGCGGCTTCCATCTCACGGATGGCGGCGGCACGCATGAGCTCCCTGGCGGCACCCTCCAGCGAAACGTCGAGCTGGTGGGCGATCTGGCTGCGGATAACCAGGAAGAGCCCAGCACCCAGTACCAGGAGGATGAGGCCGAGCGTCCCGGCGTACCACAGCGTCAGGCGGAGCCGCAGCGCCGCGAGCCGGCTCATTCCGATTCCTCGCTCAGGCGGTAGCCGAGGCCCCGGAACGTGTGGATCAGTTTCCGGTCATGCCCGCGGTCGATCTTCCGGCGCAGTCGCCGCACCAGGACCTCGAGCACGTTCGTGAAGGGATTGTGGTTTTCGTCCCAGACCTGCGCGGCGATGGTGGCTCGAGTCACCACGTGTCCGGCCTCGTTCACCAGGCAAGCCAGGAGCGCCAGCTCCTTTGCCGTCAGCGTGATGTCCTCGCCGCCCCGTCGCACCCGCGGGATCGCGAGATCCACTTCCAGGTCCGCAATCCGGTGAAAGGTCTGGGCAATCGCCGGGCGCCTCCGCGCGAGGGCCTTTACGCGGGCGACCAGTTCGCCCAGGGCAAACGGCTTCGGGAGGTAATCGTCGGCCCCCTGCTCCAGGCCGCGGATCCGGTCACCTACCGAATCGCGCGCGGTCAGCATGAGGATTGGGGTGCTGATCCCGCGGGACCGGATGTGCGCGCACAGGTCCAGCCCCGATCCGCCCGGCAGCATGATATCGAGGATCATGACGTCGAACGTCCCGAGGACGGCGCGATCCCGGCCCTGCGTGAAGTCGGCGGCCAGCACCGTTTCGATTCGATGCTCCGAAAACGCCTCGCGCAGGATGGAGGAAAGCGTCGAATCGTCCTCGACGATCAGCAGGCGCATGGAGGAAAACTAAGCGAAGGGCGGTGAGCCGCCCGGCCCACCGCCCCATTCCTGGTCAGGCGCACGGTCAATGGGTAATGACGAACAGAAAGGCGCCGATCACCGGCCCGCGCGCAGGGCGGCGGCCGGCGGCCGGCGCGGGCGTCCCGGCCGGCGGAGGCCCGTACTCCGGCGCGAACACGTAGGCCACGTGCTTCGTCGCGTCCACCGCGATCGTCTTGCCCGCGCTCATCGTGCTCACCGTAGCCACGACGCTGTACCTGTCGGGCGTATCCTGGTGGACGATCGTCACGTTACCGCTCTGCCCGGCCGGGATGTACATCAGTTTCTCGGAAGGGTCCCACCCGAGTGCGTCCACACCCGCCCCGTTCGCGATCTTCGCCACGACCTTGCCCGTCGCCGCATCCACCACTACCGACGTGTCGCTGCAGCCCGAGAATATCCGGTTCGACGCCTTGTCGTAGGCGATGCCGGTCGGCGCGTCGCAGGGCGAGATGTCCCACGAGGCGGTCGCCTTCATGGTCTTCGCGTCGAGCACCTGGATCGTGTTGGTGCCTTCGTTGTTCACGAAGATGCGACCCTTGCCATCGGCGGCGGCCCCTTCGGGGGTCTCATCCTCGAGTTGGGCGGTGCCGGTGATGGTTCCGGCGTTCGGATCGATCGCCGTCGCGGTGCCGGGCTTGCTGTGATTGGTGAGGATGATCCGGTCATCGGGCTCGTCATACATGATGCCGTCGAGCCCGCCGTTGGCGACCTTGATGCGCTTGATCGGCGCGAGGGTCTTGAGGTCGAACATCGTGACGGTCGAGTCGCCGCCGTTGGTGGTGAACCCGTGGTTGTACTTCGCCACGAGGGCCGTGCCGTGCACACGGGGCAGGTCCGGGATATCCCCGATCACTTTCCCGGTCGTGCCGTCGATCACCATCATGTGGGTGCCGCGCGAGACGAAAAGCCGCCCCGTGCCCTGCTCCACCACGAGGTAATCGTGCCCGCCATCGCCCGCGACGGCGTACTTCTGAACCTTGAAGCTCTGCGCGTGGCTAGCTGCCGGGATGAGCAGCAGGGCCGGAAGGGCGAGGGCGAACCGGAGGACCGTCTGGCGGAACATGTCTATTCCCTTTAGGGGTGCCCGCCAACGTACGGACGGAACCTGTCACCAGCGTGACAGGGGGCTCGGTACACTCCAGGCGAGTGCCACGGCTGCGGAGCCGTCGCCACGGGGAATCACCGCAGGATGGGCGGCGAGCAGCAGTCGATCGACCAGGCCGTGCGGGTGCTTGTGGTTGAAGCGCACCGTCTTGATGCCGATGATCGTGCCGAGGCCGGCGCCCATGAACACGTCGCTCAGCCAATGCTTGTTGCTCTGGAGGCGGGCCCAGGCCACCATGCTCGCACCAAGAAAGAGCGGCGGAGCGATGAACTTTACCAGCGACGGTCGCCGGCTCGAAATCTCGGCCGTGAGCGCGCTGGCCAGGGCAAAGGCGCCCGACGCGTGACCTGACGGGAAGGAGCTGAAGGCGTTCCCCTTGAACCCTGCCCCGAGGCCGAAGTCACCGGGATGATCGGTTCCGGCATAGTAGGGGCGCTGGCGGCCAAAGCCGACTTTCGCGACATACGTCAGGCCTTCGGTGACCAGGACCGCTTCCATAGTGTGGAGACCGGCGTCGGCCAGGCTTTGCAGACCTCCTACCCGACCGACGGCGTAGAGCGCCACGGGCACAATGAAGGCTCCGGGCATGCCGATGAAGTTGAACGTCCGGGCGGTGTTCGTCACCAGCACGCTGGGCAGCTTCGCCGTGTCCTGCAATCCCTCGGCAACCGAGCGGTCCAACAACACCCCCACTCCCACCGTCACCACCGCGAACCCGGCCGTGTAGTAGAGGTCCTTGTTGGTGATAAGGGCGTACTTGCCGGTGTCGGCGGCGGCCTTGGCGACAGGCTTTTTGTCGACGGGCGGGGTGTCGGTCGCCTGGGCAGCGAGGCGATGTGGAAGGACGGCGAGGCACAAAGCTGTAAGAACGGTCCCGTATCGCATCCTGCTCCCCCAAGGAGTGTGGCCAGGAGCAGTGCACAGTGCGCGCCGCCGTTGCAAACGAGTCTTCAGAGGCGCGTGCGCAACGCTTGCAGTCGCGGGTTAAGGTCGGGTTGGCGAGACGCCGAGTACTTCCCCACCATTTTCCACGTACGACTTGATCACCGGCGTCGGCACCAGCCTCATGCTCCGGGCGCCGGAAACCGGGCGGTTCATCATCTGGACCACCGGCAGGCGGATGTACCACTGCCGCGCGATCCACAAACCGTCCTGGAGCGATTCGAACTCCACCCGCCCCGTGGCCTCGCCGTCCACACCAACCATGCCGGTGCTCACGTACCTGTAGCTCACGAACCTGAGCTCCGCGCTGCGTTCGTCCACCCAGATCGTGCCCGCGATCTCCGGGA
>CAMDCH010000148.1:0-6689 GCA_945889655.1 bacterium HR33
CCCACCCGCCTACCCGCCCAAGCACGGAGCCCGCGGCCACGAACGCCAGCGACGCCCCCATGAACTGCCGGCGGTTGACGTACGTCTCTTCCGGCGTGATCTCCGAGCTTTTCAGGTCTTCGGGCCGCTTGATGAGCATCGCTCCACCCTGGTCTGTTCGACTAGCCAGCTAAACCCCGGACTACTGGGGACTGTTCCCACCACCCGGCCGCAAGCTAGCGTTTTGTGAGCGGGATGACCACACTCAGGTAGCGTCATGGCAACCAACGAACCGACCGGTTTCGACGAACTCTTCGCGTCCTTCCAGGGGGCGGTGGCAGGCCGCTACTCGCTCGAGCGGGAGCTGGGCCGCGGCGGGATGGGGATCGTCTACCTCGCCCGGGAAGTCCGGCTGGACCGCATGGTCGCCATCAAGCTCCTGCCGCCGAAGCTGAGCACGATGAAGGAGCGGTTCCTGCGCGAGGCCCGGACCGCGGCCAAGCTCTCCCATCCCCACGTCATTCCGATTTACTCGGTCGAAGAGCTCGGCGAGTTCGTCTTCTTCGTCATGGCGTACGTGGACGGCATCACGCTTGGGGCGCGGGTCCGCGAGCGGGGCCCCCTCCCACCCTCCGAAGCAACCAAGGTGCTCCGGGAGGTCGCATGGGCGCTGGCCTACGCGCACGAACAGGGCGTGATCCACCGCGACGTGAAGCCCGACAACATCATGATGGAGAACGGAAGCGGCCGGGCCTACGTCGCGGACTTCGGCATCGCGGGACAGGTGAAGGATGCAACGACATGGCAGGGTGGCGAAGTCATCGGGACTCCGGAATTCATGAGTCCTGAGCAGGCGCTTGGCGAGGACATCGATCACCGAAGCGACCTGTACTCCCTTGGAGCTGTGGCGTTCTACTCGCTCTCGGCCCGGCTGCCTTTCGAGGCACCAACCATCAGCGAGGTACTCGCCAAGCAGATCAGCAACGAGGCACCGGCACTCACATCGATCGCACCGGGTGTCCCCCGTCGGATCGCCCAGATCGTGGACCAGTGCATGGCGAAGGACCGCCAGGATCGACCCCAAAGCGCCGGGCAGCTGGGCGAAATACTTTCGCGCACGCTGGAACATCGGAAAGAACTGCCACTCGCGTTACGGGCGTTCGTGAAACACGACTCTCGCTTCGACGGACCTGCGGTCATCCTCTATCCCTTCATCGCGCTGGGTGGCGCGGGAGCCGTGGGCTTCCCACTCGGCATGACCGCCGCGTGGGGTACCCTGATCGCGGCAATGACCGTGGTGCCGATTGGCGTACTCATATCCCGCGCGCGGAAGATGCTGAGGCTCGGATTCCAGCAGGGAGATCTCGCGGTCGCATTCAAGTCGGAAATCGAGCGGGGCCAGGAAGAGAGAACCTTCCTCACGGGCCAGAAAGTGACTGTCGTAGAACGCCTGCTGAAAGCCGGCGGGATTGTGGCCGTAACCCTGTTCCCGGTCGTCATGGGCTCCATCGTCGTATTCGGCGTGCTCGGGGTGGTCCCGGTCATCGGCGAGGTGGTCAACACCTTCCTCCCATACGTCGCGATGGCGATGATGGGCGGCATGCTCTGCGGGGTGGGTTACCTGACGTTACTCCAGCGCCGCAAGGATGTGGACACCGAGGTCTGGGGGAGACTGTGGACGGGGCGTATCGGCAAATGGCTCTTCAAAGTGGCCCGGACGTTCCTGCCAGCGAAAGCGCTCCCTTCGGCCATGACCCATCGCCCGACCGAGATGGTCATCGCCCTCGCGGCGGATCAGCTCTTCTCGGACCTGCCGAAACATGCAAGGAAAGGACTGGAAGACCTGCCGAACGTCGTGGCCCGCCTGGAAGGCGATGCCCGGCGTATGCGCGCCCGGCTGGAAGAGCTCCAGGACACGATGATCGACGACCTCGGCGCCAAGGACGAGCGCACGACGAACCTGATGGCGGAGCTACGGGCGGAACGGGAGAAGCTGCAGAAAAGCCTCGCGGACACGGTTGCGGCGCTGGAAACGATCCGGCTCAGCCTGCTCCACCTTCACGCCGGCAAGACGAATGTCCGCAGCCTGACCACCGATCTCGGACGCGCCCGCGAAATCGCGGACGACGTCGACCGTCTCATGAGCGGCGCGAGAGAAGTTTCACTGATCCTGAAGAACCGGCCAGCGTCTTCACGGACGCCAGTCTCCTGACCGCCTCCTTCAGCATCGGTTCCGTCTTGCAGAAGGCGAACCGGATGATATTCCGCCCGCCCTCGCCGCTGTAGAACGACGACCCCGGCACCGACGCCACGCCGATCTCGGCAGTGAGCCACTTCGCGAAGACATCATCTGGCTCGCCGCTCAGCTCCGAGAAATCCGCCAGGATGTAGTACGCGCCTTCCGGCTTCCGGCACTTGAATCCCGCCCTCACCAGCCCATCGAACAGGATCTCGCGCCGCGCGCCGTACTCCGTCGCCAGCGACTCGTAGAACGACCGCGGCAGCGTCTCCATGGCCACTGCGATCGCTTCCTGGAGCGGCGCCGGCGCACCGACCGTCAGGAAGTCGTGCACCTTCCGGATCGCGCCCGCGACCGACGCGGGCGAGACGATGGTCCCGACCCGCCACCCCGTTACGCTGAACGTCTTGGACGCGCCGCTGATCGTGATGGTCCGTTCCGCCATATCCGGGAGCGTCGCGAGCGGGATGTGCTCACCCTCGTAGTAGATGTGCTCGTAGATCTCGTCCGTCACCGCGAAGGCATCGTGCCGGCGGCAGAGATCGGCGATGCCTTCCAGCTCCCCGCGGTTGAGGACACGACCAGTGGGATTGTTGGGCGTGTTGACGATGATGGCCCGGGTCTTCTTCGAGAACGCGGCCTTCACGCGGTCCAGGTCGAGCGGCTGGCCGGGAAGGAGCGGGACGAACACCGGTTTCGCGCCGCACAGGATGGCATCGGGCCCGTAGTTCTCGTAGAACGGCTCGAACACCACGACCTCGTCACCCGGATCGATGGTCGCGAGCAGCACGGCGGCCATCGCCTCGGTGGAACCGCAGGTCACCGTCACCTGCGTTTCGGGGTCGACCTGCATCCCGTACCAGTCGTGGTACTTGTGGGCGAGCGCCTTGCGCAGCCGCTGCGCGCCCCAGGTGATGGCGTACTGGTTGATGTCGTCATGCACCGCCCGCGCCGCGGCTTCCTTCAGCTCACCCGGCGCGGGGAAGTTCGGGAACCCCTGCGCGAGATTGATGGCCCCGTGCTCGTTGGCGAGGCGGGTCATCCCTCGAATGACGCTCTCGGTGAAACCGTGCGTGCGTTTCGCTGTCTGAAGTGGCATCGACGCTTTCGAAGACGGTCAGACGGTCGGACGGTCAGACGGTCGAACAGTCCGGAGAATAGCGCCGACCAGCAGGTGTAACCAGTTAGTTGACCGTCTGGCCGTCTGGCCATCTGACCGTCTCAATTGTCACCGTCGTTCCCTCCCCCACCGCGCTCTCCACCGAGATCCGGCCACCCCACGATTCCACCAGCCGGCGGCAGATCGCGAGCCCCAGGCCCGTGCCGCTCGTGGTCGTGGAGAAGTGCGGGTCGAAGATGCGGGGCAGATCCTCGGCGCGAATGCCGCGGCCGTTGTCCCGCACGGTCATCAACGCGCGGTCCCCTCCATCCGGATTGATACTGAGCGCGATGCGGGTCGCGGCCGCGCCGCGGGCGTTTTCCACGAGGTTGACCAGCACTTCGCGCAGCTCGTCCGGCCGGGCCACGCCCGTCACCACCCCGGCCGTCGCGAGGGTCACGTCGGTCCCGCCGCCGATCGCGTAGAGCGCCGCGGTCTCGCGCGCGATGGCCACGAGGTCCACGACCCCGGGGGGTGAGGACTCCGGCTGCACGGGTGGAGCGCCGAAGCGCGAGAAGGCGCGCGCCACCGAGTCCAGCCGGTCGATCTCGGCCAGTATCTGGTCCGCGGTCCGGCCCAACACCTCTTCGAAATCGGCTTTCGGCTGGCCGTAGGCCCGTCGCAGGTGCTGGACGCCGAGTCGCATGGGCGTGAGCGGATTCTTGATCTCGTGCGCCACCTGCCGGGCGATCTCGCCCCACGCCAGCACGCGCACCGCGTGCGTCAGCTCGGTGACATCGTCCAGGGCCACCACGCAGCCGGCCGACTCGCCGCCCAGCAAGCTGGCACGGAGGCGCACCCGGCGCCCGCCGACGGACACCTCCTGCTCCGCCAGCTCGGCTCGTGACGCCATGAACTCGCGCACCCATGTCCACACCGAGGCCCACTCCGCGGCGGTGGACGCTTCCACGGCCGTACCCGCCGCCAGCGGCGCGGCGAGCAGCTCCTCGGCACGCGGATTCGCGAGCGTCACGCGCAGGTCGTCCGTCAGCGCCACGACGCCGGTCGCCACGTTCCGGAGGACGGCCACGGTGCGCCGGCGCGCGCTCTCGAGCGCGTCCTGGCTGGCGCGCACGTCGTGCGCCATCCGCGCGAACGCTTCGGCCACGGGCACGAATTCCTCCGGGACGGACGCATCGAACGGCACCGGCGTGCCGCCCTGGCCCACGACTTCCGCCGCGCGCCGCAGCACTCCCACCGGCTCGGCCAGCGCCCGGGCGGCGGTGCGCGCAAACGCCGCCGCCGCGGCGAGCCCCACCAGCGTCGCGAGCAGCAGCGCATACGCCACGTCTCCCTCGGCGGATGGCTGCTCATCGGGGAAGCGCGGCATGCCGAGCACGGCTTCACCGGCGGCATCGAGCGCGCGATACCCCACCCGCGCCCGCCGTCCCGCGATGGACGCATCCCCGAGTGCCTCGCCCCCTTCCTGCAAGGCCAAGCCCTGGTAGGTCGCTGGGGCGAGCAGCGCATCCACCAGCCCCAGCTCGGTCAGGAGCGGCGCGCTCGTGGCCTCGAGCAACCCACCCCGGTACAGCACCAGCTCGCCGCCCACGCGGTCGGCGATCCCCGCCAGCGGCTCGGTGCCCCCGCGGCCATCCACCAGCACCGCGCCCGCGTCGCGCAGCGACTGCCGGATCACCAGGTCCTGGCTGCGCGTGGCCTCCGACTGGAGCCGCCCGGCCATCCACGTGGAAAATCCCACCGTGGGCACGATGAAGAAGATCGCGAGCGCCACGGCGATCCGCACGCGGTAGGACCTCGGGCGGAGCAGGAGCCGCACGCGGTCGAGCGACCCAGTACGCCCGAGGAGAGCTTCTCCGAAGAACCACAGTAGCCCCACGACCAGGACGTCCACGACCAGCAGCAGCGCGCCGCGGATGAGCAGGTCCGGCAGGTCGCCCACGTCCACCGTGACGCGCAGGTGACGAGATCCGGTGGCGCCGGAAAAACTGAGGACCTCGTCGCCTTCTACGAGCTGGCCCGCGCGGCGCCAGGCGAGCCCGCCCGGCGCCGGCACCTCGGGCATCACCGCGGAAAGGGACATTTCGTACGGCGGCGACGCCGCGGGCTGCGGCTGGACGACGCGGGCGAGCCGGTGCGGCGCGATGAGGCGGGTCTTGGGCCCGATGCCGACGGTAAGCACCGAGCCGTCGGGGAACGGTCGCGCGAGCATCACGTGCGAGCCCGGGATGCGGTCCCACACTTCCAGCAACGGCTCGCCCCGCTCCGCCGCGCTGCGGGCGAAGGCCTGGAGCAGGCGGGTGCTGAGATCGAGCGTGGCGAGCGGCAGCTCCGCCACCACCTGGTCCTGTGCGTTCCAGAGCGCGAGCACCGCGGGATATCCCTCGGTCGACAGCTGAGAGCGTTGCCACGCCGCGTACAGGTCCGCACCGGTGCGGGGCGGGCGCATCGGCTCGTTCTGTAAACGTTCGACGAGTGCAATCGCGAGCGGATCGCGCTCCTCGCCCAGCCGGTGCACGTCGGCGCGCGCCAGGCGGAGCCGTCCATCCGCCGCCGCCGCCCAGGTCAGGATGGCGGCGGCGGTGCCGGCCACGGCCGCACCCGCCACCACCTGGCGGACGCGCGTCCCGCTTTGCGCCACCAGCAGGATCGGCGGGCTCCAGAGGAAACCGAACCAGCCGGGAAGCCCGCCCTCCGGGCGCCAGAGCCAGAAACCCACGATGGCCACACCCACCGACAGCGCGACGGCGGCCCACGCGGCCCACGCGCGTGGGTGCGAGGGCGGCGGCAACAGGCTGGAGATGAGCAGCACGAGTGCTGCGATCGCGGCGGCGATCGGTACCTCCCATGCCAGCCAGAGGCCCGCACCCAGGCCGCCCGACGGCGGGGATATGCCGCCGGCGAGGAGCTGCGCGGCGATGGGCGCCACCAGGACCAGGACCGAACCGATGACCAGCCCCGTAGTGCGCCCCGGCGGCCGGGTCCGGAGCAGCACGATGCCGGCCAGCACGACCATCGCGGTGAGCGCGAGCGCGCCCGCGGACGACGTGAACGGATCGAGCACGGCGAGGTAATAGGTCGCGGGCGAGAAGAAACGGCCGAGCCCGATGCGGGTGCCTGCGGGCGTGAAGAGGAAAACGACGCCGAGCAGCGCGAGGGCGAGGTAGCGGCTGCGACGGCTGCCGACTGCGATGAGGAGCACCAGCGACAGCACCACGCCGATCGCCACCGTGCGGCCGCCGGACGCGAGCAGCGACAGCTTGAACGTGCCCTGCGCAGGGGGAGCGGTGCGCACGGTGAAGAGGGTGTCGGGTGACGGGTTGCCGGGGGATGGGGAACAGGAAGGGAGAC
>CAMDCH010000149.1:0-6668 GCA_945889655.1 bacterium HR33
CCCCCCCCCCCCCCCCCCACCCGCCTAGCCTTGAGCTCGCAACGTATCGACGACTTTCTGCTTCGCTGCCCGCCGCGCCGGGAAAAACCCGCCCAGCACGCCCATCACCACCGAGAATACGAGCCCGGACAGCAGCAGTCCCGGGGTGACCCGGAACGCAAACGCCACCTCGCTGAACGAATTCCAGTTCGTGGTACTGGTCACGAGCCCGTTGATCGGAAGGGCCAGCAACGCACCGATGATGCCGCCGATCAGTGCGATCAGGATGGTCTCGAACAGAAATGACCCCATGACGGTCCTCGGCTTGAAGCCGAGCGTCAGCAGCACGCCGATCTCCGGCGCCCGGGAGGCGATGGCCGCGTACATCGTGTTCACCGCGCCGAACACCGCCCCGATGGCCATCACGCTGGAAATGAAGACCGCGATGAACTTGAGCACCCCGGCCAGCAGCTTCGACTGCCCCTCGTAGTAGACGATCTCGCGTTCCGCGTCCACCTGGATCCTGCCATCAGTCTCCAGCGATTTCTTCACGCCGTCGAACGCGGAAGGATCCTTCATCCGGAATGTGACCGTCTGAAACACCTCGCCACGGAACACCGGCATGAACTGCTCGTTCTCGCCCCAGACCTCGGACTCGAAGGACGAGCCCTCCGCGGTAAAGTGGCCCACCACCGTCCAGTCACGGCCGCCGAAGTTCAGCTTGTCGCCGATGGCAGTGTTGGGGAACGTGCTCACCATTGTCTTTCCGACCATCACCTCTGGGGCCCCGGGAGTGAACATGCGGCCCGCGGTGATCGTGATCCCCTTGCGCACCTTGAGCGCGATCGGGTTGATCCCCCGGATCACCATGTTGGCCTGCCCGCCATTGCGCCGGGTCATGCCCACCACCACGAAAATCTCGTTGCTGACCAGCGGCCTCCCGGTCTCGTCGGTGGCCACGAACGGCATGGTCGCGATGACCGCGGCGGAATTCCGGTCGATGCCGCTGTTCATCTCCGTCTGCGCTCCCTTGCGGAGGATGAGGACGTTGTCGGACGATCCCGTGCGCACCAGGGCGGCCTGGAATCCGTTGGACAGCGCCATCATCGCAATGAACACCGCTACGACCACGCCCATGCCGAGGGCGGTGGTGGCGGTCGAGACCGGCCGCTGCCGCAGTGACCGGAGGTTGTAGATCAGCGGGATCATGCCACCCTCCGCAACGCTTCGACCACCGGGAGCCGGGCTCCCTGCCATGCCGGGATCAGGCCGCTGACCAGGCCCAGCCCGAGCGCGATCGCGAACCCGATCACGAGCGTGCTCCTCTCGACCCTGAACCCGGGCAGGAAGGCGTCCAGCGCATGGGTGTTGTTGAACAGCCCATAGGCGGCGAACAGCCCGAGCGCACCGCCGATGACCGTGATCGCCACCGCCTCGGATATCACGATCCCGAAGATCACGCCGTCCTGGAAGCCGATCGTCTTCAGCACCCCGATCTCACCGATCCGCTCGCGCGCCGCCATCATCATCGTGTTGGCCGAGACGAACAGGATCGCGAAGAACACCGCCGTCCCGATCGCCCGCATGAGGAACGCCACGTTGCCCCACATGCTCACGAAACTCGCACCAAAAGCCTTCTCGGTCTGGGTCTTGGTGGGTGTCTGCGAGTTCTCGAATGCCGCGTCTACCCGCTGCGAGACCTCCGCCGCCTGTGCCGGGTCCTTCAGCTCGATGACGAACCAGCCTGGCTCGGCGCGCCGGTTGGTCCCCTCGTAGAGGTAGTCGTACCGGAAATAGAAATTCTGGTCCCCGAAGGCGGCGTCGGGGGGCGTGTAAACGGCGCGGATCACGAACTCCCAGTCACCCGGGTAGATCGAGCCCTTGAGTGTCACGTTCTGCCCGAGCTTCCAGCCGAATTTCTCCATCAGGCCCTTGCCCACGATGGCCGCTTTCCGTTCGGACAGGAACGCCGCCCGCTGGTCGTCGGATATCTGGATCTCCGGGTATTGCGCCAGGTAGACCTCGTCGATTGCGAAGTTCGCGAAGAAGTCGTTGGGCCGGTCGCCATAGATGCCGCCGAACCAGTCGGCCCACCCGACACTCTTGATCCCGTCCATGGCCTGGAGCCGCGGCAGCTGCGACGCCCGGACCGGGAAGGTGAGCCCTGTCTTGTTCAGTACCACCAGCCGTGATTCGCTGCCCACCTCGCCAGCCTTGTCGAGTGTGGTCAGCACCGAGCGCAGCGTGGAAAACAGGAAGAAGGCCAGCACCACCGACAGCAGGGTCAGCGTCGTGCGCAGCTTGTTGCGCCCGAGGTTGGCGAGAACGAGGCGGAAGAATTTCATCGCGTGAAGACTCCCTTATCGAGGTGCATCGTGGCGTGGGCGCGCTCCGCGGCCTTGGCGTCGTGCGTCACCATCACGATGGTCTTCGAGAATTCCTTGTTCAGCCGCTGCAGCAGCACCAGGATCTCCTCCGCGGACTTCGCGTCGAGATCACCGGTGGGCTCGTCCGCGAGCAGCATGGTGGGATCAGACACGATCGCCCGCGCGATACCCACCCGCTGCTGCTGGCCGCCGGAGAGCTGGCGGGGGAAATGCTCCGCCCGGTCGCTCAGGCTCACGATCTCGAGCGATGCCAGGACATGTTCCCGGCGCGCGGACTTCGAGAGGTTCGTGAGCAGCAGCGGCAGCTCCACGTTCTGGAACGCCGTCAGCACGGGGAGCAGGTTGTAGAACTGGAAGACGAACCCGACATGACGCGCCCGCCACGCGGCGAGCTGTTTCCCGTTCATCCGGGTGACTTCGTCGCCGTCCACCACGATCCGGCCGGACGTCGGCGTATCGAGCCCCGCCAGCAGGTTGAGGAGCGTGCTCTTGCCGCTCCCCGACGGTCCCATGAGGGCGAGAAACTCCCCCTTCGCGATGTCCATGTTGACCCCCGACAACACCGGGATCAGCTGTGTGTCGCGCTTGTATGTCTTGGTGACCTCGCGAATCTCGACCAGCGCCATTGCACCTGCTCCTTGTGGTTGGGTCTACGAGCCTACCGGCCCAATCGTGACCGCCTTGCCTTCTTCCAGCGCCGCGGACTGCGCCGTGACCACCTGCTCGCCGCCCGAGAGGCCGGAGCGGATCTCCCGTCGTCCGCCCGAGACCGGCGCGGCGGTCACCACCTGGCGCACGGCCTTGCCGGCCCGCACGATCCAGACGACCGACTGGCCCCCTTCTTCCTTTACGGCGGCGGAAGGCACGAAGATGCGCGCCGGCGCCGCCGTATCTGCCGCCCCGGCCTGCTCCAGGAACTCCACCCGCGCCGCCATCTCCGTCATGATCTTGGGGTCCACGTCCAGGATGGCCACCTTGACCATGACCGTCGCCCGCTGGCGGTCCGCGGTCGGAACGATCTGGCGGACGGCCCCTCGATAGGATGTGTCGGGGTAGGCGTCAAGGATGATGCGAGAAGGCTGGTTCTGTTTGATCTGGGCGATGTAGGACTCGTTGACGTCCACCTCGACCTCGAGCGTCTTGAGGTCGGCCATGGTCACCACCGCGCCGCGGGTCAGGCCGCCACCCACGGACGGTGCCACCACCTCGCCCACTTCGGCGTCCTTGCGAAGCACGGTCCCATCGAAGGGCGCCCGGATATTGGTGTTCTCGAGGGTCACCTTGGCCATGTTCAGGTTCGCTTCGGCCGACTGGTAGAACGCGCGCCCTGATTCCACCCGCGCTTCCTGGGCGGCGAGCTGTGACACCGTCTGCTCGGACTGCTGGCTCGAGATGAGGTTCCGCGAGAGCAGATCCTTTGCCCGCGTCACGTCCCGCTGGAGCTGGTCGCGGGTCGTTTCGGCCTCCACCAGGCTGGCGCGTGCCTGCGCCAGCTGACCCTCTGCCTGCGCCACCTGGGCGGCATAGTCATCGTGCTCGAGGCGGGCGATGATCTGGCCCTTGGTAACGCGGGACCCCTCGGTCACATCGAGAAACTCCAGGCGTCCCGCGAACCTGGAGGAGACCGACGCCTTCGTCCGCGCGACCACGTAGCCATTCGCCGTGATCCCCGCGGTCGCGGCCCCGTTTCCGCCCGTGACCTCCGCCGAGGCTACCTGCACGGTTACGCCTCCGGCCTGCTTGAGGAAGACTATGGCCCCGACCACCAGCACCACGGCCACGCCGCCGATGATCAGCGAGAACTTCAGCGCGCGCGACATCTCAGGACTGGGAGCGTCGCGGTCGATGCGCAGGCGACTCAGATCGTGTGATCCACCACTCATGCCGGTCTCGGGATTCTTTCGGTTACGGGCTGACTACGGCCTGGCGGCCCGCGCGTTTCACTATTAGTCGCGGTAGCCGTTCAAAATTCGACAGGAAGATAGCCGCAGGTTCCAGCGGGCGGGAACACCGTAACACCACCTTTACGGTGCGGGGCTGCCCGTTTCTCGCGGGGCCGGGTATCATGCCAAGACATGATCTACATCTGTGTTCCGTCCCATAATGCGGCGCTGACCGTAGGCCTGGTGCTCTGGAAGGTCCGCCAGGTCTTCGGGGAGTTCACGCGCGAGTACCACTTTCTCGTCGCCGATGACGGCTCCACCGACGTGACCCGCGAGGTGCTGGAGCCGTACCAGCGCGCGCTCCCCATGTCACTGATCCGCCACGAACAGCGGCTCGGGTACACCGCGAGCGTCGAGGCCCTTTTCCGCGAAGCCCTGAACCGCACCGACCGCCCCAAGCGGGACATCGCTGTCGCCATGCACGCGGACTTCACAGTGTCGCCGGTCGCCCTCCCCGACATCGTACGCGCCATGGAGTCCGGTGCCGATCTCGTCGTGGCCGAAACCGTGGACCCCGACGCCACGTTCGGGATGCGGATGGTCCGGCGCTGGACACCTTGGCTCCTCCGCCCAGGCATCAACGTGCCGGGCGTGCAGGATTTTCTCTCCGGCGTCTGCGCCATCCGCCTGGCGACGCTGCGTTATTGCCTCAAGGATTCCGGCGCCCTGGTGGAGTCGAAGGGTGTGGGTGCCTGGCCCGAGCTGATAGCACGGGTGGCCGCAGTGGCGAGGCAGATCTCGGTCGTCACGGTTGCGCCACCGGAGCACAAACTGGCGCCGACGGCGGTGATGACACCCTTCGCCCTGGCCAAGGAGCTGTACCGTACCGGCAAGCGCGTGCGCATACCGGCGCCTACCGTCGAGGTGCGCCGGCCATCCGAGACGCCGCGGCCGGCCGAGAGCGAAAAGCCGGCTGAAGAACCCGACGCGGCCGAGGTCGAGGCGTGATCCGCCGGTTCGCAGTCCTGGTGCTCGGGGTAGCCGCGGGCACGCTCGGACCGCGCCTGGCCGCGCAGCCTCGAGCCGCGCACCCGCTCTTCCGGGTCGGCGAGAAGCTGCTCTACGAGGTGCGCTGGGGATTCGTGGCACTGGGTACGGCTGAGATGCAGGTCGTGGGAATCGATACCATCCGCGGCGAGGCCGCGGCTCACGTGCAGATCCGCATCCGGGGGTCCAACTATCTGTACCGGATGGACAACCGGATGGATTCCTGGATCGCCCTCAGGGACACGACCTCCCGGCGATTCACGCAGGATAACAACGAGAACGGCAAACAGCGGCACGCCTGGTACGACATTTTCCCGGACTCGGGCTACTACCGCGAGAAGGGTGTCGACTCCCTCCGGCCCACGGTCAAGCAGCCGCTGGATGACGCCTCATTCTTCTACTACCTGCGCACGCTCGTGCTGGAACCGGGAAAGCGCTATGACATCGCGCGCTATTTCCGGCCGGATCGCAATCCCGTCACCATCGACACCATATCCATCGACACCCTGGATGTCCCGGCAGGGAAGTTTCCGTCCCTGGTTTTCCAGCCGATCATCAAGGGTGGAGGCATCCTGAAGGAGACGTCGGAAGCGCGCATGTGGCTGAGCAACGATGACCGCAGGATCATGGTACAGCTCAAGTCCAAGTTCCCGCTGGTGGGTTACCTGACCATGCGACTCTACAAGATCGAAGGACCCGCGCCTTCGAAGAAATGAAACGGGGCCCTCATCGGGCCCCGTGGCTTACCTTGCGAGCCCGCGCTGATGCTGCCGGCGCTGACCGACAAGCGCCTTTCGCCGTGGGACTTCCAGCTCCTGCTCCTCCTGGTGGTGCTGGGAGAACTGGACGTCGTCGAGCTACGCGAACTCAAGGTGTCCGCGGTCAGCAAGAAGCTCGATCGTACCGAGGACAGCGTACCAAGTCCCTGAACCGTCTGACCCTCATGGGCTACTTGATCTGCTGTTCACCCGTGTGGGTTGACCGCGGCGCTCAAGTGAATGGGACTGCAGCGCACGGCCAAGCCCAAGGCGCAGGCGTGGGCGGGTGCGAAGCAGGATCGACTCGTCCTCGACTGGGTGTGGAGTCACCTCAGCGCGGACCAGGAAATCCAGGGCAATCTACCGACGCTGCGCGCCCGTGCTCGCGAGCTCGTGAAGACGACGCCTGGGCCAAGCGGTACACCCGCCTCATGGAGAAGAACGTCGTCGGCCCGCGCGGCATGCGCTTGCAAGCGCGTCTTGCCCGTGCCGGCGGACTACCCAACAAGGAAGTCAACGATAAGATCGGGTAACCACCCGCAGTTGGGTTCGCCGTCACCTTGCACCGACGTTTCACAATCGGATACGGCATGGTGCATGATCGGACGTGGCGA
>CAMDCH010000150.1:0-6650 GCA_945889655.1 bacterium HR33
TTCGAAACATTGGAAACCCTCGCTGGTGGATCTGGTCCGACGGGAAGCGTCTCCAATGTGCCGAGGTCGGCGCTGTCCGGGCAAGCTCCCGTCTCGCGCCGGGCCCCCACCTGATGCGCGGGGGCTACAAGAAGGTTCCACCAAGGCACGGCTGGATAGGGCACAGAAAATGCCCGCCCACCAGATGAATGCGCTACGCGCCCCGGCTCCTGCCCCTGTTCCTGGCCCTCCAGGGGTGTGTATTCGGCCGTGGCGGGCCATCGGCGGACGTCGACGCGAACGTGGTGCGATCAGTCCAGTTCCAGGGCAACAAGGCGATCGACTCCAAGACGCTGAAAATCTCGATCGCCACGACCGGGTCGAGTCGTCGTTTCCCAATGACCCTTTTCGGCAAAGGTCCCCTCCCGACCTTTAACGAGCGGGAGTTCCGCCGCGATGTCCTGCGCATCAAGGCCCTGTATGGCGTGCGTGGCTTCCCGGATGCGCGGGTAGACACGGCAGTCACCCGCCAGGGCAACGAGTTCCAGATCACCTTCCTGGTCGCCGAAGGTCCCGCGGTCATGGTGGACTCGATCGAGTTCGCGGGAATGCCGGATTCGATGGATGTCGGTGAAATCAGGACCGTCCTGCCGCTGCAACCGGACCAGCCTTTCGACCGTTTCCTTTTCTCCACCTCGGCCACGACCGTCGAGGCGTTCCTCCACAACGAGGGGTACGCCTTTGCGAAGGTCACCGGCGGCTTCGAGGCTTCGCCTGATGCCCGCTCGGTGAAGGTGACGCTGACCGCCGTGCCGGGGCCCCGGGCCACGATCGCGTCGGTGGAGGTCCACGGCAACGAGAAGATCGACAAGCGCGTGATCCTCAAGGCGCTGTCCATCTGGCCGGGCCAGGTCTACAGCTTCAAGGCGCTGCACCAGAGCCAGATCGACCTGTACCGGAGCGAGATGTTCCGCCAGGTCAGCATCTCCATCGACGACTCGGCCAGCCACAACCCGGCCGACACGCTGGTGGACGTGAACGCCATGGTGGAGCTGGCCGAGTACCCGCTCCAGCGGGCTCGCCTCTCTGGCGGGTACGGGACGCTCGACTGCTTCCGCACACTGGGATCGATGGACCTGTTCAACTTCACGGGTGGAGGGCGCAAGCTCGAGATGCGGGCGGGCGCATCCAAGCTCGGCGTCGCCGATCCCCTGGCCTTCGCTGGCGGTGTCTGTCCCGTCCTCGCGCGCGAGGACACCTCCCGGCTCAAGATCAACTACGACCTCAGCCTCACGCTCCACGAGCCACTGCTCTTCTCGCGGAAATCGATGGCCTCCGCGACGCTCTTCACGGAGCGTCACACGGAATTCCGCGCCTTCCTGCGCGAGGCGATGGGCGCAGAGCTGGCCCTCACCCGGCAGCTTGGCGAGAACCTCCCAGGGCGCCTGGCGTACGGGGCTTCATGGGGACGCACGGTGGCATCGGCGGCGATCTTCTGCGCCCTGCTCAATGTCTGCTCGGACCAGGACGCGCGGCTATTCAGCGAGCGCCGGTTCCGGTCGGTCGTCTCGCTCGAAGCGTCACATGACCTGACCAACTCCGTGCTCGATGCCACCCGCGGCACCGCCGTGATGGCCGAGCTTAAATGGTCGCCGTCATTTCTCGGTTCCGATTCGTTGATGCAGTTCACCAAGTTCTCGTTCAAGTTCGAATCGCACCACGAGATCATGGTGAAGAGCGTGCTGAGTACGCGGTTCGAGCTCGGGACCATCTTCGCGCACAACGTGACCTTCGGCGGGGCGGTCATCCGCTACGCACCCCCGGAGGAGCGTTTCTACCTCGGCGGCGCGAACTCGGTACGTGGTTATGGCGCCAACCAGATGGGATCGCTCGTCCGGGTGCAGCAGGCCACCGGTGGCGTGATCACATCAGCCATCGGCGGCAACTTCATGTCGATGTTCAGCGTCGAAGGCCGGGTACCGATTCCCGCGCCCCTCCCCGGCGTCTACGGGGCCGTGTTCATCGACGCCGGCCTGATAGAGGACCGGACCACCTTCTCGCTGTCCGGGTTCCGCGTGACGCCGGGGGTTGGGCTGCGGGTCGCATCGTTGATGGGACCGATCCGGTTTGATGTGGGAATCAATCCTTACCAGGTCACCGCCGGCCCGCTCTACGAAGAACGTGACGGCGACCTCGTGCTCACCAACCCGTCGTACCGCCCTCCGCCGTCGTGGCTGGACCGCATCCAGCTGAACTTCTCGATTGGACAGGCGTTCTGATGGCGCGCCGTCACCGGCTCATCGCGTGGCTCCTGGGCGTGCCGCTCCTGCTCATCATGGTCGCACTTCTCGCCCTGAGCACACCCTGGGCGACGCGTTTCATCGTCGCCCGCGCGCTCCCGATGATCAATCAGCAGATGAATGGCCGTCTCACAATGAGGGAAGTGCGCGGCTCGATCTTCGGCCGCCTGGATTTCCGGGGCGTCACCGTGACCGACCTGGCGGGAACGCCGCTCGCGACCGCAGATCGGGTCATCGTCGGTTACCGGCTGCTGGACTTCATCCGCGGGAAGATCGTCGTGAACCCGCTCATTCTGGAAAAACCGTCCATCACGCTGGTCCAGAACGCGCCGGGGGAACCGTACCCGCTCATGCGTGTCTTCCAGAAGAACCCTGCATCGACGGCCCGCTCCGCCGTGACGGTACGGGGGCTCGAAATCACCGGGGGTACGGTGGTTGTCACGGTACCCACCCAGGCGCGCCCCGTCGGGGCTGAAGTCCGCAGCGCCGAGCCACTTCTCCGAACGGTGCATGTGAATCGGCTCGATCTCGACATGCCCAGGCTCGACTTCGCGATGGGCGGCACCGAGCCGGTAGACGCGTCCGTGGAGATCAACGAGGCACGCGCAGAGATTTCCGACCCCCGACTGTCGCTTCGCGCGCTCGCGGGCACGGCCGACATGCACGGCGATTCGATTTCGCTCGACCTCACGAACGCGGAGTTGCCGGCGTCGAAGGTCTCGCTGGCCGGGTGGGCGGTCATGCCCGCGGGCGAGCGCCCGCGGTTCGATGGCGAGCTGCACGTCGCCCGCCTCAGCACCGCCGACCTCGCTGCGATCGCGCCGCAGATCCCCGCGGGCTGGGAAATCCGGGGTGACGCGACGGGACACGGTGACTCGACGGGCGCCATGTCCGCTGACATGAAGGCAATCGAGTTCTTCGCCGGACGGAATGCGGGTAGTCTCCGCGGCACGCTGGCCATGGACGTCGATCCCGACGGGCGCTGGCGCCAGCGGGGCACGTCGCTCCGGTTTGACAACCTCGACGTGGTCCCGCTGATCAGGCAGATGCGTACTCTGCCCACCGTGCCGATAAGCGGCCGGCTCAACGGCGCGCTCAAGGCGGACGGTCCACAGGACAGCCTCAGGCTCACCGTGGATCTCGCCCTGGCGGAATCGTTCGTCCTGGGCAAAGGCGAGGTCTCGCTCCCGCTCGGCGGAACCGTCTTCGTGCGGGATTTCTCCATCGACACGGCTCGCGTAGACATGAAAACGGTCCGGGCCATGAACCCGGACATGCCCCTGGTCGGGCACGTCGACCTGCGTGGCCGCATGCGCGGCTCGATACGGGACATGTCGTTCGAAGGTCGCGCCCGCTACCAGGAAGGCGACCTCCCGCCAAGTGACGTCCATGCCGTGGTGCAGCTCGCGAGCCACTCGCCGCTTCACATCACCGCGACCCTCACGCTCGACTCGCTTCGCCTCTCGGGCTTCCAGCAGAGTTTCCCGTCGATGGCCAAGGCGGGGAGCATCGGCGGCCTCGTCCACCTGAGTGGCCCGCTCGACACCACGACCATGGATGGTGCAATCGGCGGGGCGCCTGGCCGGCTGAACCTCTCCGGCACGCTCGTGCGCGTCGGCGACGAGATGACCTTCCGAGATGCGCGCATCCAGGCGGACTCGATCAACCTCGCGGCGGTCAGTGCCCGGTTCCCGAAATCGTTCCTGTTCGCGCGCATCGAGGGCACCGCGACGCTGCGAGACAGCACGCTCGAGAGCGCCAACGTGCGCGTCACGATGGATACGTCCCGCCTCGCGGGCATGGACATCGAGACGGTCTCGCTGGCCGCCACCACGCGGGGCGGACTGCTGGTGGTGGATTCGATGCTGGTCCGCGCCACCGGTCTCAGGGTGGACGGGAGCGGGACACTGGGTCTCTCCGGTCACCGCGGCACGATGACGCTCCACGTCAACGCCGATTCGCTCGACCAGCTGAGCCCGCTGTTCGACCTGGTCGACAGCGCGCGCACGATGACGCCGCACTCCGGCGCCTTGGTCCTGGACGCGATCCTCACAGGCGCGGTGGACGACTTCACCGCCGAGTTCACGGCGGACGTCCAGAGACTGGTGATGCCCATGGCGTCCGTGAAGGCCGGATCCGCCTCCGGGACCTGGGCATACCCGGACGGGAAATTCGCGGTCAAGGCGGGGGCTGATTCGATCCGCAACTCGATGACCACCGCCGTCCGTCTCGACGCCGGCGCCGAGGGCACACCGGCCGCCTTCTCGTGGAGCGGCGGCGCGACGTTCAGTCACAACGGAGCGATCTCCGGCGCCGGGAAAGTCGCCGGCGATTCAGCGACCGGAATGACGTTCGATCTCGATTCGCTCACACTGAGCCGGGACAGCGCCTCGTGGCGGCTCGAGAAACCGGCGCGCATCGCCCTGCTGAACGAACGGTGGGAGTTCGCCAACACGGCCCTGGTTCGCAGCGGCTCCGGTGACCCGGCCCGCCTGTCCGTAGCGGGCGTGCTCACGGCGCGCGATTCGTCCGGCAAGCTCTCCGCTGTCATCGAGAACTTCCCGCTCGCGGACCTGGCCCTCTACCCGTCCACGGGGAGGGGCAATCCGCTGACGGGAACTGTCGACGGCCAGTTCGACCTCTCGGGTAGCATGAAGAATCCATCGGGCCGAGGCCAGCTTGCCCTGCTCGACGCCCACTTCGACACGCTGCCACTTCCCGAGATCCGGGCCAAGGCCGACTACGCCGCGGGCACCCTCGCGGCGAACCTCGCGATCCTGCTCGGCGCGCGCCCCAGCACCATCGACGCGCGCATTCCACTCACTCGCGATGCGGCCGACAAGACCGCGCGCCTCGCGTTCACCGCGGACAGTCTCGCGGTGAACTGGCTCGATCCGCTGCTGCCCACGGTGAAGGACCTGGCGGGACGGCTCGACGGCAAAGTGGAGATCAGCGGGACATTCGAAGAGCCGGATGCGAGCGGTTCCATGACCTTCACCGGCGGCACCGCGACACTGCTGTCGGTCGGGGTCCGCTACCACCACATCGACGGGAAACTCACCTTCAGCGGCGAAGACCTGCTGGTGAACAACCTGATCGTCAGGACCGGCGACGAAGGAGAGGACGAGACGCTCGAAGCGACCGGCAAGCTGATCCTGGAAGTCCTGACGGACCCGGAATTC
Source organism: bacterium HR33 (assembly GCA_945889655.1). GTDB lineage: Bacteria > Gemmatimonadota > Gemmatimonadetes > Gemmatimonadales > GWC2-71-9 > SHZT01. Next base: position 5,462 of record CAMDCH010000150.1, read on the forward strand.
GACCTGGACATCAAGGCGAATCACTTCGCGGTCATGAAGGATCCCACGCTCTTCGACGGTGCCGTAACCGGCACCCTCAAGCTGAGCGGCCCCTTCTTCGCCACGACCGTCTCGGGCGACGTGCGCGTAGACCGCGGCACCGCGTACGGGGACCAATTCATCCAGAAGCGCGTCATCGACCTGTCCGACTCGCTCTTCGCGCAGTTCGTCGATACGACCGTCCTGCGGAAAGAGCACCTCGGCGCTGACCCGATCACACTCTTCATCGCCGGCCTGTTTGTCGAAGGCCTGCAGGTCGATCTGGGCGATCAGTTCTTCATGAAGTCGTCGGACGCCGACATCCAGCTCTCGGGCAGCTTGGGAGTCGAGAAGTTCGGCCGGACCTACGACGCGCGCGGCACCATCAACACGTTGCGCGGGACGTACACGCTCCGCGTGGCGCCCGGCACGTCACGCGATTTCCAGGTGGAGCAGGGGTCGATCCGCTTCCTCGGCACGTCGGACCTCAATGCGACGCTGGACATCAACGCGTCGCATGAGCTCCAGACCCAGTCCGGGGACCCGCTCACCGTCATGGTCCATGTCGGGGGCACGCTCGAAGCGCCGCGCATCGACCTCACATCGAATTATCAGCCGCGGATCAACGAGAGCGAGATCATCTCGTACCTGGTCTTCGGCGCCCCGACGTTCCAGGCGTTTGTGAACGACCGCAATGGCCAGAAACGGTCGGTGTTCGAGCAGAGCGTGAAGAGCTTCACCGGCGTGCTCTCCGGGACGCTGGAACAGAGCCTCGGCGCGTACCTGCCGCTGGACTACTTCAAGATCCAGCCAGGAGAAATCCAGAGCGGACTCTCCGGCACGGAGCTGATCCTTGGCAAGCAGGTGAGCCTGTTCGGCAAGCCGTCGTGGCTGAAGGCCAGCCCGCGGCTCTGCCCGCGGAACTCCGTGTTTAACCTCGACCAGATCGGCCTGAGCCTCGAAACTCGGTTGACCCGGCAGTGGGGCGTGAATGCGAGCCTCGATCCGCTCCGTGGCTGCGAAACGGCGCTGCCGCCCGCCAGTACGCACTACGGGCTGGGTGTGGACGTGTTCTGGGAGAAACGAGGGCTGGGGTTCGGAAAAAGTAAGAAGTGAGAAGTGAGAAGCAGAAGGCGCTGTGGGGAAGATCCGATCTCTCCGACAGCGCCTT
>CAMDCH010000151.1:0-6647 GCA_945889655.1 bacterium HR33
CCCGATGAGCGCCCGGAGCTTGGCCGCCAGCGCTCGCAGGGCGCGCTCGCTCCGGGTGATGATGAGCATGGTATCGTCGCCGGCGATGCAACCGATGACTTCCGGCCACTGCTGGCGGTCCAGCGCGCTGCCGAGCGCCTGGGCGGAGCCGGCGGGGGTCTTCACCACCAGGAGCGGGCCCACGCCTTCCACCGCGAGGAGCAGGGCCGGCATGAGCTGCTCGAGCGACGGGTGGAGGAGATTGCCTTCGGGAGACGGGGCGTAATACGACCCACCGGCCGGATCCGCCACCTTGGCCAGGCGCAGCTCGCGAATGTCACGCGACAGCGTGGCCTGGGTGACATCGATGCCCTGGTCGTGGAGAAGTTCCCGGAGCTGTTCCTGGCTATGAACCCGCGTGCGGCGGACGATTCCCATGACGGAGGAGCGGCGCTGGCTTTTCACGGCGGGAAAAATAACTGAACGGATGGCTGGGGACTATTGGACGCCTAGACGCCAAAAACCTGGCGACCGGCGACCCACGTTGCCTGGACGCGGGCCGACAGAATGGACTCGGCCGTCGCGTCGCCGCGACGTTCCAGCAGGCAGAGGTCGGCCCACTTGCCGGGTTCCAGCGAGCCGATCTCGCCCCCCATGCCCAGGGCCTCGGCGCCGCCCAATGTCAGCAGGCGGATCACATCGTTGGCCGGGATTCCGGCTTCACGGGCGGCGCGGGCCTCGGCGAAGAGGTCGAGCGCGCCCACGCTGGCCGAGGAGTCAGTGCCGAGCCCGCACGGGATGGCGGCGCGTAACGTCCCGGCGATAGGGGAGGAACCATGGCCGTGCCGCCGGTTGGAGCAGGGGCACAACGCGACCGCACAGCCCCGCTCCGCCAAGAGCCGCAGATCGGCCTCCGACGCCTGGACTGCATGGATTGCCAGGACATTTGGCCCCAGCACACCGCAACTATCAAGGAATGCCACAGACGATACCGCCGACACTGGAAGCGGGATCTCCCTGCGCCGCCACATCTCCGCAAAGGGACCGGCCCCCGCGGTGACGAAAGCGGTTTCTTCCTTCGATTCGGCGAGGTGGACGGCGATCGGCAGGCCTTCGGCACGGGCGAAGTCGGCGACCCGCCGGAAGAGTGGCGCGCTGACCGTGTAGGGCGCGTGCGGAGATACGCCGATCCGAACACCCGGTCCGGCCGATGCCTGGAGGCGCTCGACTGCCGCCACCAACCCGGTGAAGGACTCCTCGCACTGGTCGGGATGCGGACCGAACACTTCCTGGTAGGCGATACCCCGACCCCCCAGCTCGGTCAGCGCGGCCGAAGCGGCGCCAGTATCCCCAGTGTCGGCGACCGTCGTAACTCCCTGGCTCCAGCATTCGCGGATTCCGCGCCGGGCCGCGTCGGCGAAGTGCGCCGGCGCCGATTCCGCTTTGCGCCGGCGGACATGCTGTATCCAGTCGAAAAACGACGCGTCTTCGACCTGGCCGCGGAACCCGGTGAGCTCGAGATGGGTGTGAACGTTGACCAGCCCGGGGAGGAGAACGCCGCCAGGCACATCGATCTTTTCGAAGCCGGGAGGGCGGGGAACGCGTGCGTCGGGCCCGACGTCGCGGATGCGTCCGTCGGGACCGACGAGGACCGCGCCGTTCGGGATTGGGGGAGACGATACGGGCCAGACCAGGCCCGCCGACAGGCGGAACCCGGTCAGCACCGCGGGTGGCTCAGGGGAAGATCCCTCGGGCCGAATGCACCGGGCACGACTCGGTGGGCTCCGTACCGGGAATGTACCATTCGAAATAGCGCGAGCCCCGCGGGCACCAGGGAGTGGCGATGTACCCTGTCGTGTTGTCCACTTCGCGGGCAATGAGCTGTTCGGGCCGCTGCCAGTCGGGCGGCTTGGCGCGGCGCTCGTAGACATCTTTCATGAAATTGGTCCATGCTGGCCCCACCAGCAGACCGCCGGACGCGTTGTTCTTGATCTTCTGCGGCGTATCCAGTCCCATCCACACGCCGGTCACGATTTCGCTGGTGAACCCGATGAACCAGACGTTGGTCCCGTCATCCGTGGTGCCGGTCTTTCCCGCCGACGGGATCGTGAAGCCACCATCACGAATCACGGGATTGTACGCGGTGCCGCGCCGGACGACATCCCGCAGCATGTCCGTCACGATCCACATGTGTTCCTTGTCCATCACCCGGTCGCGGCGTTCCTGCGGCTGCCAGATGATGTTGCCGGCCTGGTCTTCCACGCGCTGGATCGCCATCGGCGACGCGCGCTCGCCGAGCGTGGCAAACGCCGTGTAGGCCGAGACCATTTCCAGCGGGATCACGTCGGCGGCGCCGATGTAGATGGAGGGATACGGTGGGATCCGGGTGGAAAGCCCGTAGCGAACGGCTTCCCCGATCACTGTCTGTGGGCCCAGCTCACGACCGAGCTGGATGGCGACGATGTTGCGCGACAGGTAGAGCCCACGGCGGAGGGGCATCATGCCGCGGAAGTCCCCTTCGTAGTTCTGGGGCTCCCACGGCATCGAGTCTTCTTCCTGCACGAGACTGATCGGGTTGTCGTCGATGATGTAGCTGGCCGGCTTCCCCGCGCGGATGGCCGCGGCGTAGACGAAGGGCTTGAACGTCGAGCCCGCCTGCCGCCGCGCCTGGGTGGCGCGGTTGAACTTCGAGTCGTTGAAGTCGCGCCCGCCCACCATCGAGAGGATCGCGCCGGTGCGCGCATCCATACTGACTAGTGCACCCTGGAGGTATGGAGTAATCGCCTGGTCGCCGGCACTCGCGCCTTCACCCTGCCGGTCGATGTATTCCTGGTACGTGGTGTGGCGGTACAGACCGTAGACCAGGCCTGACTCGATGACTGTGAGCTGGTCGCGCAGGGCCCGCTCGGCGGAGAGCTGCATGTCGAGATCGAGCGTGGTGTAGACCCGGAACCCGCGGTTGTAGAGATCGTACTCGCCGAAGCGGTCGCGAAGCTGCTGGCGGACGTATTCACTGAAGTACGGACCGACGTCACCGAAATCCGACCGGGAAGACAGGAGTAGCGGGTACGCCTTCCAGCGTTCGGCCTCGGCCCGGGCGAGATACCCCTGGGCCCGCATCAGCTCGATCACCACGTTCCGTCGCTGCGCCGCCCGGGCGGGATACTGGATCGGATCGAAATAGGTTGGGCGCTGGTTGATGCCGGCAATGAGTGCCGCTTCCGCCACGTTGAGGGAGCGCGCCGATTTTCCGAAGTACCGCTGAGCCGCGGTTTCGACTCCGAAAGCCCGGTTCCCGAGATAGATCTGGTTGAGGTACATCTCCAGGATCTTGTTCTTGGGATACGTCCGCTCGATCTCGAGCGCGATACGGATTTCGCGGATCTTGCGCCGGATGTCCTTCGCCCGGGTCAGGCGTTCCGGGAAGACGTTGCGGGCCAATTGCATCGTGATCGTGGAAAAGCCTTCAGCGAATCGCATCGAAACGACGTTGGCCTTCACCGCCCCGAAGATGCGCTTGTAGTCGATCCCGCTATGCTGATAGAACCGGCGGTCTTCCACCGCGATGAAAGCGGCGCGGACCTCCGGGGCGATGTCGTCGAAACTGAGCACCGAGCGGCGCTCGAGGCCCAGGTCGGTGAGCAGGCGGCCGTCGGCGGCGTAGAGCTTGGCGGCCTGGACCGGCCGGTACGCCTCGAGTACCGCAATCGACGGACAGGCCGCGCCCGCGCAGGCCCGAGTCCACGACCCCGCTGACAGGCCGAAGCCGAATCCCGTGAAGGCGAGAAAGGCGACGATGAGGGCGGGTTTGAGGCGACTGCTGCGCACCCGCGCAATGAAATCCTTCAACAGCTTCATACGAGTCGAAACCTAGTGCCGCCCTGCACTGCTTGCCAGCGTTTCCAGCTGCACATAACCTTCGCGCTCCATGCATGATCTGCTCGCTGAACTGAAGTGGCGCGGCCTGGTCCAGGACGCGACACCCGGCCTACCCGACCGGGTCGCCAAGGGTCCGATCGCCGCGTACGTCGGTTTCGACCCCACTGCGCCGAGCCTGCAGGTGGGCAACCTCGTGCCGGTGATGCTGCTCGCCCATCTGCAGCGGGCGGGTGGGAAGGCGATCGTGGTGATGGGCGGCGGTACCGGGATGATCGGCGACCCGTCCGGCAAGTCCGAAGAACGCCCCCTCCTTTCAAAGGAAGAGCTGGACGCCAACGTGCGCCGGCAGGAGGCGCAGTTCCGGCAGCTCCTGCCGGGCGTCGAGATCGTGAACAACGCGGACTGGCTGCGCCCACTGCACCTGCTCGAGTTCCTGCGCGACGTCGGCAAGCACTTCACGCTGTCCATCATGCTCCAGAAGGAATCGGTGAAGTCCCGCATGGAACAGGGGATCTCGTTCACCGAGTTTTCGTACATGCTGACCCAGGCGTACGATTTCTGGCATCTCTTCCGCGCATCGAATTGCGAGATGCAGATGGGCGGATCCGACCAATGGGGCAACATCACGGCCGGCATCGAGCTGATCCGCCGCCGCGAGAGCCAGGATGCCCATGGCCTGTCGGCACCGCTTCTCACGACCGCGGGCGGCACCAAGTTCGGCAAGACAGAGGGAAAGGCGGTGTGGCTCGATCCGGAGCGGACGCCTCCCGCCGTCTTCTACAACTTCTGGGTGAACGCGGACGACCGCGACGTGGAGCGTTTCCTCCGGATGTTCACGTTCAAGACCGATGGCGAGATCGAGTCGCTCATGAAGGAGCACCGGGCCAATCCCGGCGCCCGCGTGCCGCACCATGCGCTGGCTGCGACGGTCACCGACTGGCTTCGTCCCGGGACCTCCGCAGGGCTGGCCCACACGCTGAAGGGCGCGATCGGCGGCGAGGGAGCCGACCTGGCCGAGACGATCGAACAGCTTCTCGCGGGTACACCGGAAAAAACCTTCGAGTGGAATGCGGCACAGCCGCCCAAGCCGGAGGACCTGTTCGTCGCCGCGGGCCTGGCGTCGTCAAAGGGGGACGCGCGCCGCCTGCTCGCGGGCAAGGGCCTCTACCTGAACCGGAACGTGCCCACCGCGGGCGAACCGGTGGCCGCGAGCGAAGTCGTTACGACGAAGAAGGGGAAGTTCCTGCTGCTGCAGAAGGGAAAGAAGACCTACCAGCCGCTCCGCATCACCGGCCTGTAAGAATCGCCAGCGCCTTCTCGACCTCGTCCACCGTGTTGTACCAGTTCGGGGACAGGCGAATCCGTCCTTCGCGCAACGCACAGATCACGTTGGCCTTCTTGAGATGAAGAAAGGCTTCAGCCACGTGGTCTGGGGTGATGCAGATGATCGACGAGTCGTGGACAGGATCAGTCGGTGAGCTGATCTCGATCTCGCCTCGGCCCGCCGCTTCCAGCAACGGCTCGCGCAGCGAGCGATTCCGTTCCGCGATGCGATCCACGCCCAGCTCCAGGATCATTCGCAGGCTCTCGACCATTCCATAGAAGTCCTGGAACGGCAACGTGCCCAGCTCGTAGCGGCGCGCGTCCGGCTTGAAGGTCGTATCGTACTCCGTGAGCTTCGAGTAGTCTTCGGTCCCGGCGAAGGCGTTCCAGCCCACCAGCACCGGTTCCAGCTCCTCGATCAGGCCGCGGCGGACGTAGGTAAACGCCGAGCCCCAGGGCGAGAGCAGCCATTTCTGTCCGCCGCAGGAGAGGATGTCGATCGGTGTCTTCCGGACATCGATGGGCAGCTGGCCAATTCCCTGGATAGCATCGACGACGAGCCAGGTCCCGTTGGCGCGGCACGCGGCTGATAGTCGTTCCAGGTCGGCGCGGAAGCCGCTGGAGAACTGCACCCACGAGATGGCGAGCACGCGGACAGCCGGGTCGGAGAGGCGCTCGACCAGGTAATCCTCGTCGGGCCAGCCCTGCTCCGTGGTCGGGGCAAGCTCGACGCGCACGCCCCGCGATTCCAGCATGAGCCATGGGTAGACCACGGCCGGGAACTCGCGGTCCGACACGAGCACGGTGTCTCCCGCCTTGAGCGGGAGGCCGCGCGCGGCCAGCGCTATGCCGAAGCTGGTGCTGGTGGCGAGGGCAATCTCCTCCGTATCCGCGTTGAGGAGCCGCGCGATCAGGGTGCGGGCCTCTTGCATCATGTGCTGGACGTCGCGGTCGGGGAGGAGGTGCGGGGCGGTGCGCTTGGCGGTGGTTTCTTCCAGGACCCGGCGGGTGCGTTCGGGGATCGGGCCGGAGCTGGCGTTGTTCAGGTACGTGGTTTCGCCCGTCCAGGGAAACTCCACGCCGCGCAACGCGCGGCAGGCCTGGTCGATATCGCTCGGGGCGTGTTCCGCGGCGGTGCGAACCATGCCCGAAAGGTACCCAGGGTCAGACCCCGGGCGTCAACTCCAAAGCGTGCAGACGCTGATACAAACCACCCGCCAGCACTAGCGTTTCGTGACGTCCCTGCTCCACGATCCGCCCGCCGGAGAGCACCGCGATGTGGTCCGCGCGCGCGATGGTGGCGAAGCGGTGCGCAATGACGAGCACGGTACGATGCTCGAGCAGCCGCTGGATCGCCTCCTGCACCAGCCGCTCCGATTCCGCATCGAGCGCGGACGTGGCTTCGTCCAGGATGAGGATGGGCGGGTCGCGAAGAATGGCGCGGGCGATGGCGATGCGCTGGCGCT
>CAMDCH010000152.1:0-6627 GCA_945889655.1 bacterium HR33
GATGAGGCTGCCTGGACCCACCTTCACGTCGCTGAGCGCCAGCGTCACCGTGTGCGAGCCGCGGAGGCCCATCTTGTCCTCAGGCTTGCCCGGAACGAGTCCCGGAGTATCCCGCGGCACCAAGAACGCCGAGATCGAACGACCCTTGCGCAGCGCCTCCGACGAGTCCGAACGCGCCATGATCATGATGACGTCGGCGATGTCGCCGTTCGTCACCCATGACTTCATGCCGTTGAGCACCCACCCGTCGCCGTCGCGACGGGCGCGGGCCGAGACGCTCGCGGCATCGGAGCCGCTGTTCGGTTCCGACAGGGAGAAGGCACCCAGCGCCTCGCCCCGGGCCATGGGCCCGAGCCAGCGCGATTTCTGCGCTTCACTGCCGTAGAGCAGGATCGTCCCGGCCGTGATCGAGTTGTGGATGCTGAGCGTGACCGCGACGCCGGCGTCCGCGGTGGCGATTTCCTCCAGCACCATCAAGTAGGTGAGCAGGTCCAGGTCGAGCCCGCCGTGTGCCTCGGGGATCAGCATGCCGAGGAATCCGAGGTCACCCAGTTTCTTCACGACCTCGCGGGGGAACTCCGCCTTGGCATCCCACTCGGCCGCGTGCGGCGCGATTTCCCGCTCGGCGAAGTCGCGCGCGAGCGCCACCACTTCCTCGCGCTGCTCCTCCACGTTGGTTGTCACGTTACTAGTACTCATAGAATCCCCTGCCGCTCTTGCGGCCCAGTTGGCCGGCTGCAACCATCTTTCGGAGCAACGGGCAGGGACAGTACTTGTCGTCCCCCAGCCCGCGGTGCAGCACCTCGAGAATCGCGACGCATACATCGAGCCCGATGAGATCGGCCAGGGCCAGCGGACCCAGCGGGTGGCTCATCCCCAGCTTCATCACGGTATCCACCGCCTCGGGCGTCGCCACGCCTTCCATCACGCAGTAGACCGCCTCGTTGATCATCGGCATCAGCAGACGGTTGGACACGAAACCCGGGTAGTCGTTCACCTCCACCGGCGTCTTGCCGAGCTTCTTCGACAGCGCTACCACGGTCTTCGTGGTCTCGTCCGAGGTCTTGAGCCCGCGGACAACTTCGACCAGCTGCATGACGGGGACGGGATTCATGAAATGCATCCCGATCACCCTGTCGGGGCGGCCGGTCTTACCCGCGATCTCGGTGATCGAGATGGATGACGTATTGGTCGCCAGTATTGCGGCAGGCTTAGCTGTCTTATCCAGCTCCTGAAATATCCTGAACTTGAGGTCGGGGGATTCCGTGGCGGCTTCGACCACGATGTCCGCGTCGCCGGCGGCGGAGGCCTGGTTCGCGGTCTTGATCCGCGCCAGCGCGGCGTCGCGGTCGGCCTCGGTGAGCGAGGCTTTCTTGACCTGCCGGTCCATGTTCTTGCGGATGGTCTGGAGCGCGTTCTCGATCTGTGCCTGGGAGACATCGACGAGCAGGACTTCCGTTCCCGCCTGGGCGAAGACATGGGCTATGCCGTTGCCCATGGTTCCCGCCCCAACCACTGCTGCTCTCACGCCGACTCCCGGGGTTCGATAAGAGTGCCGCGACCGAGCCAGATGGTGACGGCGGCCATCACCGCGGTACCTATGATGCCGCCCTCCGGGCCGAACTCCCCGCCCGTGATCCACTGCACGCCAGGCGCAGAATACTCCACCAGGGGCACCTGGAAGGCGATCCCCGACACCGGCGCGTCAACCATGGCGCCCAGGGCCGCATTCCAGCCGACGTGCGCGCCCCAGGCCGCGGGCAGTCCCCCCAGCCGGAAATAGACCGCTGAAAGAAACAGGGACGCCACCGCGATGTTCAGGATGGCGAGCGGCGAGATGCCCGGGTTGATCGCATGCATCGCCGAGAACCCGAACGCCAGCAGCAGGCTGGCGCCGGCGGGGCCGATCGCGTCGGTCAATCGCGACAGTGGAAATCCCCGGAACATGAGCTCTTCCGAAAGCGCGGCGACCAGCAGCGCTGCCGCGAGGCCCGCCGCGGCGCGAACGTAACCCCCGAATGCCTCACCCGTGAGCGTGATCCGCGTGCCGGCCACGACTTCGAGCAGCAGTGCAGCGCCAGCCATCGCGATCCCAATCGCCAGCCCAATGGCGAACGCGCGGGCTGGCTTCGGCACGCCGGGCCATCCCATCTCGCTCCATGGGCGCCAGCCCTTCCGGGCCCAAAGCAGCATCGCGAGCAGGGCGCCGACGATGACCGGAACGGCCGCAACGGCGATGGAGAGAACCAGCTCCAGTTCGCGCGGATCGGGAAGCACGAACATCAGCACCACCGCGACGAGCCCCGCGATCGCATAGAACCCACCGAGCGCTCCGAGCGCCCGCAGCAGCCGTCGCGAACGGTCCTGAAACGACTCGCGCTCCATCTGGGGAGCGCGGGGGGACGTCATGCGCTTTCGACGCTCAGCGCCACGGCGTTCCCGCCGCCGAGGCACAAGGTGGCGAGTCCGGTCTTTGCCTTCCGTGCCTGCATCGCGTAGAGGAGCGTGGTCAGCACGCGCGCGCCCGAGGCGCCGATCGGGTGGCCGAGCGCTACGGCGCCACCGTTCACATTCACCCGGCTCCAGTCCCAGCCGAGCGCCCTGCCGTCGGCGAGCGCCTGCACGGCGAACGCTTCATTCGCCTCGATCAGGTCGTAGTCCCCGATCTTCGTCCCGGCCTTCTTCATCAGGTTCTGTACCGCGATGATCGGCGCGAAGAAGAGGTCCTTCGGTTCGCCGCCGCCGGTGGCGTAGGCAGTGATGCGCGCCATGATCGGCAACCCATGCGCTTTCGCAAAGGCCTCGGAGGTAACCACGAGCGCGCTGGCGCCATCGTTGAGGCCGGGGGCATTGCCGGCGGTGACCGTTCCGCCCTTCTCGAACGCGGGCTTGAGCCCGGCGAGCGCCTCGAGCGACGTGTCCTTCCGCGGGCTCTCGTCCTTGTCGACGATGGTCGGGCCCTTCTTGCCCGGGATCTCGACCGGGACGATCTCCTTCGAGAACGTGCAGTTCTCGATCGCCGCCACCGCCTTCTTGTGGCTTTCGAGGGAAAACTGATCCTGTTCCCCTCTCGATACCCCAGCTTTTTGGGCGGTGTATTCAGCGTAGCTCCCCATGTGGCAGTCGCCGAACGAGCACCAGAGACCGTCGTGGATCACGCCGTCGAGCATGTCCTGGTTGCCGAACGTCACCCCGTTCCGGAGCCCGAACAGGTAGTGCGGCGCGGTGGACATGGACTCCATCCCGCCTGCCACGATGCACTGCTCGTCACCGGCCTTGATCGCCTGGGCGGCTAGCATGACCGCCTTGAGCCCCGACCCGCACACCTTGTTGATCGTGAGCGCGGGAATCGTCCCGGGAAGGCCGGCATGAATCGCGGCCTGGCGCGCGGGCGCCTGGCCCTGGCCTCCCTGCACCACGTTGCCCATGATCACTTCTTCGATCGCGCCCGCATCAATCCCCGCGCGCTTCACCGCTTCCCTGATCGCGATCGCGCCGAGCTGGGGAGCCTTCAAAGGCGACAAGCCACCGAGGTAGCGCCCAATGGGCGTCCTCGTGGCCGACACGATTACCGGAGTACGATCACCATTCTTCGAACTCATTCTAGCTCCCGAGCGCGAGGGATTTCTCCCTGATTTCCTTCTTGAGTCTCTCCAGCAACTGGTCAACCGGGATGATGTCCTGCTTGGTTCCTGCTCCGCGGGTGCGCACCGCCGCGGTGCCCTGCTCCACCTCGCGCGCCCCGATCACCGCCATGTAGGGCACCTTCTGCATCTCGCCCTCGCGGATCCGGTAGTTCAGCGTCTCGCTCCGGGCATCCAGGTGGGAGCGGATCCCCGCCGCGAGGAATTTCTCGTGGACCGCCCGCGCCGCGGCATCCTGGACGTCCGTGATGGGGATGATGCGTACCTGCTCCGGCGACAGCCAGAGGGGGAATGCCCCCGCGAAGTGCTCGATCAGGATCGCCATGAAGCGTTCGAACGACCCGCTCACCGCACGGTGAATCACCACCGGCCGGTGCGGGTGGTTGTCCTCGCCCACGTAGTTGAGGTCGAATCGCTCGGGCGCGGCATAGTCGAGCTGGATCGTACCGAGCTGCCAGGTCCGGCCGATCGAATCCGCCACGTGAAAGTCGATCTTCGGACCGTAGAAGGCACCGTCGCCGGGATTCAGTGTGTACGGCTCGCCGGTCGCTTCCAGCGCCGCCTTGAGCGCGCCTTCCGCGCGATCCCATTGGGCGTCATCGCCGATTCGCGTGACAGGCCGGGTGCAGAACTTGAGCTCCGCAGTAAGGCCGAACGTCTTGTAGTAGCCCAGGATGAAGTCGGTGAGCTTCTTCACTTCGGCCTGGATCTGGCTTTCCATCAGGAAGATGTGACAGTCGTCCTGCTGGAACTGGCGCACGCGGGTCAACCCTGAAAGCGCGCCCGAGATTTCGTTCCGGTGGAGCACGTCGTACGTGTTGTACCGGAGTGGGAGCTCCCGGTAGCTGTGCCTGCCCGCGAGATACATCAGGTAGTGCGACGGGCAGTTCATCGGCTTCAGCGAGAAATCGTGCTCCTCGGTCTCGTTGTCGAGCACCAGGAACATGTTCTCCTTGTATTTCCCCCAGTGCCCCGACTTCTCCCACAGCCCCTTGTTGTACATGAGGGGCGTCTTGATCTCCTGGTAGTCGTTCCGCTGGAGGCGGCGCAGGTAGTCGTTCAGCTCGTTGATGATCGTGGTACCGCGGGCGGTCCAGAAGGCCGCGCCGGGCGCCCACGGATGGAACATGAACAGGTCGAGGTCGCGGCCCACCTTCCGGTGGTCGCGCTTCTGCGCCTCCTCGAGGCGGTGGAGATGCTGTGCCAGGTCCTCCTTCTTGAACCAGGCCGTTCCGTAGATGCGCTGGAGCATCTGCCGGCGTGAATCACCCCGCCAGTACGCGCCCGCGGAGCTAAGCAGCTTGAAATGCTTCACCCGGCCCGTGCTGGGCACGTGGGGGCCGCGGCACAGGTCGTAGAACGGCCCGTTGGTGTAGACCGAGATCGTTTCGTTCTCGGGCAGCTCCTCGAGACGCTCGAGCTTGAGCGGATCATCCTTGAACCGCTTCCGGGCTTCGTCGCGGGAGACCTCTTCCCGCCCAAATGACTGATCTGATTTCGTCACGTCCTTCATCGCGGCTTCAATCTTCTCCAGGTCCTCGGGCGTGAAGGGCCGAGGGACCTCGAAGTCGTAGTAGAAGCCGTCCTCGATCGGCGGGCCGAATCCGATCCCGGCACTCGGGAAGATCTGGCGGACCGCCGTGGCCAGCATGTGCGCCGCGGAGTGCCGTAGGACATACAGGGCGTCCGCCCCGCTGGTCTCGGTGAGGATCGCCAGGCTCGCGTCCCTCTTCAGCGGACGGTTGAGATCCCAGGTCTCCCCATCGATTTTGGCCGCGACTGCTGCGCGGGCCAGCCCGGGACCGATCTGCTCGGCGACCTGCTTCGAGGTGGTACCCACGGGTACTTCACGGACCGAGCCGTCCGGAAGGGTGACGCGAACGGAATCAGGCATGGACGCAAGGCTCAACGATCACGTGTGTCCCGATGTGGAAATGGCGATCGAAACAGGCTCCCCTGCTCCCGCTTCTGGGAGAGGGGCCGGGGGTGAGGTATAATTGTAACCGTGCGGCGATACCGGCTGGAACTGACGGGACGCAAAGACCGCGAAGGCCCTCTCGGCATCGCGCTCGCCACTGCGGCGGGATTCGGCGCGGGCCTCCTCGGCGGCATTATCCTGGGCGAATGGCTCGGCGCGGTCCACCCGGAGCGCGTGCGCGGCCTTTTCGGGAAGAAACCCGCCCCCGCTCCCGCCGACCCCGCGCGCCTGGAACGCGATGTCCTCCGGGTGCTGCGCAACACCTCCGCTACGCGCCGGCTGGCCCTGTCGGCCCGCGCGTTGGACGGCGGCCTGATCGAGCTGACGGGGGTAGCGCCCGACGAGCGCACCCGCCTCGTCGCGGGCGAAGCGGCCGCCGGCATCGCGGGCGCGGATGTCGTGGTCAATCGCATCCTCGTGGAAGGCCGTGACGTGCCACCAGGTCACACGCTGCCGTCAAACCGATAGCAGCTTCACCTTTCCCGCTTCCCCCTTCCTCTTTGTGACGCGTCCCGAGCTACCGCCACAATACGATCCGTCAAAGGTCGAGACCGCGACCTACGCCCGCTGGCAGCAGGCCGGCGTCTTCACCGCCGATCCCGCGTCGATCAGGCAGCCGTACGTGATCGTCATGCCGCCGCCCAACGTGACTGACATCCTGCACATGGGCCACGGCCTGAACAACAGCCTCCAGGACCTGTTCATCCGGTTCGAGCGCATGCGCGGCCGCGAGACGCTGTACCTCCCCGGGACCGACCATGCGGCCATCGCCACGCAGAACGTGATCGAGAGACAGCTCAAGAACGAAGGGACGACCCGGCAGGACATTGGCCGCGAAGCGTTTCTCGCCCGGGTGCACGCGTACCAGAAAGCCAAGGGCGGCGTCATCCTCGAGCAGCTCAAAGGGCTCGGCACTTCCTGTGACTGGACCCGTACCCGCTTCACCATGGACGCCGAATACTCAAAGGCCGTCCGGCACACGTTCGTCAGTCTCTACAATGAAAA
>CAMDCH010000153.1:0-6625 GCA_945889655.1 bacterium HR33
CATTTCGGGCATCAGACCCGCCGCTGGAACCCCAAGATGCGTCGTTTCATCTTCGCCGAGCGTTCCGGCATTTATCTCATTGATCTCCAGAAAACGTTGCGGCAGCTCCAGATCGCCCAGGACCTCATGCGGAACGTGGTCCTGAAGGGCGATGCGGTGCTGTTCGTGTGCACCAAGAAGCAGCTCAAGGCGATCGTCCGCCTGGAAGCCGAGCGGAGCGGCGCCTTCTACGTGACCGAGCGCTGGCTGGGCGGGACGCTCACCAATTTCCAGACGATCAAGAAGCAGATCCGTCGTCTCAAGGAAATCGAGCAGGGGCTGGCGGAAGGGGCCTACGAGTTCTTCACCAAGAAGGAGCAGCTGGGCTTCGAGCGCGAGCAGCAGAAGCTGAGCCGCAACCTGGAAGGCATCAAGAACATGACGCGCCTCCCGGGCGTGATGTTCATCGTGGATGCGAAGAAGGAACGCATCGCCATTGCGGAAGCCAACAAGCTCGGCATTCCGGTGGTGGCTATCGTGGACACGAATGCGGATCCGGACGTCATCACCGTGCCGATCCCCGGCAACGACGACGCGATCCGCTCGGTCTCCGTGATCACGAACGCGCTGGTGGACGTGATCGTCGAAGCCCGCGCGCAGGTGCCGGTGCGGGGCGAGGCGTCCGAGTCTGCGGAGGGGGCGACGTACAGCACCGGGCCATCGGGTGGTGAAGAGGACTCCGATGAGCGCCGTCCGCGGCGCCGGACCAAGCGGAAGCGGCGTCCGAAGCCGGAGGCCATTGCGGCCCGGCTCAAGGAGGGCGGCGAGGCTCCGGCTCCGGCACCGGAAGGGGCCGAAGGCTAGGGCAGGTGGCAGTAGCGAAGTCATGACCGCCGCCCATCGGACCCGTGTGTGGCCGAAGGCGGCGGTTTTGGTATCAACGAATCTCAGGGAAGCCAGGGGAAAATGGCGAACGTAGCAGCGAAAGACGTGGCTGCGCTCCGTGCGAGAACCGGGGCCGGCATGATGGACTGCAAGAAGGCGCTGGAAGAGACCGGCGGCGACATCGAGAAGGCGGTCGATCTCCTGCGGCAGCGTGGCATCGCGAAGGGCGAGAAGCGCGCGGGTCGGGGTGCGAGCGAAGGTCTTATCGGGAGCTACCTGCACTTCAACGGCAAGCTCGCGGTGCTGATCGAGGTCAACTGCGAGACGGATTTCGTCGCGCGGACCGAGGATTTCCAGAATCTGGTCAAGGACCTGGCGCAGCACATCGCGGGCAGTCCCACGCCGCCGATCGCCGTGAGCGCCGACCAGGTGCCGGCCGAGGTGATTGACCGGGAGCGGAAGATTTACGAAGCGCAGGTGGCCGAGGGCGGCAAGCCCGAGGCGGTTCGCGTCAAGATCGTTGAAGGCAAGATCGGCAAGTTCCTCGAGGAAAAGGTCCTGCTGGAGCAACCCTTCGTGAAGGACGACAAGCTCAAGGTCGGGGACCTGGTCAAGCAGCTGTCGGGCAAGACGGGCGAGAACATCGTCGTGCGCCGGTTCATCCGCTGGGAGCTCGGGGCCGAGTAGTGGCGGAGAAGCTCAAGTACCCGCGCGTGGTGTTGAAGCTTTCGGGCGAGGCCCTGGCGGGTGACAAGGGCTTCGGGCTCGACTTTGCGGTCGTCGACCGGCTGACGGAGGAGATCAAGGCTGTACATGCCTTGGGCGTCAGCCTGGGGCTTGTGGTTGGTGGCGGCAACATCTTCCGCGGCACGGTCGCCAGCAAGCAGGGAATGGACCGGGTGTCCGCGGACTACATGGGCATGTTGGCCACCGTGATCAACGCGCTGGCGCTGCAGGACATTCTCGAGCGCAAGGGCGTGGAAACACGCGTGATGACCGCGATCCGCATGGAGGAGCTGGCCGAGCCCTACATTCGCCGGCGGGCGCAGCGGCATCTCGAGCAGAATCGCGTGGTCTTCTTCGCGGGTGGGACCGGCAATCCCTATTTCTCCACCGATACCGCGGCCGTCCTGCGCGCCCTCGAGGTCGAAGCCAACGTCATCATCAAGGCCACGAGCGTGGACGGCATCTACACGGCGGATCCCAAGAAGCACAAGGACGCCACGTTTCTTTCAGAGCTGACCTTCCAGGAGGCCTTGGTGAAGGGCATCGCGGTGATGGACAGCAACGCCTTTGGCCTCTGCAAGGACAACGGTCTTCCGATCGTGGTCATGAACGTCAACCAACAGGGCGCCATCGCCCGGGTCGTCCGGGGTGAGCGCGTGGGGACACTGGTCACATGAGCCCGAGCCTGTCGCTGGCCGATATCAGCAAGGCGTGCAAGGAACAGATGCACAAGTCGATCGAGAACACCCGGCGGGAGCTGTCGAGCATCCGCTCGGGCAAGGCGACGACCAACCTGCTGGACACGGTGCGGGTCGAGGCCTACGGCCAGCACGTGCCGCTGACCCAGGTCGGGAACGTGTCGGCGCCGGAGCCGCGGATGCTGACGATCCAGCCGTGGGACAAGTCGCTCATCCAGAACATCGAGAAGGCGATTAACGCCTCCGAGCTCGGCCTCAACCCCCAGAACGACGGCACGCTTATCCGGATCCCGCTTCCCGCGCTGACCGAGGACAGGCGGAAAGAGCTGGTCAAGGTGGTACACAAGCTCGCGGAGGAAGGGCGCGTCTCGGTGCGCCACGCGCGGACCGACGGCATCACCAGGGCAAAGAAGGCGGAGCATGTCTCCGAGGACGACAAGCGGCACAGCGAAAAGGAAGTCCAGAAACTCCATGACGACGCGATGAAGCAGATCGACCAGCTCGTGAAGTCCAAGGAGCAGGAAATCATGGAGGTCTAGGGCCCTGTCGAGCTCGATGGTGAAACGCGTTTCCGTGGCCGCCGTCGGCATTCCGGCGGCCTTGTACTTGGTCTACCTGGGCGGCTGGGCCCTGGGGCTCATGCTCGCCCTGCTGGCCGGCATCGGGGCGCTCGAGGTGTACCGCCTCGCGGAGCGGGCCGGCGTCCGGGCCCTGGTTCCCGTAGGCGTGGGTGGGGCCATCGCGTTTCCACTCGGAGCGACCGCGGCCGCCGGCCGCGGCATCGACGGAGGGGTGGGTCTCCTGCTGGTGGCGGCGTGGGTGGTCGCCGTGATGATGAACGCGCTCCAGTCGCGCGCAGCAGCGGACCGGCCGCTGGACGCCGTGGCAGTGACAGTTTTCGGCGCTATCTACGCCGGCGCGCTTCCGTCCTTCCTCATCTGGCTCCGGCAATCCTCAACCTCGGCGTGGGGCGCCACGTGGCTTGTTTTTCTGCCCCTGGTGGTCACCTGGATATGCGACACCTTCGCGATGTTCGGAGGCTCGCTCATCGGGGGACGCAAACTGGCGCCAGCGCTGAGCCCGGGGAAGACGTGGTCTGGTGCCGTGATCGGTGCGATTTCCGCGGGCATTCTCGCGCCGCTGTACGGCACCCTCGTACTTGAACGAGTGGGTGTGAGTGTCCCGCTGGCCGCCCTGGTGCTGGTTGGCCTGGCGGTTGGGACGCTGGGACAGATGGGTGACCTGGTAGAATCACTCTTCAAGCGTGAGGCCGGCGTGAAGGATTCCGGCACGGTGTTCCCGGGTCACGGGGGCATGCTCGACCGCCTGGACTCCCTGTACGTCGGCATCCCTGTGACCGTCCTGATCCTGCGCGCGTTCAACGCCATATGACGATTGGCGTCGCGATTCTCGGGTCAACCGGGTCGATTGGCCAGAGCACGCTACGTGTCCTGGAGCGTCACCGGGACCGGTTTCACGTCGTGGCCCTCACCGCCTGGGACTCCGAGACGCTGCTCGAGGAGCAGGCACGAGCCACGGGCGCCAAGTTCGCCCGCGTGGTTCGGCGAACGGGTCCCGACGCCCTGGTCGAAGCCGCCACGCATCCCGACGCGAAGATCGTCGTGAATGCGGTGGTGGGAGCCGCGGGTCTCCAGGCCACGCTCGCCGCGTTGCGCGCGGGAAAGCGCGTCGCGCTGGCCAACAAGGAAACCCTCGTAATGGCTGGCCGCGTCGTCATGTGTGCCGCCCGCGAGGGTGGCGGGGACATCGTGCCGGTCGACTCCGAGCACAGCGCGGTTCTCCAGTGCGTGACGGGTTCGCGGGATCGGGCTCTGGCCCGCCTGGTGCTGACCGCCTCCGGAGGCCCGTTTCGTGACTGGCCCGCGGTACGAGTGAGGGAAGCGACCGTGGACGAGGCGCTGAATCACCCGACCTGGCGCATGGGCCGAAAAATCAGCGTGGACCGTGCCACCCTGGCCAACAAGGCCCTCGAAGTGATCGAGGCGCACCATCTGTTCGGGCTGGGGTACGATGACGTCGGGGTGGTGGTTCACCCCCAGTCGATCATCCACGCGTTCGTTGAGTTCGTGGATGGGTCCGTCCTGGCGCAGCTTGGGTTTCCCAACATGGAACTGCCGATTCTCTACGCGCTGACCCACCCGGAACGGCTTCCCGATCCCGGCGTGCCCCGGTTTGACCCGGTGGCGGCGGGTCCCCTGACGTTCCAGCCTGTGCGTCATGCCGATTTCCCGATGCTCGATCTGGGGGTGAGCGCGGGACGCGCCGGCGGGACCGCGCCGGCCGTGTTCAACGCGGCCAACGAGGTGGCGGTCGAGGCTTTCCTTGGCGGTCGCATCCGTTTTGGCCGAATCGCGGAAGTGGTGGAACACACGCTCGAGAAACACCAGGTCAAGCCGGCCGATAGTCTCGACGAGGTGATCGAGGCGGACGCGGCGGCGAGACGGGAGGCATCTCAGCAATGCTAGCCGCGCTTGCCTACAACATCGTGGTCGCGGTCTTCGTCCTGGGTGTGCTCATCTTCGTGCACGAGCTGGGTCATTTCCTTGTCGCGAAGGCGGTGGGTATCGGGGTCCCGCGATTCTCGATGGGGCTGGGCCCGGTAACACCGCTCCGGTGGAAGCGCGGCGAAACCGAATACGTGGTTTCGTGGATTCCCTTCGGCGGTTACGTCAAGATGGCAACGGCCGAGGCCGGGGAAGACGGAATGGTGGAAGCGCTCGAGGGAGGGATGGGCGCGGAGGGTTATCCGCCGGAGAAGCTTTTCGAGAACAAGCCGTTGTGGGCGCGCATCCTGGTCATCGTGGCAGGTGTCACCATGAACGCGCTGTTTGCCTGGTTCGTCTTCAGCGCGCGGGCGTTTGTCTACGGGACCGAGGAAGACGCGACCACGTCGATCGCGTACGTCGACTCGGCGGGCCTTCCAAGGGCCGCGGCGGGCCTGACGCAGCTGCCGGTAGGCGCGAAGGTGATCCGCATCAACGGGGACACGATCAAGTCGCTGAATGACATGCTGGATGCCATCGTGGATCCGCGGTCGGACGTCTTGCGCTTTGAGTTCGACCGGGCGGCGCCCATCGACGTTGAGATTCCGGGGTCGGCTCTCGAGGACCGCGCCGCGCTGGGAGCACGCATCGTCCCCGTGTTGCGGCCGATCGTGGACGTAGTCAATGCCGGAAGCCCGGCCAACCGGGCCGGCATGCGCCCGGGTGACGAGATCATACGCCTCAACGGCGACACAGTGCTCTCCTGGGGGCAGCTGGTGTCCGGCATCGAGCGCAGCGCGGGCGATTCCATCACCCTGGCGGTGTCCCGGCCGGACGGCATCGTTTCGCTCTCGATGGTGCCCGATGCCGCCCTCAAGGAGGGGCGTACCGAAAAGGTCGGCATGATCGGCGTTGGCCCCGCTCGCCGGGGGCCTTTCATCCGCGAGCGCTACGGGCTGGGCCAGGCGATCGTCAAAGGGGGAAGGGACACCGGCATGGCCGTGGTCCAGGTCTGGGCGGCGGTGAAGGGATTGATCCTTCGCCAGATCTCGGCCCGCAACCTCGGTGGCGTGCTGCAGATCGGGCAAATGTCGGGGGAGATGGCGAGGCTGGGGTGGAACGAGCTCCTGGGGCTGATGGCGTTCCTGTCCGTGAACCTCGCCGTGCTGAACCTGCTACCGATCCCGGTGCTGGACGGGGGTCACCTGATGTTCCTGCTAGCCGAAGGGGTGAAGGGCAAGCCGGTCTCGATGGCTGTGCGCCTGCGCCTCAGCCAGGTGGGGCTGGTGTTCCTCATTGGCTTGATGCTCTTCGCGCTGACGAACGACGTGATGCGCCTGATGGGCAAGTAGTCGTTCAGCGTTTCGCCAGCCAGACCACTACCGCGGCCACCGCCGCGACCACCACCAGTGCAACCACCAGCCAGGCCATCGGCGGCACTCGGCTCGCGACCCAGGCCCCCGCGGGGGGCGGCGGCAGCCGCACCGCTCCGATCTGCGCGGTCTGCTTCGATCGATCTCCGATCTCCTGGATTTCGGTGACAAACGCCTGCGCGCTGGCGTAGCGGTCGTCCGGGTGCTTGGCGAGGCACTTGAGGATGACTCGTTCGAGTCTTCGCGAGAGATCCGGCCGCCGCACCCGGGGTGATTCCGGCGGGTCTTCCACGTGCATGCGGGCCAGCTCGAACCAGTCGGTGGAGCGGAAGGGCAGCTCACCGGTGGCCGCCTTGTAGAGGGTGACCCCCAGGGCGTAGAGGTCCGAGCGTCCGTCGAGGGGCCGGCCCTGGGCCTGTTCGGGGGACACGTAGTGCGGCGTTCCGATCGTCATGTTGAC
>CAMDCH010000154.1:0-6620 GCA_945889655.1 bacterium HR33
CAGGGAGGATGGACTAGTCGGGCGACGCGTGACCACAACCTGTTCCAAGGCGGGCTGGCGCTTACCATCCGCTAGAAATACTGGGAGACACGCCGCGTGGTACCTTTGCAAGCGGTGGTGCGCACAGCACCAGAGGTCGTCTCCCCCAACCAGGGAATCCGGCTTTGCGCGATCTCATCCCGATCCTCGTCCTCTCGATCCCCGTCGTCGCCATCGTGATGAACGGGATGATCAAGCTCCAGAAGATGAAGCTGGAAGAGTCGCGGCTGCGCGAGCAGAGCGCACCGGAGATCGACGACGTGAGGAATGAAGTTCATCAGCTTCGGCAGGAACTGTCGGAAGTGCAGGAACGTCTCGACTTCACCGAGCGCCTGCTGGCTGCCCAGAAGGAGCGCTCCCGGCTGGGCCCCGCCCAGGAGTAGCTCGCACAAACACCCAACACCTTTCACCCGCCTCATTACAAAACCCCGCCCGTCACCTGGGAACCGTGGACGGATCACGCTGGGGCCTCAGGATAAATTGTGGGGTGCGCCTGCCCCGGGAATTCGCCATATGAGCGATGTACGCATCACCGTCGGCAACCTGGAATTCTTTGCCCGCTGGGAGGCCGCCCGCGCGCCCGCCACCTGCGCCGCATTCCGGAAGGCGCTCCCGGTCAAGGGGAAAATGGTCCAGGCCCGGTGGAGCGGCGAAGCCGCGTGGATTCCGCTCGGTGACCTGAACCTCGGCATCGCGCCGGAGAACCCGGTGAGCACGCCAGGCCCCGGGCAGATTCTTTTCTATCCCAAAGGCATCAGCGAGACCGAAATTCTCTTTCCCTATGGAGTGACTCGCTTCGCGAGCGTGTTCGGCCCGCTGGCCGGGAATCACTTTCTCACCCTGACCGACGGGATCGCCCAGCTGGAAACGCTGGGCCGGCGAGTCCTGTGGGAAGGCGCGCAGCAAGTCGAGATCATGGCCACATGATCGTCACTGAAGATCAGGACCGGCTGCACGGCGGGTCACTGGGCGACGCGAAGCGTGAAATCGACAAGAACAGCGTGACTCTAAAGGCGGATGCATAATGGTCTCCGTTCCCTCTACCATGCTGCCCCTGGGCACCACGATTCCCGACTTCGTTCTCACCAACGCGGTTGATGGAAAGCCGGTCACGCCGCGCGACTACGCAGGGCGCAACGCGCTCCTCGTGATGTTCATCTGCAATCACTGCCCGTACGTAAAACACGTCATGGATGAGATCGGCCGGGTCGCGGTGGACTACGATCCGCGCGGCCTCGCCACCATCGCGATCAATGCCAACGACGTGGCGGGATATCCGGAGGACGGGCCGGACCGGATGCGCGAACTGGCGCTCGAGAAGCACTGGCACTTCCCGTTCGTGCTGGACGAGACACAGGAGATCGCGAAAGCGTTCCGCGCCGCCTGCACCCCGGACTTTTTCCTGTTCGACCACAAGCAGAGGCTGGCGTACCGCGGCCAGCTCGACGACAGCCGCCCGTCGAAGGACACGCCGGTGACCGGCAAGGATCTCCGCGCGGCAATCGAGGCGGTCTTGTCCGGGAAGAAACCGTCGGACGAGCAGGTCCCAAGCATCGGGTGCAATATCAAATGGCGGGCGGGAAACCAGCCCGAGTACTTTGCGCCGGCAAAAAGGAGTTCTCCGTGACCCGCGTCCTGCTGCTGCTGGCCCTGCCGCTCGTGACCCCCTCGCTGGCAGCCCAGGCTCCGGCCGCACCGCCCACAGTCAGTGAACGCTTTAGTGCCACGCTCCAGCGGCTGTGGGAAGAGTGGATGCTGCTCGATCCAATCACCGCGACCGCGATCGGGGATGAGCGCTACCACGATAAGCTTCCCGACTTCACCAGCGCCGCGTACCGGGCCCAGAACCATGCGGTGAACGAGCGCTATCTCAGCGAGCTTACGGGATTCGACCGCAGCAAGCTGGTTGGCCAGGACCGCCTGTCCTACGACATCCTCAAGTCCGACCTCGAACAGTCGCTCAGCAGCGAACGCTTCCCAGACTGGATGCAGCCGATCAACCAGTTCGGCGGCATGCCGTCATTCTTTGCGCAACTGGGCTCGGGGCAGAGTATCCAGCCGTTTCGTAACACGAAGGACTACGACGATTGGCTGAAACGCGCGGACGCGGCCATAGTCGTTTTCGATGGCATGATCGGCAACATGCGCCGGGGAATCGCGGCCGGCGTCGTGCAGCCAAGGCCGGTACTGGTGATCGACACCGGCCTGCACACCAAGGGGTGGACCCGCGAGCAGGCGATCGCGTACATGCTCGATAACTCCTCCATGGTGGAGAGCGACGTGGTCGCCGAGGGTGAGCGGTACATCGTCATCCCCGGCCAGGCCCTCGGCTACAAGATCGGCCAGTTCCAGATCCGCAAACTGCGCACCGAGGCCGAGCAGGCGCTGGGCGCCCGGTTCGACATCAAGGCATTCCACCGCCAGGTGCTGATCGATGGGGCGCTGCCGATGGACGTTCTTGCCACCAAGATCCACGAGTGGATCGCGGCGGAAACGAAGCGCCCCTGAGCGAAGTGAAGGGTCTTCCAGATTCGCCCCTGGGCCTTGAGCGGGGAATCGTGCGCGTTGTCCCGTACGACCCCCGCTGGCCGAGGCTCTACGAAGCCGAGCTCGACCGGCTCATCGCGGCGGTCGCGCCGGGCACGGTTGCCTTCGAGCACATCGGAAGCACTGCCGTGCGTGGGTTGTCCGCCAAGCCCATCTGCGACATCGTCGCAGGCTATGACGACCCGGCCGACCTTCCTGGAATCATCACGGCGCTGGTCAATGCCGGCTACGTCCATCGAGGCGAGCGCGGGATTCCCGGGCGCGAGTTCTTCCGGTTTGGCGGGGCGCGCATGTTTCACATCCACCTGGTTCACCGCGGTGGCACCTTCTGGAAGGAGCACCTCGCCTTCCGCGATCTCCTTCGCAACGATCCCGCGACGCGTGACGCCTACGGCCAGCTCAAGTCCGACCTCGCGCGCCGCTATCCGTCGGACCGGGAGGCGTACATCGAAGCGAAGGGCCCGTTCATCCGCAGGGCCCTCGGCCTTCCGGTATTGACGCAGCGACTTCCTTCGGGGCTGATCGGCGTCACGCTCTTTCTCGCCTTCGGGGCCGTGATGGCCGGGCTGGCAGCGTACACGCTCGCCTTTCCAGGCCGGATGGACTGGGTCTGGGGCCTTTCTACCGACAAGTACTCGGACCTCCGGCGCCTGGGCTGGCCGGCCGTACCAATCCTCGCCCTCGTCTCCCTGGCCTGCGCCCTGGCGGCCACAGGACTCGGCGCGCGCCGGGAATGGGGCCGTCGCACAGCCATCGGTGTCCTCGTTGTGAACATGCTGGGAGACCTGGCAAACGGAGTGCTGCACGACCCTCGGACACTCATCGGGATTCCGGTCGCGGGCGTCCTGATCTGGTACCTGTCGATGCCACGGGTCCGCGAGGTGTTTGGTGGTCCCGGGACGTAGACACCTTAGGTACAGCATGCGAGTTTGAGCAGTGTTCGGCAGATCCTTCGCTTCGCTCAGGACAAGCTCCGAGGACACCATGAACCACCGTCATCTTCTTGTCGCCGTCGGCGCCGTCCTGGCGCTCGGCTTCGCTCCGCCACCGTCCGCGCCGCCAAAGATCGTGTTCACGGACACGCGCCTGGCCAACGGGCTGCGGGTGATCATCGCGGAAGACCACAACGCGCCGGTCTATTCGGTCGCGGTCTCGTACAACGTGGGCAGCCGGGACGAGCGGAAGGGCCGCACCGGGTTCGCGCACCTCTTCGAGCACATGATGTTCAAGGGGTCGGAGAACGTCGGGCCGGGTGAGCACTTCACGCTCATCTTCAACAACGGCGGCAACATGAACGGCACCACCAACAAGGACCGCACGCTCTACTACGAGACCCTGCCGGCCAACCAGCTGGACCTCGGCCTCTTCCTCGAAGCCGACCGCATGCGGTCGCTCGCGGTGACGAAGGACAATCTCGACAACCAGCGCAACGCGGTACAGGAAGAGCGGCGCCGCGGGGTGGACAACCAGCCCTACGGCCGCAGTAGCGAGGCCATCGATTCGCTGGCGTACGACAACTTCGCCTACGCGCACTCGGTGATCGGCTCCATGGCCGATCTCAGCGCCGCGTCGGTGGAGGACGTGCAGCAGTTCTTCAAGACCTACTACGCGCCGAACAACGCCGTGCTCGCCATCGTCGGCGACGTGAACAGTGCCGACGCCCTGGCCCGCGTGCAGAAGCATTTCGAATCCATCCCGCGGCAGCCTGCCCCCGCGCCGGTGGACATGACCGAGCCGAAGCAGCCGCGCGAACGCCGAGTGACCATCGATGACGCGCTGGCGCGTCTCACCCAGGTGGTGGTGGTCTACAAGGTGCCCGCGAGCCAGACCGCAGATGACGACGCCGTGAGCGTGCTGGCTACCGTGCTCGGAAGTGGCCTCAGCTCGCGTCTCTATGAACAGGTGGTCCGCCAGCAGCAGCTGGCCAGCGGGATCGGCGCGTTCAAGCCGGAGAGCCGCGGGCCCGGGCTGCTCCGGATCAGCGCGACGCTGCCCCCGGGCAAGAAGGTGGCCGACGTCGAGGCGGCGATTTATGCCGAGGTCGAGAAGATCCGGAACACGCCGCCCGCCGCGTGGGAAGTGGAGAAGGCACGCGCATCGGCACGACGGTCGCTGGTCGGCAGCATGCAGAGCTCGTTGGCTCGCGCCCAGGCCCTCGCGGTGAACGCCACGTTCTTCGACAACCCCGGCCTCATCAACACGCGCGCGGACAAGATCGCGGCGGTCACACCCGCCGATGTCCAGCGCGTGGCCAAGGCCTACCTGACGGTGGAGAATCGGTCGGTCATCATCACGAATCCCACCGCGGCGCAGGCGCCGAAGGGGGGCATGTGACCTCGGTTCGCTCCGCGCTCCGGGTGATCCTCGGAGTCGTTTTATCCGCGTCATCCCCCGTTTCCGCGTCATCCGCGCAAAGCACTCAGGGCGTCGTAATGAAGGGGAAGGCTCCCGTCTCCGATGAGGTCCTGAAAGTAAAGCTCCCGCGACCGACCGAGTTCAATCTTCCCAACGGCCTGCACGTGATGGTGCTCGAGGATCATCGCGTGCCCCAGATCAACTTCTCGATCATCGTGCAGGGGGCGGGCGGGTACTTCGACCCCGCAGACATGATCGGCGTGTCGGCCTTCACGGCGGCGATGATGCGCGAAGGCGCCGGGAACCGAACGTCGAGCCAGATCTCGGGGACGCTCGAGAGCATGGCCGCGAACCTGAACGTCGGCAGCGCAGCGGCGTCGCCTGACGCGACCGTCTCGGGCTCCGGCCTCACCGAGTACGCCGATTCCCTGTTCTCGCTCGCCGCGGACGTGCTGCTGCGGCCGACGTTCCCGGACGCCGAGCTGGCACGGTACAAACAGCGGATGCAGGCACAGCTCATCCAGCAGCGCACCAACCCCGCCTTCGGGGCCGTCGAGCTGTTCAACAAGGTGACGTACGGCTCACACCCCGGCTCGCGCACGTCACCCACGGTGGACGCGCTCGCCAAGGTGACCCGCGACAACCTCGTGGCGTTCCACCGCGAGCGGTTCGTACCGGATCATGCGGCCGTTGCCATCTCCGGTGACATCACGCCCGCCGACGCACGCAAGCTGGTCGAGGCGAAGTTCGGCGCGTGGAAGAAAACGGGGGCTGCGGCACCAGCAGTAACGGATCCGCCGGCCGCACTGGCCGGCCGGGTGCACCTGGTGGATCGCCCTGCCTCGGTGCAGACCAACTTCGTGGTCGGCACGCAGGCCATCACCCGCACCGATCCCGACTATGACGCGCTCCAGGTTGCCAACAAGGTCCTGGGTGGCGGTCCCAGCGCGCGCCTCTTCGTGCACCTGCGCGAGGAGAAGGGCTATACCTATAGTATCGGCAGCTCCGTGGATGCCACGCGGTATCGCGGCGACTGGACTGCTTCGACCGACGTGCGGACCGAAGTGACGGAACCCGCACTGCGCGACTTGTTGGCCGAGTTTGGCCACATGCGGGATTCGGTGGTGCCGGCAAAGGAGCTGCGGGACCAGCAGCGCTCGCTGGTAGCAAGCTTCGCCCTCTCGCTGGAAAACCCCGCGCAGGTCCTGAACTACTACGTCACCAGCTGGACCTACCAGCTTCCCGCCGACTACTGGGACAAGTATCCGGACCGCGTCATGGCGGTCACGGCGGCACAGGTGCAGGCCGCGTCGAAGAAGTACCTGGCCGCCGACAAGCTGCACGTGGTGGGCGTGGGTGATGGAGCGAAGATCTCGGAGGTACTGAAGCGGTTCGGCACAGTGGACCGTTACGACACCGACGGGAGAATGGCACCCATCCCGTGATGCGGCTCAAGTCTGTTGCGGCCGTGCTGCTCCTGGTCGCTTTCGTACTCCCTCAATACACCTGCACCGACTGGGTCGACCGCGACGGAAAGGGGGTCGGGGCCGTCCAGCCGACGGGTGACTCCGCCTCGATGTATCACAAGGTGGAGACCCATCACTACGCGTACGAAAGCTTCGTCGCGAGCGATTGGACGTCGTACGTCATCGTGCTGACGTTCACCTGGCCGGCGGTGA
>CAMDCH010000155.1:0-6564 GCA_945889655.1 bacterium HR33
GAACCATCGCTCCGGCCCGGTATTGCCAGTAGAACCCGGCAGCGGGTGAGAGGCGCTCGGTGGCCACGGCGTCGCCCAGCAGGCCGAGCTGGCCCTGGACGAGGCGCGTCGAGATCCCGGCCGCGAGGATGATGGGAAGCTTGCCGGCCCGAACATTGGGCCGGCCGATGTTCCGCACGACCGCGGCGAGATCGAGCAATGGAGCGGGAGAAGCACGAAGACCCAGGTCTAGTCCGCGCTCGGGACTCGTGAAGCTGATTCCCGTGCCCAGGGCCAGCCGGCGCCCTAGTGGAAGGCCGGCGCCCACCCTCCACACGCCCTGGCTGCCTCCGATCAGTCCCTTGTCGCGCTGGTAACTGAGTCCAAACTGGCGTGACAGCAGGCCAAGACTGTACTGACGCAAACCCCAGTCACCTGACGCCGCAGCCTGGTCCATCGCGAACTCACCATAGATCGATGCCTCGGCCGCCACGCCCAGGCCGGCGGGCTTGATCCACAGGGCCCGGGCGTCGTCCACGCCGGCGCTGAACAGGTACGCCTCGCCACGGGCGGGAATGACCTGCGCCGCGGCCGCAGGGGCCACGGCGAGCGCAAGGACAAACCAGGCTGTGCGCATCACGGAATCACACTGACGGTATCGTGGCGGATCTGGATGCTGGGGAAACTCATCCCGATGGCCGGCAGCGACACGGTCACGTTGGATGAATCGCGGGAAGTTGCGCCGAGGTAGGTGCCTTCGGCCGAGATGTAGAGGTCACCATGGCGGATGCCATTGCCTGAAATGGTGAAGTCCTGTCCCATCTGCTGGCCGGTTCCGTTCACCGTGTAGGTGGCATCGACCGCGACGTGAAGCGTCCGCCGCCCACCCTGGTCGGTCCAGTCGATTGCCTTCCGGTCACTGGCTATGCGGATGGTGAGCTGGGTCGCGCCGCTCGACTTTGTTTCCGATGTGTCGGACCACGCCTGCCCGGGCTCGACACCCCCGGCCGGCAGTCGCGGATAGAATTGCCGCGCGGCGATGGCAATGTTCTGAAGCTGGCCGGTCAGAGTAGAATCGCCGGTAAAGTTGGTGACCACGCCTTCCGGGGAGATCGTTCCCGTGAGCCGCGTCCCGTGTGCACGTGCAATCTCCGCCGGCATGATGACCCCGCCGTCCGCGCGGACGGAATCCAGTCCGAACGTGTAGGCCATGGGAACGCCGGCGGGGCCGGACAGGCTGACCGTGGCGAGTACCTCCAGCACATAGCGGCCTTCCTGGGGATTTCCCTCCATCATCTGGCGCTGGTGCGTGTGCTGGACGGCACGATATCGCGCCTGTGCCGGAGCGTACGTGACCCTGGCAGGTAGCGGCGGAGGTGCCTGGGGAGCCGGGGCGGGCCGTGTAGCGGGCTGCGCGCTTGCGCAGGCCAGGAGTCCGAGGGAAAGGACAATGGTGTACCGCATGGGAGACTCCAGTGGGACGCGGGACGGACGGCGGGCGCTGAGCGGATCAGGGGCGGCGGAGCCGTAAGCCGAGTTCTGTTCCCCGTTGCCGGGGGATGGTCATCTCTCTAGGCCGGCGGTCACCCGACGGCTCAAGCGGCCTACCCGCGGCTCAGCGGCCCGGGCCGGGCCTCGCCGCCTATTTGGCCTTGCTCCGACCGGGGGTTGCCGTGCCACGACTGTTACCAGTCGCGCGGTGGGCTCTTACCCCACCGTTTCACCCTTACCGGCCTTGCGACCGGCGGTCTGTTTTCTGTGGCCCTACCGTCGCCTTGCGGCGCCCAGGTGTTACCTGGCGGTCTGCCCTTGGAGCTCGGACTTTCCTCGACCCGATGTTCCGGGCCGCGACCACCGCACTCCGTCGCCTTTCTGATCCATCCTGAAGATAGCGTGTTGATTCCCGGTTGACGACCGGGATACAGGTTGCGCGTGTCGAAAGCGGAGGCGCGCATGCGGGGCCAGGCAGTGGTCGTCACGACGGTAATCGAACCGGAAAGCCGGCAACGGCTGGATGCGGCGGCGCACGGCTGTTTCGAAGCCTATCACGCCGACACACTCACGGAGGCCATCCGGGCGGTGCGCGAGCGTCCCGTCCGCGCCGTGCTGGTCTCGCCGGGTCATGTCGCGCGGGACCAGGTGGCCGGGGTTGCGGCACTGGTTCGCAACTTTCCGGCAGTCCCCACGGTGGCGGTCGTAGCTCGGCAGGACGAAAGCTCCAGCCAGCGCCTACTGGAGCTCGGCGCCTCGGGAGTACGCCGCGTAGTGGACCTGCGGGCCAAGGACGGGTGGCGGCAGCTGCGGGATCTGGTGGTGGAGCCGTCCACTCCGACAGCCTCCCGCCTATTGGGCCAGGTCATTCCTGTGCTGGGTGAGCCCACGCCGGATTGCCGTCATTTCTTCGAGGTCCTGATCCGCCAGGCGCCGACTACCCCCTCGGTGCGCGCGCTCGCCCGGCGGCTCAAGGTGCGGCCCAGCACGTTCATGTCGCGGTTCTTCCGGACGGGGCTCATCTCTCCCAAGCAGTACCTGGCCGCGACGCGGCTGCTCTATGCGTCCGCCCTCTTCGAAACCACGGGGTTTTCCATCGCTGATGTGGCCTACCGGCTCGACTACTCGTCGCCGCAGAGCCTGGGCCGCCACCTCCGCGCGATCACCGGACTCACCGCGAACGAATTCCGGCGCCGGCATTCATTCTCGTCGGCGATAGACGAATACGTCGAGCGGTACATCATTCCCTTCAGGGGCACCTTCCGAACCTTTCATCCAATCCAAACTGGGGTGGCGGACTTCGGACACCGTTGGTGAGGGAGGGCCCCGAAGGGAATTGCGTTCAGGTGGGAGTAATACCCAGGTCGCGGATGGTGACGAGGGCTTCGGCGGGAATCCCGGCCTTCCGGATCGCCTCGATCCCGCCTTCCATGCGATCGACGACGCCGAGGACACCAATGACAGTTCCGCCCGCCGCGCGCACGGCATCGACGGCCTTGAGCGCGGACCCGCCGGTCGTGAACACATCCTCAACGACCACGACGGAACTGCCCTCCTCGAACGCGCCCTCGATAAGACGACCCGTTCCATGGCCCTTGGCTTCCTTCCGGACCGTGAAAGCATCGAGGACCGGAGGCGACCGTCGGGAGGCGACGGCGATGGCATACGCCACGGGATCGGCACCCAGCGTGAGACCACCAACCGACACGGCGCTCCAGCCCTGCGCGCGGATGATCGCAAGGCCGAGCTGTCCGATATAGTCGAGTCCCGCTGCCGACATCGTGGTGCGTCGGGCGTCCACGTAATAGGTGGATTTCTTGCCTGACGCGAGCGTGAAATCGCCGATCTTGACCGACCGCTCCTTTAGCGTGGCCACGAGGCTCGATTTCAGCTTGCCGTCGATAGTAGTAGTCACTGCTACTCCTGCCTGTTCGTACCGCTAATTCTGCCCAGGAAAGCCTTAAGCCCTGCGAAGCTGCTTCGTTGCGCGGGTTTGGAGTCCGGAGGCGCGCCGCCTGCCGCCACGGCGGCGGCCAACTGGTCGGCGAACTCCTGGACGGTTTTCTGCCGTTGCCCGGGCTCCCGTGACAGGGCCCGCATCACGACGCGCTCGATGTTTTCCGGGTAACTTGCCGATCCTTCCACATTCATGGGCACGGGGTCGGCCTTGAGCAGTTGCTGGAAGAGCTCGCGGGTTGTGCGGCCGCGGAACGGATGCTTGCCGGTGAGTAGGTAGTAGGTGATGGTGGCCAGGCTGTACGTGTCCGCCGCTTCGTTGACCAGCGCGCCGGATAGTGCTTCCGGCGCCACGTATTGCAGGGTGCCGACGAAGAATCCGGCGCGGGTCAGGCGATCGGTGACGTCGGCCTGCGCATCCCGGGCGATTCCGAAATCGAGCAGCTTCGCCTGCTGGGTGGCTGCGTCGTAGATGATGTTTTCCGGCTTGAGATCGCGGTGGATGATCCCCGCCTGGTGGGCCACCATGAGCGCCGCGGCGAGCTGGGACATGATGCGGCTCACGAGTACGGGTGCGAGCGTCCCGCAGCGCGAGGCAAACTCGGCCAGCGATTCGCCCGCCGCCCACTCGAGCGCCAAGTAATGGAACGTTTCTTCTTCGCCGTAGTCGAATGTACGGACGACGTGCGGATGGACGACGCGGGTGCCGTACCCAGCTTCGCGCAGAAAACGCTTCACGGCGGTCGGATCGGTGCGTAACTGGCGCTTGAGGACCTTCACCGCGGCGGATCCCCGCTCCGGATGCTCGGCGCGGTACACCGTGGCGGTCCCGCCCTCGCCGACCAGCTCGAGCAGGCGGTATCCCGCGATGGTGCGACCCGCCAGGTTCTCGGACATCATGGCCGCGGCAAGCTAATGTCCGCTCTTGAAGTCGGGCAAGTCACCGATGAGGTTGGCAAACATGGTTTCGCGCGTTTCAATCGTCGTGGTACTCCTGGCCGTGTCCGCGTGCGGTTCCTGGCAGCGCGTGGGAACCGAGCGCCCGCCTACCCCCGAAACGGTGATCCCGGGCCTCTTCGAGCCGTCCGGCGCCTACCGGGAAATGGGTTTCCTCGCCGCGGGCGCCCCGGTGGCGTTCGTGGGCACCGTGCGCTACTTCGCGGGGCCCACCCCCGATTCGACGCTCGCCATCTTTTCGCTCTCGCTGGCGAACAACACGCTCTCGTTCCAGCGCTCGGGCAACGTTTTCCAGGCCATCTACCGCGTGGAAGCCTCGTTTCGCTATGACAGCACCACGCGCTCCATTACCTCCGACCAGGCCGTCAAGGTCCCGGTGTTTGCCGAAACGCAGCGGGCCGACGAATCCGTCATCTTCCAGCAGACGGCGGTCCTGCCTCCCGGGAAGGCCACGCTCGCGGTCATCGTGCGGGATGTCGGCACGGGTGGCTTCAGCCGCGACGAACGGCAGGCGGTCGTGCCGCGTTTCGACCATCCCTCGCTCTCGTCGCTGACGCCATACTATCGCGGAGTGGCCCGCACTGGCCGTGATGCAAGGCCGGACCTCCTGGCCAACCCGCGCGCCACCATTCCCTACGGCGCCGACACGTTGTCCATCTATCTCGAGGCGTACGGCGCCGGAACGGGCACCGCGTCGACGATTCGCGCGCTCGACGAGGCGGACACGGAAGTCTGGCGCGCCACGCCGGACCTGGCAGGTGACAGTGCTCTCCGTGCCGCCACGATCAGGGTGCCGCCGGGCACGCTCCCCATCGGGCGGCTCAGGCTGGAAGGGTGGTTCGCCGGTTCATCGGACACGGTACGCACGCCGCTCCTCGTGAGTTTCTCCGAGCAGTGGGTCGTGGCCAACTTCGAGGGCGTTCTCAATCTGCTGCGCTACTTTGGCGAAGAGGAACAGATCCGCGCCATGCGCACCGCCCCCGATTCAACGCGGTCGGCCCTGTGGCAGAAGTTCTGGCGGGACACCGATCCGAATCCCTCCACACCCGAGAACGAAGAGCTCGACCGATACTTCGCAAGGCTCCAGGCCGCCAACCGGCGGTTTCGTGAAGGAAACGAGGCGGGATGGCTCACGGATCGCGGAGAGGTCTTTGTCTGTCTTGGCGAGCCGGACGAAGTGTTCGACCAGAGCTCGGACCTCCAGCGCCAGCTGCGTTCCATCCGGTGGAGCTTCACGGCCGAGCGCCTGGTCCTCGAGTTCGTGGATGAGTCGGGGTTCGGGCGCTACCGCCTCACTTCGGGCTCCCGCGCAGAATTCCAGCGGGTCGTGAACCGCGTCAGGAGAAGCAACTGACCATTCGCGCGCTGGCCGCGGCGGGATTCCTGCTGTCCGCCGTCGCGTCCACGGCCGGAGGGCAGGTGGCCCGCCCGCTCTGGCACGCGGCTCTCAAGGCCCGCATCCCGATCGACTCTACCACTCCCGACGCGGCGATCATCAGGGCGATGGACGCCGAGCTGGCGCTCGGCCGCCCGGACCGCGCATCGCTGCTGCTGGCTCAGCACGGGCTGACGGATTCGGTGCTCGAAGGGGAGCGGCTCGTGATCGAGGCCGCCGGCGCGTTTGGCTCGAAGGAGTTCGCCCGGGCCGGCGAGCGCTATGCGGCCGCGGCGGGCCGGTTCTCCGGCCTGGAGCGCGGGATGCTGGCCGCACGCGCGAACGCAGCGGCCCAGTACCGCACGGCCCGCGACGGCCTCCCCGCGATCGCCGGGTGGCTGGCGCTTCGCGAGGCGCAAGTCACGGCGGACACCGGCGTGGCGTTCCACCTGCTCGAGCAGGCGCCCACGGCGGCGCGGAAGCTGGTGCCGAGGGTGCGCGGGGAGTTCTTCGCGCTCTCCGGCGACACGGCTCGCGCGGTCGCGGTGCTGGCGGGGGCCGGATTTGATGGCCGGGCGGCGGCGCTAGCGCTCGCGGCGGGTGACAGCATCAACGCGCGCCAGCTCACTTATCGTGGGCTCCGTTCCGGCGACACGGCCGTGGCGAATGCCTCGGTGATGTTGGCGAACGGACCGGTCAAGCCGCGCTCGGCCGAGGAATTCCTGTTGCTGGCGCGCGCGGTGCGGCGGGAGTCGGCGGCGCGCGCGGCCGCGCTCGCCGGCCAGGCCGTGACCGCGGGCGACACC
>CAMDCH010000156.1:0-6544 GCA_945889655.1 bacterium HR33
ACCGACAGGTCCACGGCGCCGGCGCCATGCGAGCGGTCGCCCTCGCCCAGCAGGTGAATCGGGAGAATCACCTCGAGGTCCTTCGAACCCCCGATGTCCAGGACGTCGACCACCCATTCCGGCCCCGTGATGAGCGTGCGCACGGCCGACGTTCCCGGGCCGAAGAGATCAACGGCCGTGGCCCGCATCCATGCGTAGCCACCCTGCTCGTCAAAGGCGGAGCACCACGCGTCCCGGGACAGCTGCCCCGCCTCGGGCAGGCCGGGCGCGTTGTGGGCAAGCGTGGACCGATACCAGAAGAGTGATGGTGAGACGTACGAGGCGGTGCCCGGATCCATGAGCCACGGCGTGCCCCAGAAAAGCGTCACGTGGAGCAGGTCCGGGTGGCCATGCCCGCCGCGCGCTCCCCCGCATTCCATGCTCACGTAGCGGTCGCCATGCCGCAGCACCCCGACGCCGTGGTCCGCCAGAAGCGTGGAGCCCGGGAGAAACGCCCCCGGCTGGTCCGCGGGCGTCTCTTCGTTCATCCAGAGCAGTGCCTTCCATCCCAGTCGGTCGCGAAAGAGTCTCTGGGGCTCGCGATTCTGCTCCTGTTCCGAAAGCTCGAGCTGCCCGAAATCCTGGCCCTCCGGGGGCGTGGCGAGAGACGACAAACCATAGAGGTTGGCCAGCAGCCGCCCCATCGTGTCATCGGCCGTCCGCGCCCAACCGACTTCCCACAGCTCGGCGAAGCGGGGCTGAAACAGCGAAACACCGTACGGAGCATCCCCACGGGCCGGCAGCGTGAGATCGGGAAGCACCGTCTTGAGCGGCGCCGCGAAGAGCCCGCGCAGCGCATCGCCCACCACCGGGTCTTCATACAGATTCTGGCCCGCGGTCCGGAGAAACTCCGTGCCGAGCAGCAACCCGCGGAGCGCGAAGAAGTGATAGTTCTCTCCCTCGAACCAGAGGCCTTCCTCGGACACGCCGCTGATCAGCGCCGCGCGCAGCCCGTGCGCGCCCTCCAGCCCGAGGCTGGTGAACCGGCCCGCTCCCAGCCACCGCCCCGCACCGATCAGCGCCGCGTTGTGCCACTGCTGGCGGTTGGACCATCCCTCGTCGAACGAGGCGATGAGCGAGGCCGATTCTTCGACCACCGAAGAGAGGCGGTCCCGCAGGCCGGCAGGCCACGCCCCGCCACCCGCATCCAGGAGCGACGCGGCCGCCGTGATCTGGCAGAGCCAGATGGATTCGAGGTACGTCGAGAAGAAGAGCCGCGTAGGCCCGAGGACATTGTCCCGGTTCGGATACTCGCGATAACGATCCGCGTACGCGGTGAGGATTTCGCCGGCGCGGGTGGTGCAGGCCGGATCGTCTAGGAGGGACCCAAGCAGCGCGAGGTGAATCGCGCGCTCCGATAGCCAGACCTGATACCGGGTGATCCACGCGCGGTCGTGCCGGTCACCTTCAAACCACTCGCGGCAGCGGGGGCAGCGGTGCCGTCGGTGACTGAACGGGTCAAACGAAAGCCGGGAGCCATCCTTGGGGCAGACGCCCCCGTCCTTCGAGAGCAGGGCCTTCTGGTCGGGGAGGTTGAGAGGCCCGTCCAGGAGCGGCTGGACCTGGTCGCGGAGCCTCGAGGCCAGGACCCGCAGAACCGGCGTTCGGGCCAGCGCGGCCCGCCGCTCTTCCAGCTCAGCCGGCGTCGCTGCCAGCATCCTGCTCCTCGCGGATGGTGACTCCCGCGAAATCGAAACCGACGTCGAGCACAGTTGCTCCCGAAGCCTTGGTGGCGGCTGCGACCGCGTCACGCTCTGTGGCGGAACAGAAGATCACCAGACACCCCCCTGCCCCCGCGCCAACGGCTTTCACACCCCAGGCGCCGGCCCCGCGAGCTGCCTGCTCCACGCGCTGCATGCCCTCGGTGCAGATGGTAGCATCGAGACTCTGCTGAGCTTCCCAGTTGCAGTTGACCAATTCCGAGAGGCGCCGCCAGTCGGCGGCTTCGAGCGCTTCAACGACCCGCGGGGCCAGGTCCTTGATCGTGTGCAAGGCGCTCACCACCGCCGGCCTCTTCTGCTCATACGAGTGCCAGACACGGCGATGCGTGTCAGATGAGAAATGGGACTCGCCCGTGTAGACCAGGACGACGTGGCGGGCCAGATCCACCGCCTGCTCGGGAGATACGGCCAGCGGCCGGGCAATCACCGGATCGTTCGAAAAGGAGAGGTGCTGAAATCCGCCCAGGGCCGCGGCGTACTGGTCCTGCCGCCCGCCGAGCAGCTTGAGCTCCAGCGCCTCGAGGTGAAACCCCAGCTCGGCGAGCTCGTCCATGTCGTACCAGTCACCGCGCAGCCGGGACACCGCGGCGACGAGTGCCACGTCGAGCGCTCCTGACGCGCCGAGGCCTGACCCCGCGGGAAGATCGCTGTTCGAAATGACCTCAACCCCGCCGGTGATGGGAAACATGTTGAGCGCGGCCTTGTGCAGGTCGAGGCGCCCGTCGTAGCTGATCTCGCTGGACGTGGCATAACGCACCCGCATGCCGAGGTCATCAGCGTTGAGCCTGATGCCCTTCCCCCCGCGGCGCGCCTCCACCCGTACGTAGCGGGTGATCGCCGCATTCACCACCACTCCGCCCTCACGCTCGGCGAAGTCGGGGACATCGGTCCAGCCACCGGCGAAATCGATTCGCGTCGGCGCCCGGGCGTGCCAGGTCAGCGGTGAATCGTCCATCGCGCCACGTTCGCCAGTTCGCCCCGGAGGTCGATGGCGACGTTCTCGATGCGGCGGTTGGTCCCCTGCACGCCCCGGGCGTGATACAGCCACGACACCGGTCCATCCGCCGCGAGCACGCGCTGCGCATCGCGCCAGGCGGCGACCAGGTCACCTTCGGTCGTAGCGGCCCTCACCCGGTCGAGATCTGTTTCGAACCCCGAACTCCGGTATCCGGAATACGCCAATGGTCCCGGCTTCCGCGAATCGAACAACCCGCCGAGGTACCCGAGGGCCAGGTCGCCGGTGACGCCCATGATCGCGGCGTCGAAATCGCGGCCTTCACCCTGCACCACCGCGAGGAACGCCGACAGCTCCACCTGGCGAATGGTGAGCTCGACGCCAATCGCTTTCAGCTGCGCCTGGACCATCTGCTCCAGGATGTTGTCGCCGCTACCGACCGTGAGGAGGCTGAACGCGAGTCGCTTCCCATCCTTCGCGCGCATGCCGTCGCTTCCGCGGCGCCAGCCTGCTTCATCGAGCAGCTTTCCCGCGGCAGCCGTATCGAGCGTGGGTGCTGGCACGGCTTCGTACCAGGGGTGGGCGGGTGGTACCGGGCCCCCGGCGATGGTGCCGAAACCGTGGATGAAGCCGTCCACGATACGCTGGCGGTCGAGCGCCATGTCCAGTGCGCGTCGCACGCGGGCGTCGCTGAAGGGAGCACGGCGAAGATTCCAGAACACGGCGTAGGAAAAGAGAATGGGATAGTCCACCACCCGGAGCGCCGCGTTGGCCCGCACCACGTCCACGTGCGCCGGCGCGATGCCGGCGAAATCCAGCTCACCAGAAGTAAGGCCGGCGAGCTTGGTGGCCGGCTCATCCACCACGACAATCGCGAGGCGTTCGATCCCCGGAGCGCCAAGATCCGACGGGAAGCGCGCCGAACGCCGGAAAACCCAGCGCTGGCCGGGACGGTACTCCACGAATTCGAACGGCCCATTGCCCACCGGCGCGAGGTTGAACGGCGCGGTCCTCATCCCGCCGGGAGCGATGTCCCGGAACCGGTGGGCGGGGAGAATGGCGAGATCGGTGAAGACGTCCGGGAAGACCGGTTGTGGCCGGGCGAATCTCACCCGCACCGTGAATGAATCCACGGCCTCGACGCCGGTCACCGCGTCCAGCTCGCGGGCCCGCGGATACGCCACGGCCGGGTCGCGGGCCATGCCCAGCGTCCACCGGACATCCTGCGCGGTGGTCCGGACGCTGTCCTGCCAGGTGATATCGTGCCGGAGCGCGAAGGTGATTTCGGTGTGCGCGGGATTCCAATGGGGCGTCGCCAGCCGCGGGACCGGTTGCATCGCGGAATCGTATCCCACTAATGTGAGGAAGAGGACGTTCTTCTGGACCTGCTTGGCGAGCGGGTGAACCGCGACGAGCGAGTTGATCGATTGCAGGTCGGCGCCGGACGCGAAGAACACCGTCCCCGGATCTCGCCCGTCTCCAGAGGTGCAGGCGACCCCTCCCGCCACCGCGAACGTGGCCAGCCTTGACTGGATGAGGTATCGGCCCCGACTCTTGGTCATGCTCCGTCACCTCACCCGGCGCGTCGTTGTGGGATTCGGCCTCGTCCTGGCCGTTGCATCGCTGACGTTCCTGCTGCTGAATCTCGCACCGGGGGACCCGGCCCGCCTCTGGACCGCCCCGGGCGCGGGCGAAGCCGAGCTGGCGGCCGCGCGCCGCGCGCTGGGACTCGACCGCTCGCTGGCCGAGCGGTACGTGGCGTGGCTGGGCGAATTCATCCGGGGACGCTGGGGACTGAGCCTCGCCCAGCAGCGGCCGGTGGTCGCCGTCATCGGCGATGCCCTCCCGCTCACCCTCCTGCTCACCGGCCTGTCGCTCGTCGCGACGTACGTTGGCGGGATTATCCTCGGGCTGATTCAGGCCGTCAAGCAGCGCACGGCCATCGACGCGGGCATCACCGCCGTATCGCTCTTCATCCTCGGCATGCCGTCGTACTGGCTCGCCATCATGCTCGTGCTGGTCTTTTCCTACGGAGCCGCCCGGTTCGGATGGCCGGTGCTCCCGGCCATCGGTCTCGAGTCGGCGAACGCGTCGTTCCTCTCGCCCGGGGCGCGATTCATCGACCGCGCGCGCCATTTCATCCTGCCATTCGCCACCCTGGCCGTTCTCGGCGCTGCCGGCACGGCCCGCTACGTGCGTTCCGCCGTCCTGGAAGTGCGCGACCGCGAGTTCACGCGCACCGCACGCGCCAAGGGCCTCGCGCCCGCGCCCGTGCTGCTGCACCACGTGCTGCGCAACGCCCTGATTCCCGTCATCACGCTCCTCGGGCTGTCGCTCCCGATGCTGTTCTCCGGGGCGGTCTTCGTCGAGGTGATCTTCGCGTGGCCGGGTATGGGCCGGGTCATGGTAGACGCGGTGGCATCCAGAGACTACCCGGTGGTCATGGCCACGACGGCGATTTTCGGCGCGCTGGTGGTGGCCGGAAACGCGCTCGCCGACGTCCTGTACGCCATGGCCGATCCGCGGCTCCGCCGGAGCGCGTCGTGACCTGGCGTCCACTGGCGCGGGACCCTGCCATCACGGGTGGCGCAGTAATCCTCGCGGTACTCGCCCTGCTCGCGCTCCTCGCGCCGGCCGTGGCGCCGTTCGATCCGCTGGCACAGCCTGCCAACCTCACCGCGGAACGGTTCCTCCCGCCGTTCGGGAGCCACCTCCTCGGCACAGACCAGCTCGGCCGGGACCTGTTGTCCCGTATCATCCACGGCGCGCGGATTTCGCTGACGGTGGGGCTGCTGTCGGTCGCGGTCTCGCTGGTACTCGGCGGCGTTGTGGGTTTTGCCGCCGCGGCTGCTGGCGGGGCGGCCGAGCGCGCACTGATGGCCGTGACGGACACCGCCCTGATGTTTCCCCGGATCGTCCTGCTGCTGGCGCTGGTCAGCCTGTGGGAGCCTGGCCTCTGGCTGGTGGTCCTGGTCATTGGCTGCACCGGCTGGATGGGAATCGCGCGCCTCGCGCGCGCGGAAGCGAAGACAGTCCTCTCGCGCCAATTCGTGGAAGCCGCCCGCGCCGCGGGCCTCTCAGCACCGCGGCTGGTGTGGAGACACGTCATACCGAACTCCCTGGCCCCGCTGCTGGTCGCCGCGGCGCTGGGTGTCGGCAACGCCATCACCCTCGAGGCGGGTCTCGCCTTCCTCGGCATGGGTGTCCCTGCCCCGGCGCCTTCGTGGGGCAACATGATTTCGTCCGGACGTGACGTGCTGGTCAACGCGCCCTGGGTGGCAACGTTCCCCGGGCTCGCAATCGTGGTTGCCGTGGTGGGATGCAACCTGCTGGCGGACGGACTGCGCGACGCACTCGACCCGACTCACCAAGTGCGCGCGTAGCGCCGGCGAGGGTGTTTATTGTGGTGCAATGCGCGGGCTGAAGACCGCGCTCAGGCCACGATGCGGATGGAAACAATCTCCCGCGGGCCGGCTTCGAATCCGACCACCCGCCTGTCCGTGGCAGTCTCCAACGCTTCAATCTCCGACTCATCCAGCCGCACGCGCGCCGCACGCCGGATGCGCTCGTGCCCATGCCAGGACCCCTTCACGGCGGTTTCAGTCAGGTTCACGCATCGCGCAATGAGCCCGACGCCGTCTTCGGCAATCTTGAGGGCCTTGAACGACAGCCCCTCACCGGACAGCGCGGGACCGCCCACCGACGCCGGAACGTCGATGCCATAGCGCAGCATCAGGCCCGTGCAGGGGGTGTGGAACTCATCCGCCAGCCGCTCGATGCGGTCCCAATCCTCTGCGGTGCTCGCCGCATCCACGCCGACCTGTGCCAC
>CAMDCH010000157.1:0-6537 GCA_945889655.1 bacterium HR33
CTTCGCGCAGGATGCCAATCGCGGCCGCGAGCGCCGCGCCGGCCGACCACCCGATGAACAATCCCTGCGTGCGCGCCAGGTCCCGGACGGTTTCGTCAGCGCGCTCGGTGGACATGAATACCGTCTCGTCCACCAGGTCTGGAGTATAGATGGCCGGCACCATCGCCGTGGCCAGGTGCTTGAGGCCTTCCAAGCCATGGAGCGCGTGGTCGGGCTGCACGCCCACCAGCCGGACGGCGGCGCTGCGCTCCCGGAGGAAGCGGCCCGTTCC
This sequence comes from bacterium HR33, assembly GCA_945889655.1. Classification (GTDB taxonomy): domain Bacteria; phylum Gemmatimonadota; class Gemmatimonadetes; order Gemmatimonadales; family GWC2-71-9; genus SHZT01. The sequence continues at coordinate 272 of CAMDCH010000157.1, forward strand.
CATAAGCGTCCCGCTCGTCCCGATCCCGGCCACGAAATGGGTGATGGCACCACTGGTGTCACGCCAGATCTCGGGACCGGTGGTGAGATAGTGGGCGCGCGAGTTGGCGGGGTTGCCGTACTGGTCGGCGTACCAGTAACGGTCCGGATGCTGGGCGACGAGGTCGCGCGCCGCGCGAATGGCGCCATCACTTCCCAAGAGCGGATCCGTTTCCACCAGCTCCGCTCCATAGGCATCCAGCAGGGCCATGCGCTCCAGCGACGCATTCCGCGGCACGCACACGGTGACACCGATGCCCGCTGCCGCGCCGAGAAGGGCGTAGGCGACGGCCGTGTTGCCGCTCGACGCATCCAGGAGGCGGCGTCCCGGGAGCGCACCAGTGGCGATCCCGGTCCGCAGGATTTCACGGGCGGGGCGGTCCTTCACCGAGCCGCCGACGTTACTCCACTCCGCCTTGATGAAGATGCGTCCGGCCGATCCCCGCGGGTCACTCCAGGGAATCAGCGGCGTGTTGCCGACGAGCTTCCACGCTTCGGGCTCGGCAAACGGCCGGGACGGGGACACCACGCGGGTATCCGTTTCGGGGCGCTGATTTCTTGTGGTCGTCATTTGGGTCCGGCTTCCTGCTCGCTTGAGTTCGTTCAGAAGCGCGAGAGGATCCCGTAAGAGCGGTGGTTCAGCGGAGTGTTACGAAGCGCTCGACGTCGACCTCTGCGCGCATTAGCTCGGCCAGGGAGACGCTGTCCAGCAGTTCATCGATACGATGCTGGAGGGCGCGCCAGACGGGCCGGATGCTACACGCAGTGCTCCCGCTACATCGCGCGGGATCAATCGGCCGGGTGTCGCAGTTGACCTCGAAGGTGTGGTGCTCGGCTCCCTCGATCACATCCTTGACCGTGACTTCGGCGGGATCACGAGCGAGGAGATAGCCACCGTGCGCTCCACGCATGCTGGTGACCAGGCCGGCGCGGCGGAGCTTGAGGAGGATCTGCTCGACATAGTCCGTCGGCAGGCCCTCCTGCTCGGCGACATCCCGGGCAGGCAACGGCCCATCGGCCCTGCGCCTCGCGAGGTGCAGGGTGACGATCAAACCGTATTCAGCCAAAGTCGTTATGCGCAGATGAGAATCTCCTCACCGGCAATATCCGACCGCCGAGTTCGGAAATCAAGCTGACGGGGTACATTCCGCGACCATGAACCGCTCGACGATCGGTCGGGCCCTGCTAGGCGTGCTCATCCTGTTGACGGTGATCCTGGCCTGGCGAGCCGGCTCCCGTTTCCCCTGGGACGACCTGACGCGGTCGTTTACCGAGGCCGACACCCTCCTCCTCCTGGCCACGGCCGCGGTCGCGTTGTTCGCGCTGGCCGTGAAGGGCTGGGCGTGGCACCTGCTCCTGCGTCCGGTCGCTCCGCACCGGATGCGCGTGGCCATGGAAGCCAACCTGATAGGCTCGGCCGTGAACTACATCTCCGTGGCTGTGATCGGGGAAGCCGCGCGCGTGAGGTTCCTGGTGGCACGCGAGCCGGTGACCACCGCACAGGGTGTGGCCTCCGTGGTGTGGGCGCGGGCTGTGGAGGGCCTGGGGCTCGCGGTCTTCATCCTGGCGGGGGGCCTCCTGCTTCCGCTTCCGCCATTGGTGCGTGGCGCACAGCTCGTGGCGCTGGGGATCGTCGCCGGGACCATCGTGGTGTTCATGGCGCGGGGCCGTGCGTCCCTGCCCTCCTGGGTGCCGGCACCCGTTCGCACGATGCTGGGAACCTTCGCCAACATCGGCTCGTGGCGCCGAGTGGTGCTTCCGTTCTTCCTCGCGCTGGTCAACTGGGGCGCGCAGTGGGCGACATACCATCTCGCCCTGGTCGCCACGGGCATCCCGGCATCCCCGGCCGCGTCATTCACGGCCACGCTGGCATCGAACATCGGCGGAGCGCTGCGGCTCACGCCGGGAAACGTCGGAATCACGCAGGCGACGGTGGCGATGGCGCTGTTGCCCTTCGGGATCCAGCCGGCGCCGGCCATAGCGGCGAGCGTGGTGTTGCAGGCGTTGCAGGTACTCCCGACCCTGGCGCTGGCCCTGGGGATCGTTGGGTGGCGGGGCCTCGGCCAGATGAAGACGAGGGCGGCCGAGGCCGACTAGCTACTTCCGGTCGCGCTCTCCAGGAACGCCCAGCTCCGTCATGGCCCGGAGATCGAGTATCTCGTCCAGCTCCTTGCCTTTCAGGATTCCTTTTTCCACTACCAGCTCGCGCACCGTGACGTTCCTCGCCACGGCCTCCTTTGCGAGCTTCGCGGCCTCGGCGTAACCGATCTTCGGCGCGAGTGCCGTGACGAGGGCGGGACTCCGCTCGAGCCAGTACGCCGCCTGGGCCGCGTCCGCCTGGATTCCGGCCACGCACTTTTCTGCGAAGAGGCGGCTCGCATTGGCCAGTATTTCCATGGTGAACAGGACGTTGTGGGCGATCACCGGCATCATGACGTTCAGCTCGAGCTGGCCCGCCTCCGCCGCCGTCGCGACGGTCGTGTCGTTGCCGATGACCTGGAAGCAGACCTGGTTCACCATTTCCGCGATGCTGGGATTCACCTTGCCCGGCATGATGCTCGATCCGGGCTGGACCGCGGGCAGGAAGATTTCCGCGAGGCCGGTGCGCGGCCCCGAGGCGAGCAGCCGGATATCGCTCGCAATCTTGCCGAGGTCGATGGCATAGGCGCGCAGCGTCCCGCTGAATGCCGCGATGTCCCCCATGGACTGCATGAGCTGGACGCGATCGGCGCCGACGCGGTAGCTCTCCGTCGTCAGGGCGCTCAGGTACTTCACCATCAGCGCCGGGTACCTGGGCTCCGCGTTGAGCCCGGTGCCGACGGCCGTGCCGCCGATCCCGAGGTCCCGCAGCCAGTCCGCCGCATCGGTGATCCGCTTCCAGCTCCGCTCGATGGAGCGGCCGTACGCCGTGAACTCCTGGCCCATGCGGATGGGGGTGGCGTCCTGCAAGTGCGTGCGGCCCGATTTCACGATCCGGTCGAACTCGTGGCCCTTCTGGATGAAGGCGAGGGCGAGCACTCCCATGGAATCCAGCAGCTTCGGGAGCATGGCCAATGTCCCGATCCGGATGGCGGTCGGGATCGTGTCATTGGTGCTCTGGGCCATGTTGACGTGATCGTTGGGATTCAGCGGCTGGTACTCGCCACGCTTCCCGCCGAGGATCTCGTTGGCGCGGTTCGCGAGCACCTCGTTCACGTTCATGTTGTGACTGGTGCCGGCCCCTGCCTGGTAGGGATCCACCACGAACTGATCCCGGTGCTGTCCCTGGAGGACTTCGTCCGCGGCACGGATGATGGCGTCCGCCTGCTTCGCATCGAGGCGTCCGGTTTCCTTGTGCGTTTCAGCCGCGGCGCGCTTGATCCAGACCATGGCGTCAATGAACGCGGGCATCGGGCGCAGGCCCGAGACGGGAAAATTCCGCCGGGCGCGCTCGGTCTGGACTCCGTACAGGGCCGATGCGGGGATGGCGAGTTCGCCGAGGGGGTCGCGTTCGTTTCGAGTGTCGGTCATTCCCATTCCCCCAACTGCTGGTGTGGAGAACCAATCTTAGTGTGGTGCTTGGGGTGCCGGGAGCTTAGTCCGAACAATCGCCCAATGGATAGACAAACCCGCAGTTGGAACAGGGATTCTTGCATCCCCAGGGCTTCGATTTCACGGGAAAGCCGCAGCGCATGCAGGCGAGTGCTTTCTTCGCGGGTGGCTGGCCGCCCTTTTCGCTTTCCCTCGCTTCGCTCCCCTCGCTCCGCTCGGGGCGGCGCGGGACGGCGCCCTCTTCCCGCTTCCCCGCCTTTTCAGACAATTCGAGCCGAGCCGTTCAGGAACGGATTATTGCGACGCTCCTCGCCGATCGTGGTTTCCGGACCATGACCCGAGTAGACGACAGTCTCGTCCGGCAATGCCAGAAGCACGTTCCGAATGCGTGTCAGGAGTAGCTGCGCGTCACCACCAGGAAGATCCGTCCGGCCGATGGAGCCTGCGAACAGCGCGTCCCCTACGAATGCCAAGCCATAGCCAATGATGGCGACGCCACCGGGACTGTGACCCGGGACGTGCCGGACGTCGAAGCGGTAGCTGCCGACCTGGAGGATGTCGCCGTCCGCAAGGTCGTGGTCGGGCGGCGGGGGAATGGTGGCCGGCACGCCGAGCCAGGATCCCTGCTCGGGGGCAGCGTCGTAGAGGGACCGGTCCGCCGGATGAAGGTAGACCGGAACTCCGGTCTCTTCGACGATGGGCCCGACGCCGAGGATATGGTCGAGATGGGCGTGGGTGAGCCAGATGGCGCGGAGGTTCAGGCGATCGGCGGCGATCCGTTCCAGGAACAGCCCGGCGTCCTCGCCTGGATCGATGAGCACGGCATCGCGCGTTTTCGGATCCGACACGAGATAACAGTTCTCGGCGAACGACCCGTTGGTGAGGCAGGTGACGACGGGCTTCATCACGAAGCTTAGTCGGCTTTCTTCTCCGCCAGGAATTTTTCGACCGCCATTGCGGCGGTGGTCGCATCACCCACGGCCGTGGTGATCTGCCGGGTCAGCTGCTGCCGGAGATCGCCGGCGGCATAGAGGCCGGGGATGGATGTGCGCATCTGGGTATCCGTGATCAGGTACCCGGCTTCGTCGTGGTCGACGTGATCGCCGATGACGCCGCTGTTCGGCTTGAACCCGATGAACACGAAGACGCCACCGACGGCGAGGTGACTCTCGTCTCCCGTCACGGTGTCCTTCAGGCGCAGTTTTTCCACGCCGCGTGGCCCGCCCTGAACCTCCTCGACGACCTTGTTCCAGATGACTTCGATCTTGGGGTTCTCGAAGGCGCGCTTCTGGAGGACCGCCGAGGCGCGGAACCGGCCCCGGCGGTGGATGATGTAAACCTTGGACGCGTAGCGGGTGAGGTAGACGGCTTCTTCAACCGCGGCGTCGCCGCCCCCGATCACCGCGAGCACCTCGTTCTTGAAGAAGGCGCCGTCGCACACCGCGCAGTACGAGACGCCGCGGCCGGCATACGCCACTTCTCCGGGCACGCCCAGCTTGCTCGGCGTGCCACCGGCGGTCACGATGACGGCGGGCGCCACGTAGTGCTTGCCCATTTCGGTCTTCACATCGAACTCGCCGTCGCCACGCCGCTTGACGGTCTCCACGTTGTCGGTGGCAAAATGGGCGCCGAACTTCTTGGCGTGGTCCGCCATCCGCTGCGCGAGATCGCGGCCCAGGATGCTCTCGAAGCCCGGGTAGTCCTCGATCAGCTCGGTGTTCAGGAGCTCGCCGCCGGGCAATCCGCGCTCGATCAGCAGCGCGTTGAGCATGCCGCGACCGGCGTACATCGCGGCGCAGAGGCCCGCGGGGCCGCCGCCCACGATGATCACGTCGAACCGTTCAACCGCGCCGTTGGTGCTCATGGACGACGTATCAACCTCACGATGAGTCGGGAAGTTCCCGGGGACCGCTACGCGCCGAGTGGCGCGAGTATTTCGTCCGCGCCCGGGGCTCCCCGGGCGGCGAACACGACGTTCCCGTCCTTGCCGATCAGCACCACGCTCCGCTGGATGCCCTGGCCATCGGGCTTCAGCGCGCCGAAGAACCCGGCCACCTGGCGGTCGGGATCAGACAGCAGCGGGAAGTTGAACTTCATTTTTTCGGCGTACTTGCGGTGGCTGTCGACCGTGGCGGGGTTCACCCCGAACGGCTGCACACCGGCCTTCACGTACTTCGCTATCTCATCGCGCACGGCGGAGAGTTGGCGGTTTCAGCCAGGGGTGTTGTTGCCCGGGTAGAAGACCAGCAGCGCGAGGTCCCGGGTCAGCACGTCGTGCAGGCGGTAGCTGCGGCCGTCGTGCGCCGGAACAGTGAAATCAGGGGCCTTGGCCCCGACCTGGATCAGCTCGGTCATTTCCCTGCCTCCTGCCGCTCGCGCGACCGGTGAAGTCCTTCGAGTGCGATCAGCCATTCGTGCGGTACGGGCAGCGAGCCGAGCGTCGCGTGAGCGCGGTCGACGGCCAGGTCGCCGTGCCAGTCCGTCCCGCCGCTCTGGAGCATGCCCAGCTCGCCGGCCAGCCGGCCGATGCGAGTGACGGTATGCTCGTCATGGGACGAGTGCATCACTTCAACGCTATCCACGCCGGCATTCTTCAGCTGCTGGAGCACGGGCCGCACACCGCGGTCCTTGAGGTGCGCGGCGGACGTGACACCCGCCACGCTGCGCACGAGCCCGGTGACGGACTCGACGGTCGGC
>CAMDCH010000158.1:0-6504 GCA_945889655.1 bacterium HR33
AGGCCTTGATGGCCTGGGCGATAGCGGCGGCATGGGCGGCTTCGGTCATGAGAAGTTGGGTTGGGGTGCGTGGAACATAGTCAGCCGGCCAGCATCAGGCGGTTGCGGCCGGCGGCCTTGGCCTCGTACAGCGCCTTGTCCGCGGCCTTCACCACGGCCGCCGGCGCGCTCCGGGTTCCGGGCTCCGCAGCGCCGATGGAGATGGTGACCGAGATGTCTTGGCGTTTCGCCGAGCGCCCTCGCCGTGCCGGGTCGGCCTTCCGCGGACGGTCTCGACCGCGGAGCATGAACGTCGTGGCCTCGACATTGGCCCGCAGCGCCTCGAGGTGTGGTTCCGCTTCGGTAACCCCGGCAGGGAAGATCACCGAGAATTCCTCGCCTCCGTAACGGAACGACCGTCCGCCGCCACCGATCGCCGCCAGTCGGTTGGCCACGAGCTTGAGGACCTGGTCGCCCACGTCGTGGCCGTGCCGGTCATTGAACTGCTTGAAGTGATCCACATCGACCATCGCGATCGCGTAGCTCCCCCGGACGCCGCCCAGCGCCTGGTTGAAGGCGCGCCGGCCCGGCAGGCCGGTGAGATCGTCGTGAAACGCGAGCGCGTAGGACGATTCCACCATCGCGATCACCAGCGACACGCCCCCGACCGCGAAGATGAGCGTGCGGTTCTGGGAGCTCCCCGCCAAGGCAACGAACGTGGCGACCAGCGTCCAGAAGAGGCCGCGCGCTCCGGCTTCTCCGGTACGGATCGCCTGGAAGGCGGTCGCCACGATACCGGCGGCGAATGCCAGCATCGCGAACTGCGGGAGACGAAGCCCGTCGAGTTGAGACCACGGAAGGACCGGGAGGGACAGGGTGGCCGAGAGCGATGACGGGGCCGCGGATGCGAGCAGGGCGATGACCGCTGCCTGGATAGCAAAGAAGACGGCCCATGCGCGCGCGGCGCGCGATGTGACGCTGCCCTCTGGAAGAAACGCCAGCAGCGCGAGGTTGATCGGGAGTGCCAGCGCGATGAGCTGAGTCATGATTGCGCTGCCACGCGAGACAGCGGTGTTGGCGGCGGCCAAAAGAAGGAGCCCCGCCACCAGCCGTCCCCTGCCAAACCGCCAGCCGAGGGCGAGCCCTGCTACGAGCACGATGACGGGCAGCACTTGCAGCAGCGGCGCCGTGAAGGACCGCGCGGGACCCCAGGTGAGCAGGAGGATGCCCGCGAGTACGGCCACGCCTTCCGGCCATGCTAGCCGCAGGGCAAGGCGAGCCGGGGTTATTGCTCGTAGCTCCTGGCGAAGATGGCCGCGATGATGCCGATGACGATAAACATGTTGGCGAGGATCCTGGCGTTTTCTTCCCGCCACATCCAGGCGCCCGTCGCAATCACGCCGAGCGCAAACAGGAAGAAAACGTTCGCCGCGATGCGCTCGGCGGCATTACGCATCCGCTGTTTCAGCGCGTCCTGGAGCGCCTTCTTCGAGGGCATGAGGCGCCGCGCGGGGCGCTTTGGCGCCGTCACGGCTCCACCTGCGGCTCGGCCGGCGGGCCCAGCTCGTAGTGATCGTCGGACCAGTAGAGCGGGCGCCAGCGGCCGCAGTTGCCACACTCGGCCCAGATCACGTCGTTTCCCTCGCGCAGCAGCATCGTGAAGACCGGCTCCCCCGGCTCCACGGCCACGAAGGCCCGCGTCCACCTGGTCGAATCGGCGCGCGTCATCACGAGCAGGAAACTTCCCTCGGTGCCAACCGTGTCCCGGTAGACCCCGACGCGCACCCGATCCAGGATGTCGTCCCCATTGAAGTCACCGTCGAACACGAAACCCGTCGAGTCACCCAGGTTGAGCGGGCTCGCGCTGTCGTGCGGGGGCAGCATCGAGACGTCCAGCGGGGTCGCGAGCGACCAGGTCGTATCGATTTCCGGCAGCGGAACCGAATCGATCTCCGTCCCGGTGGGAACGAACGACATCGTGGGCCAGAGGGCAGGATCGCGCATCGCGATGCCGATGGAGTCCACGAAGGTGCCACCGGTCCCGCGCGATTCGCCGTTGCAGGCGAGGAGCGTGACAGCCAGGAAGGCGACCACTCTCATGTCGGCGTCAGGTCTCCGGATAGTAGGTCCCGAAGCTCCAGAGCCGGCCTTCGAGGTCGGTCGCGGAGTATTCCCGGGCGCCATACGATGTGTTGTGGAGCTCGCGGACGATCGCGGCGCCCGCCGCACGGGCTCGCTCGTAGTGCTCCTCGATACGCGGGACGTAGACGTACAGTCCCTGCGGCGCGGTGGACCACGGGTTCTTCGGGTCCGGCTTGCCCACCGATCCCAGCATTACCACGCCGGGGCCCAGCTTGAGCTCCGCGTGCGCGATTCCGCCATCAGGTCCGGCCATTTCCATGAGCCCGGTGAAACCGAATGTGTTCTTGAGCCACGCCAGCGCGGCGGGGCCGTCCTGGTATTTCAGGGCGGGGAAGATGTTGGGTCGGCGAGCCGCTGACACCGCAGAGACCACAGACGCACCCGCTGCGAGTCCTCCAAAGAAGAGTGTAACGATGTCAACGGTACGGACGCGGTCGCCCATACCCAGCGCCCCAACGAGCGCTACCGCCGCTGAGAGGATGGCCGCCGCAATCATCAGCGGCCTTTTTTGCTTCTTCAGCTTCTTCAGCGGCCTCAATCGAGATCTCCCGGGTCGCCGATGATCGCGGTGAGCCAGCGGGGGAGTTGTCCGGAGCGCGCCGCCAGGATCAGGGTGAGGCCCAGGTAGGCGGCGAGCCCGCCGCCGAGGATTCCGCGGATGCGGACCCAGGCGGTCGCCTTGAAGAGCAGCGCGAACGCGAGACCGACGCCGCCTCCCAGGAGGAGCATGGCGCCGGCGATTGTCACGAGCAGTCGATAGCGGGGCATGGGAACAGGAAAGAATCAAGCGAGCCGAGTCTCGTCTCGCTAGTTTGCCCGGCATGCAAATCATCACGACGCCGAACGCGCCCCGTCCCGCGGGACACTACTCCCAGGCCATCGTCCACCAGGGCGTGGTCTATGTCGCTGGCCAGCTCGGCATCGACCCCGCGAACCCGAAGGCACCGGTGGGCACGATCGAGGCCCAGACCGAGCAGGTCATGCGCAACATCGGCGCGATTCTCGAGGCGTCGGGAAGCGGGCTCGACCACATCCTCCAGATGACGGTCTATGTGTCGGACATCGAGCTGTGGAGTGGGGTGAACACCGTCTACACGCGCGTCATGGGTGACCACAAGCCCGCGCGCGCGATCGTGCCGGTGAAGGATCTGCACTATGGCTACGGGATCGAGATGCAGGCGATCGCGGCGGTACGGCAGGGCGGGGTCGCGGGCTGAGGCGTGATCGTCTTTGGGTCCGCATGCTGAGTGTGAGCGTGTAACACGCCAGAGGCCGCGCCTTTCTGGCAATGCCGGCCAGCATTGCCATTTCACCGCCCGGGTGAACCTTCATTGCATATGTGCTATCGCGAACTGTGCATCGCTAGCTTGCTGTGCGTGGCCGGTCTTCCGGCCGGGGCCCAGGAGGTACCGGGAACCTGGGCCGGCACGTTTACGGTGCCCCGCATCCCGCCCGCTTCCGTCGAGCTAGTATTTCCGGACGACTCCGTGCCGCCTGTACTCCGGACCCGGGATGGCACCGAGACGCCACTCTCCACGTTCGGCGCGATGGCAACCAGTTGATGTTCAAGTGGGGTGGGCTGGCCTGCTCGCTCAAGGAGACCCGCGAGGGAAGAGAGGGCACGTGCCGCGGCGAGGGCGTCAACGGCCGTCTGACCATCACCCGGCCCACCGATGTTCGAGCCCTGCAGCACAGCTCCGATGTCGTCACACCTGACGAGCTTGCTGCCACGAACTCCACCAACCTGGAGGGGGCGCTGAGAAAAGTGCGTGGTCTCTGGTTCCAGGGCCGCAAGGACCTGACCACATCGGCGACGCCTCTTGCCGTTTTCGTCGGCAATCAGTCGCGCGGGGGAATCGAGGCACTCCGGGATATCCTGGTCGAACGCGTGAAGGAGGTCCGCTATTTCTCTACGCAGGACGCTACAGTGCGCTACGGAACCCGTTACAAGGGCGGGGTCATCCTCGTCACCGAGAAATAGCCTGTTTCGACCGCGGCACCTAGAGAGACTAACCCGCTCTGACCGTTCAGCCCTTCCACCACGCCACCGGCTCCGCCGCAGCGATCCGAGCCTTCTCGGGGTTCGACGCGCCCTGAAGGGCGGGCTTGAGCCGGCGACACCCGGGCGCGCACCACCCAGCCGCGTGGCTCGGCCTGTCACAGCGTATGTGATTGTAACACAAGTGGTTAGTGTTAGGTAACGCAGGGGAGAGTGGGGTGGAACTGTTGCCGCAAATGCAGTGTATTCGTACATTGTACGGACACCAAGGAGTCCGCTAATGGCCCCCGCCGCTAGAGCGTATACGGATTTGCAAGCCGACGAACGGCAAGAATTTCGTTTGTCCAAGCTCTTGAAGGATCACTTGATCCAGGCTGCTGCCCTGAAGGGCGAATCGACAGCTCAATACGTGATTGAAGCTGTAGCCGAACGTGTCAGTCGAGATTTGGCAGAGGCCACCACTTGGGATCTGACGGTGCCTGAACAGAAGCGAGTATTGGTGCTGCTTTCGAATCCGCCTGCTCCCACAGATGTAATGGTTGAGGCGTTGCGGCAGGCAAACGAACTATTCGGGCCCACGGAAACGAAAAAGTAAATTGGTCGCGATGCCATTCCGCTTCACTGTTCTTGCGCCGACACATGTTGTCGGCGCTTTTTCTTGCGGCAGGGCCGAAATAGATGACTACCTGAAGAATCGAGCATCCATCGAGCAGCAGCTAAGCCTGTCCCAGGTATACGTACTGGTGGATGACGACCAAAGAGTGTGGGCCTATGGAACGCTGTCTCCAGTCACGGTGCAGATCGACGAAGCCCTCCTGAAAACCATAGGGATTCACTCAGCGCCTTATCGAAGCATTGGTGGATACCTCTTGGGACGTATGGGAGTCGATCGGACCACGCAATCGAAAGGAATTGGCAGGGCGGTTGTGGCACGGCTTGCTGAAATAGCTGCGCAGCAACGGGGTGTCACGGGCGGCGTGTTCCTGGCGGTTGACGCAAAGGACGAGGGTCTGGTCGGATGCTATGAGAAACTGGGCTTTCTACGTCTCGCACCTGCACCGAAGAAACGATTGATCCTGCCGCTGACACATTTTGGTGGATAACTATTCACTCAACCACTTGCTAGGACCTAGCGCCTCCGGGATGACGCGCCCTGAAGAGCCTGCCACGAGCCCCTCGATACCTCGGGGTAAACTCCGCGAGGGGGCGCGCTCGGCGAGGTGCTGAAGCACTGTACGACTCTAGCCTGCGTCCCGTTCAGTCCTTCAGAGCCTGCCCCCGAGTGGACCTCAACTGGTACACTGTATGCATGAGGAGTCCGCGATGACCGCCGCCAGAGCCTATGTAAGTTTGCCAGCCGACGAACGGCAGGAATCGTGAGACGTCGGCTGCTGGCGCTGGTGTTCTGCTGGGGATGCGCGGGCGTCATTGAGCCGCAGCAGCACTCCCTGACCCTGCGGTTTCTGGACCCGCCGAGCCTTCCCGACCGCCCGTCCACCGGGCACGGCATGGGACTACTGGTGTCCGAGGTGATGGGGCGCGATACCCTGTACGCCCTGGTAGACGCCACCGACGATTCGCTCTGGCTCCCGCAACGCCTCGCCGCCCTCGGTGTCTCACGTTTGCAATTCGTGATCCTGACCCATCCCCATCAGGACCACTTCAACGGGGCGCTCCGATTGCCCGGGCGGATACCGGTCCGGGCAGTCTATGAAAATGGGATGCGGGCTGGGAATCCAAGCCTGTACGGGGGGCTGGTGGATTCGTTCGTTGCCCATGCCGCCGGCCGGATCGTCCCGTCCGGGTTGACTCAAATGCAGCTCTTTCCTGGAAGCGCCTTGTGGTCCGTCGCGCCCGGCATCGCCTTCAGCCCGAGTCCGACACCTGGGGTCGTACCCATCAACGGCTCCGGGTTGGTGGTGCGGATCGAGCTGGGAGGGTACGCGGCGGTTATCATGGCCGATCAAACAGCACCGGTCTCCGGCCTCGACGCGCAAGGTTACATGCTCGCCGCGTGGCCGGCGCTCTTTGGTACAGCACAGATCCTGCACCTCCCGCACCACGGCCTCATTGACGCCTTCGACACCCGACTCTATGCCGCGGTGCGCCCTTCATACGCCTTGGTATCGAACGCGAACGGTACGAACCTGGAGGCGCTGGTTCTCCAACACCTGACGGGAATCGGAGTCGTGCCGTACTGCAATCGGTCGAGCGGCGAGGTGACGATGATCCTTGAACCGGGAGCGGGATGGAGGGTGACGAGCGAGAAAGTGTCGGCGTGTTAGTGCCTACCCCTTGAGCCAGGCCAGCACGTTTCTCAGAAGCGGCCGAGGAACATTCTGCCAGAGATTCGTATCCCCGCAGAACACGATGCGTCCGCTCCC
>CAMDCH010000159.1:0-6498 GCA_945889655.1 bacterium HR33
AGCTCCCGGAGCAGGCCCGCCGCGATGGTCGGTGTTTCCTGGAGGCGCCGCTGGAAATCCTCCCGACGGAGCACCAGCAGGTTGGAATCCGCCATGGCGATGACATGGGCCGAGCGGGGCTCGTCGTCGATCAGCGCCATCTCGCCGAAGAAATTCCCCTCGTGCAGCACGGAGAGAATGACTTCGCGGCCATCCTCGCCGATGAGGACAACCTTTACCTGGCCGGTGACCACGACATAGAGGGAATCACCTGGATCATCCTCGAAAAGGATGACGCTGTTCCGGGGGTAGCTGCGCTCCCGCGACGCCTCGGCGAGGCGCGTAATATCCGCCTCACTCAGGTGGGTGAAGAGCGGAACGCGGCGTAAGAACTGGGGAACGGACATGGGCGCTTGAGGGCCAAGATTAAGCCGGGGTTCAAGGGCTGTCAATTTTGGCGGGAACCTGCACCGTTGCACGGAAGTTATAGTGGCGGATATATTTACATGCTGTCGCAAACCCTGACGCTCGCGGGCTTGTTACCGATTGGTGCCGCCTCGCGAATACGTCGAAACCATCAAAGTCTGGAGCACCTGTGAAACCCGGTATCCATCCCCGCTATCAGCGGACCGCCGTGAATTGTGCGTGTGGCAACAAGTTCGAAACGCGTTCCACCACGCCCAGCATCCACGTCGAAATCTGCGCCAAGTGCCACCCGTACTTCACCGGCAAGCAGAAGCTGATCGACACTGCCGGACGTGTTGAGCGCTTCCGCCAGCGTTACCTGAGCCCGGCGGACAAGAAGTCGGAAAAGGCGGCCGCCGAGTCCAAGGAGGCCTAGCGTGGAAGCGCGGCTGGCGGCCGCGCTCGCCCGCACGGCCGAAGTCGAACGCGCGCTCGCCGACCCGGCGACCGTGCGCGACCCCAAGAAACTCCAGTCCCTCGGGCAGGAGCACGCCCGGCTCCAGAAGATCCGCGTCTTCGCGGATCGGCTGACGCGCGCCCACGACGACCTGGGCCAGGCGAAAGACGTCGCTCGTTCCTCCGATCCCGAGATGGTCGAGCTCGCCCGGGCAGACATCGACCGCCTCACGCCCGAGATTGAAAAGCTCGAAGCCGAAGTCGACGCGCTGCTCGTTCCACCGGATCCGCTCGACGACCGCGACGTCATCCTCGAGATCCGGGCCGGCACCGGTGGCGACGAGGCAGCGCTCTTCGCCGGGGACCTGCTCCGGATGTACACTCGCTTTGCCGAGGGACGGGGCCTCAAGGTCGAAGTAACCGCCCTGTCCAACGCGGCCCTGGGCGGCATTCGCGAGGCCATCGCCAATATCCGCGGCCCCAATGCCTTCGGCCTGCTGCGCCACGAATCCGGTGTGCACCGGGTTCAACGCGTGCCGGCCACCGAGGCGCAGGGGCGCATTCACACCTCTGCGGCCACCGTCGCGATCATGCCGGAAGCCGAAGAAGTGGACGTGAAGATCGATCAGAATGATCTCAAGATCGACGTGTTCCGCTCTGGCGGTCCCGGCGGCCAGAGCGTGAACACCACCGACAGCGCCGTCCGCATTACGCACGGTCCCAGCGGGCTCGTGGTGCAGTGCCAGGACCAGAAATCCCAGTTGCAGAACAAGATTCGAGCGATGGAAGTCCTCCGCGCCCGCCTGCTGGACAAGACGATCGCCGAGCAAGAAGCCGCGCGGTCCCGCTTCCGCAAGGCCATGGTGGGCACGGGCGACCGCTCGGCCAAGATCCGCACGTACAACTTCCCGCAGAACCGGGTCACCGATCACCGCATCAACGTCTCGATGCACCAGCTCGACGACGTCATGAACGGCAAGATCGACGAGTTGATCGACGCCCTCCAGCAGAAAGCGCGCGAGGAGCGCCGTGAGGCGGCCGAAGCGTCCTGAACGCACCATAGCCAGCGAGCTGGAATGGGGCACACGCAAGCTCGCGCGCGCCGGCAAGCCTCACCCGCAAATGGTCGCCCTGTCCACCTGGGCTGTCCTTGCCGGCGAGAAACCCGGCGCCATCTGGCTGAAGCGGCTCGCCGGTCCCCCCTCTGAGGATTTCACCCGCCAATACCGCCGGGCCATCGGTGAGCATGCTGGCGGCGCACCGTTCCAGACTGCGGTCGGCCTTGCTGCCTTTCGCACGATGGAGCTGGCCGTGGACCGCAACGTGCTGATCCCGCGGGTCGAAACCGAAGACCTGGTGGACCGCGTGCTGGAGTGGGGCCGCGCCCATGGTTGGGGGGTCGCCGCCGACGTGGGGACAGGCAGCGGCGCGCTGGGACTCGCGCTGGCGGTCGAAGGCGGGTTTGACCGGATCATCGCTACCGACGCGTCTCCCGAGGCACTCAAGGTCGCGCGGCAGAACGCCGAGGCCGTCCGGCCCCGGACGCCGGTGGAGTTTCGCGAGGGGTCGTGGCTGGATCCGCTCAACCCCGGCGAGGCCGATGTGATCGTGTCGAATCCGCCGTATCTCACCACCGACGAATGTGCCCACCTGCTCCCCGAGGTCCGCGACTACGAGCCCCGCATGGCGTTCGACGGCGGTGCTGACGGTCTCGATCCCTTCCGGGAGATCCTCGGGCGCGGCTCCATCGTTCTGCGCGCGGGAGGATTGATGGCCCTGGAAGTAGATTCCCGGAGGCCCACGGCGGTGCTCGACCTGGCCCTCGCGGGCGGGTGGGCCGATGCCCGCGTGATCGACGATGTGTTCGGACGACCACGCTACCTGCTGGCGACCAGACCGAGGTGAGGACTTGATTCCCGACAAGGCAATAGAGCTTGGCCGGCTTATCGGCCAGAGCGGCGAATACGGCGCGCTGAAGCGGGCCCAGGACGGCGTGAGCGAGGCCCCGGAGCTGCGCGAGAAACTCGAGAAACTGCGGCAGTTGGCGGACGGGCTGGAGCGGTCGGCCGTCGAGGGAAAGCAGCCGTCAGAGACGGACGTCGCGGCGTACGACGACCTCCTCAACTCGATTCAATCCGACTCCCGCTACCAGTCGGTCGTGTCCGCCCAGACCAACTTCGACAAGCTCATGATGAAAGTGAACGACCAGATCATGGACGGCATTCGCAAGGGCGCCGCGAGCCCGATCATCACCCTGGGCTGATCCCGCATGGCCGGCGTCTTCATCGCCATCGAAGGTCCCGACGGAGCGGGGAAGACCACGCTCGCCCGCAACCTCGCCCGCCGTTTGAAGGATGCCGGCGCCGATGTCCTCGAGGTGCGCGAGCCCGGCGGCACCCCCGTGGCTGAAGCCGCCCGGAAGATCGTGCTGGACCCCGCCGTCGAGGTCAGTCCCCACGCCGAGCTGTTCCTGATGCTCGCTGCGCGGGCGGACCTGGTGACCAGGGTGATCCGCCCCGCCCTCGCTGCGGGACGCGTGGTGCTGACGGATCGGTACGACCTTTCTACGGAGGCCTACCAGGTCGAGGGCCGGGGACTCCCCCGGGATGCCGTGCTCGAAGCCAATCGGCTCGCCACGGGAGCCCTCAAGCCGCATCTTACGATTGTCCTCGATGTGCCAGAGGAAACCGGGCGCGCCCGGCTCGTCGCGACCGGCAAGTCGGCCGACCGGCTGGAGCAGGATGAAACAGGTCTCCAAGCCCGCGTGGGAAAGGCGTTTGCGCGGGCAACAGGACCGGCCATCGTACACATCGACGGGACCTGTGCCGCGGATGAGGTGGAGCGCCGCGCGTGGGAGATCCTGTCGAGCCGCCTCGCAGAAACCTTTGCCACGGCAAAGGGTTAAATTCTTTCGTACTTCTTCGGTCTTCCCGGGGGGTTGTTAATGAAGCAGCGCGGATTCGTGCTGATCGTTTTGGTCGGTGTGGTCTCCTTCGTGTCCGGCGGCTGGTTGCTGCAGCGCGGGGCGTCACAGGGCGGCTCGGTGTATCAGCGCGCCCGGATGTTCGACGAGGTGCTGAGCCGCGTCGCGGACTACTACGTCGACTCCCTGGACGAAAAAACGCTCTACGACATGGCCATTGACGGCATGCTCGAGAAGATCAACGACCCCTACACCACGTTCCTTCGCGAGAAGGAATACCGCGACCTCACGTTCAGCACGACTGGCAACTACGCCGGCCTCGGCATCCAGATCGGTGTCCGCGACGGGTGGATTACGGTCATCGCCCCGCTGCCCGAAACCCCCGCCGAGCGCGCGGGCATCCAGTCGGGTGACCGGATCGTCCAGGTGGACGGCCAGTCGACCTTCGACTGGAAGGAAGAGCAGGCGGTCCGTACCCTTCGCGGCGAGGCCGGCAGCCAGATCAAGATCTCCGTCATGCGGCCAGGCGTAGATGACACGCTGGCCTTCAACATCACGCGGGCGCGCATTCACGTCCGGTCGATCGAGGTGGCCACCCTGGTGTCCCCGGCGATCGGCTACGTGCAGCTCCGGACTGTGGGCGAAACATCTCCCGATGAAATGGCCGCGGCGATCAACGACCTGCGGAAGCAGGGCGCCAAGAGCCTCATCCTGGACCTGCGGGAAAACCCCGGCGGGCTCCTCGAGCAGGGCGTCAAGCTGACGGATTTCTTCCTCGATCCCGGCCAGGTGGTCGTGGAAACCCGCGGCCGCAGCAACGGGTCCACCAAGTCGTACGACGCGGACCACGCGCAGTCGTGGCCCGACATGCCGGTCGCGGTCCTCGTGAATGGCGGTACCGCGAGCGCCGCGGAGATCATCTCCGGCGCGCTCCAGGATCACGACCGGGCCCTCATCGTGGGCACGATGACGTTCGGGAAGGGGCTCGTCCAGACGCTCTTCCAGCTCTCCAACAACGAAGCGCTGAAGATCACCACCGCCCGCTGGTACACGCCGAGTGGCCGCCTCATCCAGCGCCCGGGCAAGGACGTTACCGGGGATACGCTGGTCATGCTGACGTCAGCGGATTCGGCGAGGGTCAAGGCCGTGAAGGCGGACATGCAGAAGACGTTCCGGACCGATGGCGGGCGCCTGCTGCCGGGTAATGGCGGCATCCACCCGGACGTCGTAGTGGGCACGGATACCGCGACCGACGTCGAGCGCGAGTTTGCCAAGGCGTTGGGCTCGAAGATTCCGGACTACCGGAACGTGCTCACCGCCTATGCCATCGAGCAGAAGGTGGCGGGCACCATCAAGGATCCGGCGTTCAAGGTTACTCCCACCCAGCGTGCCGAGGTTCTCAGGCGGCTGCGTGAGCGGGGCCTCACGCTGAACGATTCACTCTGGAATGGCGTACGGAAACTCGTCGACCAGGGCATGTCGTACGAGATCACGCACTATGTGTTCGGCAAGCAGCTGGAATTCCAGCGCCGCGCCGCGGATGACCTCCAGGTCCAGGCGGCGATCAGCCTGCTCAAGCGCGCCCGCACCCCCAAGGAGCTGATCGCGCTCGGGTCCATCCCGGCGCAGCAGGCGGAGCCGACCTCCTCGTCGAGGCGGTGACCACTCTCGGAGTCTACGGGCCCGGCCGCGCTGGAGTGGGCATTGCCCTCAGCCTCGCGCGAGCCGGGCTCGCTGTTTTTGTGCACGGCCGTACTGCCCGCCCACTCCCGCGCGACCTGAACGCCACGTGGGGCGGGCTGCCTCCCTGGCTCGGCGAAGTGGACGTGGTGCTGCTGGGTGTGCCCGACGATGCCGTCCTCGCCGTCGCGAAGGAGTTGGCTGCCTCCGGCAGGATCTCTCAGCGCCAGGTCGTCCTGCACATGTCCGGGGTGCTGGATCGGTCGGCACTGACCCCGCTGGATCGCGCCGGTGCTGCCCTCGGCTCCCTCCATCCATTGCAGACGTTCACTGACCCGGAAAGTGCTCCTGGGAGGCTCAGGGGCTCGGTTGCATCGGTGGAAGGTGACCCGCGGGCCATCGTGGCGGCTACCGAGATTGCGCACGCGGCCGGGATGCGGCCGGTCCCGATCTCCAGCGAAGCCAAGGTGAAGTACCACGCCGGAGCCGTTTTCGCGTCGAACTACGTCGTAGCCGTCGCGGAGGTCGCTCGGCAGGTGCTGGTCGATGCCGGGCTGCCGCCAGAATCAGCGTGGCAGGGCTTGCAGGGACTGCTGCGGGGGACGTTCGAGAGCCTGGCGGCGGGCCTGCCCGCCGACGCGCTTACGGGGCCAATCTCACGGGGAGATGCCGCGACCGTTCGCCGGCACCTGGAGTCTCTCTCGGGAGACCAGGCCGAGCTCTATCGTGCACTGGGTCGAGTCGCGCTGCGACTCGCGGACCTGAAGGATGAGGAGCGGGAAGCGGTGGAGAAGGTGTTGAATGACGATACGCTGCGAACCACTGAGTTGCTCAGGGAGTGACTACCTTCACTCCCTTCGGCGTCCTGAAAATGAATTCTTCGGCAGGAATCGTGGCGCCGGCCTGCGGCGCCGGCAGCACCACCAATCTCTTCTGTCCCGTCTCCTCGACAATCGCTACACGTCGCATCAATCCATCCGCTCGGCCGATCGCGATGGTCGCCTGAGTGAACGGCTGGTCCTTGAACTTCGGAACCAGTCTCACCACGTCGACGA
>CAMDCH010000160.1:0-6437 GCA_945889655.1 bacterium HR33
AAGCAGATCTCCACCGACTCCGGCTTGTCCGCCGTCACCAGCCCCAGCTCGCGCGCGGCCGCGCGCGTCTCGGCCTTGGTGAGCGATCCCACGGGGGTCAGCATGCGGCGCACCACCGACCGGTCGATGCCCCAGTGGAAATACGTCTGGTCCTTGTTCCGGTCCGCGCCGCGGAAGAGCGCGCCGTCGCGGGCGACCGCGTAGTGGCCGGTCGCGAGGTAGTCACAGCCGAGCGCGTCCGCGTGCGCCAGCAGGTCGCGGAACTTGGTAAACGAATTGCAGCGGACGCAGGGAATCGGCGTGCGCCCCAGCGAGTACTCGGAAACGAAATTGGCGATCACGTCCTGGCCGAACCGGTCCGCCAGGTTCAGGACGTAGTGAGGGATGCCCAGTTTCTCCGCGACGGAAGCTGCATCGCTGATGGAGTCGAGCGAGCAGCAGGGCCGGTCTGGCGTATCGGTGCCGTAGCAGAACAGCCGGAGCGTCGCTCCGATGACATCGTATCCCTGGTCGACGAGCATGGCGGCCGCGACGGAGCTATCCACTCCGCCGGACATCGCAACAAGGACCCGCTCCTTGCCGGAGGCGGGCAGGCGGGCGGGTGAGGTCATCGTCCCAGGGCTCCCGCCAACCTGCGGATCTTCGCCACGGCGCCGGGCAGCTCCTCGGTCACCCGGCGTACATCGGCCGCGCTGTTCTGCTTCCCGAACGAAAAGCGCAACGCCGCGACTCCCAGCTCTCTCGGCAGGCCCATCGCGCTGAGCACGTGCGACGGCTCGACCGACCCGGTGGTGCAGGCCGACCCCGACGAACAGGCGATGCCCGCCATGTCGAGGTGCATGAGCAGCGACTCGGAATCCGTGCCGGGAATGGAGACGTTGCAGATATGCGGTGCGCGCGGCGCGCCGGCGCCGTGGACCACCGCATCGCTCACGTTGACGGTGATCCACTGCTCCAGGTCATCGCGCAACGATCGGAGGGAATCGGCGGTCGTGGGCTGCTCGGCCACCGCCAGCTCAACGGCGCGGCCGAGGGCGACGATGCCGGGAACGTTCTCGGTGCCGGGGCGGATGCCTGCCTGCTGCCCGCCGCCATGGATGATTGCTTCGAGGGCGGCGCGGTTGCGCACAATCAGCGCGCCGATGCCCTTGGGCCCGCCGATCTTGTGGCCCGAAATGGCGAAAAAGGCCGCCTGCGCTTCGGCTACGCCGCAGGAGATCTTGCCCACGGCCTGGACCGCGTCCACGTGGAAGGGCGTCCCGGCGCGCTGGCAGCGCGCGCCGATGTCCGCCACGTCCTGGATCGTGCCGGTCTCGTTGTTGACCCACATGGTGCCGAGCGCCGCGATGCCGCGAGCTAGCGCGTCGTCGATCGCCGCGGTCTCGAGCCGGCCCTGGCTGTCTACCGGGAGCGTAATGGTCTCGCCACCGAGGTGCTCCACCCAGTGGGCCGCGCCCAGGACTGCCTTGTGGTCGGTGGCGCAGACAGCGATGCGGAAGGGCTTGCCCGCGTGCTTCGCCGCCAGCGCGGCGCCGGCGAGCGCGAGGTTGTCCGCCTCGGTGCCACCGGAAGTGAAAATCACCTCGCGCGGCTCGGCGCCGAACGCCGCCGCAATCTTCCGACGGGCTTCTTCCACGCCCGCGCGCGCCGTCCTCCCGAACGTGTGGGACGAGCTCGGGTTGCCGAACGCGCGGTCGGTCAGGAAGGGCATCATCGCCTCCAGCACCTCCGGGCGGACCGGCGTGGTGGCGGCGTTGTCCAGGTAAACCAGCGTCTTCATACTGCGGGAAAACTAACCAGCCTCGCGTCCCTGCGGGCGCTTACCGACCCCTGCGATCGATCTTCGATTCCCGGACCAGCATGCTGTACGTGCGCGGCAGGTGTGCTCCGGCAACCGCAGCGCCCAGCGTCAAGTCACCGGCGCTGGTGGGCGTGAAGCGCGTCGAGTACGTCCCGTCCTGGTGGTCGGTTGGCGGATCGAAAGCGCCGGTCGCTTGGCCTACCGCGATGAAAGCGACTGTGAGCCCGCCCGTGGTGATTGCGGTTCCCCGCGCGTCGTATACGCGGATTATCAGCGTCATGGGGACACTGACCTCCGCGTCCTCAGTCGATACGTGCAGCAGTGATTGCGCGGCGGACGCCGGCCCCCCGGATTCCCGGGGCACGTGTGTCGCAGAAACTGTCACGTCATTGATTTGGCCAAGTGTTTCGCAAGCGAGGGCAAGCGCGAATAGCAAGACCGTGGTGAAGCGCGTGACTCCTCGGGCGTCCATGCTGTCGAAAGGAGCAAGGGACGTGCCCCGCGCATGATTACATCGATTGCACGCCCATTTTCACAACGTCGTCTATTCGTACGGTCTCGTGGGTGATGAACGGCTCGCCGTAGGCCGCGCGTATCAGGCTGCCATAGTGGGCGCCGTGGGTGCGCACCAGTTCGTAGAGGTTCTGCCCTGTCGGAAAGATCTCACCCGCTGCCTTTGCGCCCTCGAACTGTGACGCGTAACACCGGATGGCGGTCATCTTGGTCTCGAACTCGGCCGAAACATCCACCACGAACGTCGGCTTTACCGGGTCCTCGCGGTAGGCGAGTGCGTACAGGATCTTGGCGGGGCGATGCGGTTCGCCGGGCGCGTCGTAGTTCTTGAGTCCGGAGAGGAAACAGGCGTCGCGGCCCAGCTGCGACGCCGCGATGTGGTCCGGGTGACGGCCGGTCGGGAAGGGAAGAATCACGGTCGAGGGACGGAACTGGCGCAGGTGTCCGACCACGACGGCGCGCGTCGCGTCCGTGTTGTGCAGGTGCGCGTCGGGCAGGCCGGCGTTGGTGCGTACCGCGACACCCATCGTCTTCGCTGCCGCGGCCGCTTCCTGCGCGCGCAGCTCCTTGCTGCCCCGCGTGCCGGTCTCGCCCGCGGTGAGATCGAGAATGCCCGCGGTGTAACCGGCACGAATCATCTTGATCAGCGTGCCGCCGCACGTCAGCTCGACATCGTCGGGATGGGCCGCGATGGCCAGGACATCAGCCCGCGGCTGGGTAGTGATAGGACCGGCCATGCTGGAAGATAGTGGCGAAACCCTTGGCAAATATCTCGGCTCAGCGCAAATTGGCGCCGTGAAATGCCTCCCTTTCGCGCTGATTCTCCTGTCCGCTTGCCGGGGGGCCTTGAACCCCGCCGACTACAACCCCGATTGGACCGCGGAAACGCACGGCCAGTCCCCGCCGAATTATTCCCTGGTCTTTCCCCCGGATTCCGTCAATCGCATCGACATCATCATGACGTCGGCCGAATGGTCGACCATCCGGACGGACATGACCCGCCTGTGGGGATTCGACTTCGGCGAAAAGACAAACGTCTTCAGGCCGTTCCCCGAAGAGGAGGCGGAGTACGTTGACGTGCTCGTACGGTTCAACGGCAGGGAGTGGAAGCACGTCGGCTTCCGGCTGAAGGGAAACGCCACCCTCCAGGGTTCCTGGAACGCGGGGATCTACAAGCTCCCGTTCCGGCTCACGTTCAACGAATTCGAGAACCCGCACTACGAAACCTGGAACCAGCGATTCTACGGCTTCCAGCAATTGACCATGGCCAACAACGGCTACGACGAGTCATTGCTGCGTGAGAGGACTGCGGACGAAGTCTTCCGCCGGGCAGGAGTTCCCGTGGCGCGAGCGGCGTTCTATCGGGTCTACATCGACTTCGGGCAGGGCCTGGCGTACAACGGCCTCTACACCATGGTCGAGGTGATCGAGGACACCATGCTACCGGGCCAGTTCGGGGAGAACGCGGGCAACCTCTACAAGCCCGAGTCGAGGTTCCAGACGTTCGTCGCGTCGGAGTTTCAACGGCAGAACAACAAGAGCTCCAGCGACTACTCGGATGTCCAGGAAGCGATCAATGCCCTCAACAACAACAGCCTGCGTACCGGCAACCCGGCGCAATGGCGCGCGAGCCTCGAGGCCCGGTTCAACGTCGATGATTTTCTCAAATACCTGGCTGTCAACAACGCCATCCAGAGCCAGGACTCCTACGGCATCAACGCCCACAACCACTACCTCTACAACCATTCGTCCAGGAAGCTGACGTGGATTCCCTGGGATCAGAATGCCGCGTTTTTCGCTGGGGGCCTGTCACTCACCATGGTAGAGGTGAGCGATTCCTGGCCGCTGGTTCGCTACCTCATTGACGACCCGGTGTACTACGAACGCTACCGCACCCATCTTCGGACCTTCTCGAACACGGTCTACACCCAGGCGGCAATCTACGGACTCGTTGAGAGGTACCACAACATGATCGCGCCGTTCGTCACAGGTCCCAATGGAGAGATACCGGGGCATACGTTCAACGTCACGGGCGGTGAATTCACCGGCGGGTTGCAGTCGATCAAGGACGACTTCGCGATCCGGCGCGTAGAGCTCGACGCGTTCCTCCAGGGCCCCTAGTGCGGTAACGTGGGAAACGCACTTTTCACCGGAACGCCGTCCCAATCCGGCGGCTGAGCGAGCCCCAGTAGCCACAGCACGGTAGGTCCGGTGTCCACGACCCGAACGCCGGATAGCGTTTGGGGAGTGACGCCCTTTCCCCACACGATCCACGGAACCGTCGAGTCCAGGTAGGTGCCGTCGGCATGGCCGAAGCCGGATCCTCCGTGATCGGCGGTCACGATCAACGTCAGGTCAGCGCCGTAGGTCTGCTTGAGGGCCTCCCAGATCCTGGCGACGACCGAATCTGCATGCCGCACGGCGGCGAGGTACTCGGGCGACATCCATCCATGGGCGTGCCCCGCGACGTCGATGTCGGGAAGATGGATGAAGATGAAGTTCGGCTTGGGCGATGCGACTTGCAGGTATGCCAGCACCTGCGCGCCGACCGTGTCGGCGTACCAGAGATCACTCGGCGGGATACTCGCCTTCGTCGGCGCCCCGGGATGTATCAACGGCCTGAGTTTCGACTTCCCGACGAACAACGCGCTGGTATATCCCTCCAGCGCGGTGAAATCGAAGACCGTCGTGATGGCGACTTGCCGGGGGTTGGACGTGGTGTCGTCGTTCCAGGTTATGCCGTGGTGCTGGGGTGTGAGCCCGGTGACCATCGACGTGTGCGCCGGCAGGGTCGCGGTTGGCGATACCGTCTTCGCACTGAGCGTGAAGGCACCCTCCTTCGCGAGCTGCTTGAGGGTTGGTGCCGGCGCCTCGGCGATGGCATCAGGCCGCAGTCCGTCGAGCGAGATCACGGCGACCCGGAATCCCAGGGCCTTGTTAGGGTGGGTAGGCGGCTCGGAGGAGCACGACACACCGGCGAACAGCAGCGCAGCCACCGCAACCGCGCTCCATGGTTGGTCAGACAACCGTACCGTCATTTGTTTCGGACGACCTTTCATAGCCTCGGCGGCCGCAAGCAACTCGTAGTGGTGCAACTCGCCGCCTTGAAAGCTAATATGGGGTTGGTGCGGCATGCTGCCAGCCGCTCCTGCCAGAATGACACGGGCCGTCACTCCGGGGAAATGCCATGCTCAGGCACACACTCTCAGTCGCGCTCTTCCTGGCCCTCCGGGCGGCTGCCGGACTTCACGCCCAGGAAAACCCGGATGATCCCGTAGACGTGCAGAGCCGCTTCGGGATGCAGGTGAATCTGAATCTCCCCAGGAAATGGGAATCCTCGATCGGCTATGAAGGTCGCTTGACCGGCAATTCGTCGGTCTACTACGGTTCCTACTACAGCGCCGAGCTGGGCCGTCCCGTCGGAAAGCACCTGGCCGTTTTCGCGAACTACCGACTCGCCCAGTTCAGCGATCAGGCTTCGCATCGGTACGGTCTCGGCGGCGAGCTGGAAGCAAAACGAGCCAAGGTGACGCTCTCATTCCGCACCATGTTCCAGCACCTGCGGAAAGGGGGCGTCGATGACGACGAGCAGGCTGCACGCAACGTCCTGCGGACACGAGTGCGTGCGAAGCTGGACGCTACCAAGCGGATTGCGGTCTATGCCTCGACTGAGCCTTTTTTCGCGTTCGCCGGGATCTATCCCGTCGACAACTGGCGCAACACCGCCGGCGCACAGTGGGAGTTCCGGAAGGGTTTCAAGTTCGATCTGCACTACATCTACCGGCCGGACTACGGCAAGATGTTCAACCGGACTTACCACATCGTCGGAGCGGAGGTGAGCATGGACCTGAAGTTTCCGCCGTAAGCGCAGCCTTCACTCGTATCTGAGCGCTTCGATCGGATCGAGCCTGGCCGCCTTCCTGGCCGGCAGCATCCCGAAGATCAACCCGATCCCCACGGATACGGCCGTAGCTACCACGGCGCTCCACACCGGCACGCCTGCGGAAAAATTCAGGACCCGCTTGAGGATCTCGCCCGCCACGATCCCCACTACGATTCCGATCACGCCGCCCACCAGGGTGAGTGTCGCCGCCTCGACCAGGAACTGCCAGAGGATTTCCCG
>CAMDCH010000161.1:0-6376 GCA_945889655.1 bacterium HR33
GGCGGGCGGGACGTTCTCCCTGCGCGCGGTGCGCTGGATGGGGCTGGTGATCGTGGTGCTGGGCGGGCTCGCCCTGTTCAGCCCCCAGCAGGGGATCGTGTTCCTCGCCGCCGGGTTCGGCGTGCTCCACATCCTTTTCGGGCTGTACCTGGTCGCGAAGCATGGTGGATAGCGCAGTTCACGACGAACTCGATCGGCTGATCCATGAGCGGATCCGGCTGGGGATCGTCGCGGCGTTGGCCGCGAACGAGAGCCTGACGTTTGCCGAGCTGAAGGACGTCCTCAAGACGAGCGACGGCAACCTGAGCGTGCATGCGCGTCGTCTCGAGGAAGCGGGGTACATCAAGGTGACCAAGGGCTTCGAGGACCGGAAACCCAAGACGGACTACCGCCTCACGCCGAAAGGGCGGCGGGCGCTGGAGACCTATCTGCAACAGATGGAAGGCATCCTGAGCCAGGCGCGTGACGCGCTGGAGAAGACATGAACACCGGCCTTCACGTCGCCATCATCATGGATGGCAACGGCCGCTGGGCCCGCCAGCAGGGTTCGCCCCGCTGGCGCGGGCACCTCGCGGGCGTGGACAGCGTACGCGACGTCGTGCGCGCGGCTCCCGACCTGGGCATCACGACCCTGACGCTCTACGCATTTTCCTCCGACAACTGGAAGCGTCCGGCCGCCGAAGTAGGCCGCCTCTTCTGGCTGCTCCGCGAGTACTGCTCGCGCGAGCGCGCCGAGCTGCTGGAGAACGGCGTGAAGGTCACCGGCATCGGGCGACGGGACCGTATTCCCCACTCCGCGCTCAAGGAGCTCGAGCGCACGGAGTGTGAAACGAAGAACGAAACCCGGCTCAATCTCCGCCTCGCGATCGACTATAGCTCGCAAGGCGAGATGGCCCGCGCCGCCCGTGAGCTGGCGCAGCGGGTAGACGCGGGGAGCCTCGCGGCCGGAGAGATTTCGCCCGAGCTGCTGCAACAGACGCTGGTCAACGGCACTCCGATGCCCGACCTCCTGATCCGGACGGCCGGCGAGCAGCGCCTCTCCGACTTCCTGCTCTGGGAGCTGGCGTACGCGGAGCTGTACTTCACCACCGTGCTCTGGCCCGACTTCCGCCGGGCCGACCTCACGCGGGCGATGGCTGATTTCCGCCGGCGGGAGCGCCGCTTCGGCGGGCTCGCGGTCCGGCCGGCCGCGGGCCTCGTGCCCGCGAGCCCCAAGCGGCGCGCGGTATGACCGGCGGCTACACCCGCGGGATCGGCGGGCTGCTCCTCGTTGGCTGCGCCTGGTGGTCCCTCGGCGCGCTGACGGACGTGGCGGCGGTTTCGCCCGTGCACTGGGGATTGATGCTGCCCCACCTGGCCGTGGCGGGCATTCCGGCGGTGATCGGGCTGGTGACCGCCGGCGCGTTGCTGGTGGGCCGCAGCAGCATGCGAGCCCTCCTGCTTGGGCTTGGCATCTCGCTGGTCCAGGCGGTCGCGGTTTCCTACGCCGCCCCGGAGATCGAGCAGCGGTACAGCGAGACCGTTGGCCTGGCCCGCGATCTCCAGCGTGATTCCGCGTTCGGTCTCAAACGCGTCCCCTGAAAAGGCAGAAAAGAAAGGGCCGGCGGATGATGATCCGCCGGCCCTTTTTCTTTGCCGCCCGCGGATCAGGGTGACGTTTCGGACACCCGGCCCTGTGCATTGTCGGGAGACTGCGCAGGACGCTCCACCGTGGTCGAGGACGACGTGGTGGAAGGGACGTACGAATCGGTTCCGGAGAGCACCGGGCTCGAGCGCGGTTCCGACACCGGCCGGCGAATATCCGCGGCGGTCCCCGGCGAGCTGGACAGCGTCGGTGTCATCGGGGGCTGCCACACCTTGTCGGCGGTCACGCGTACGACTTCGCGAGCCGTGGGGATGGTGGCTGGATCAACCATCATCACGACGTCGTCCCGGCGCCGCCCGGTGCTGTTCTCCGGCTGCGAGGGCTCGGGCACCACCAGCACATCCTTCGCAGACTTGGCGTCGCGCGGGTCGTCGCAAGAAAATCCCTGGCCCACCGGCACCCAGTACCCCTCGCTGCCACAGACAACCAGCTGGAGGATGCTGCGGACGTAGCGCGCGGGGTCATTCCGCTCGAGACCAGTCCCGCCGTAGACGAGGTAGACCGCCGTGGTCCAGTCTTCGGCCGGCTGCACGGGAACGACTTCCTCGACCAGCGCCTTCATCGAGTGGAAAGCGGAACCGGTGAACGTGACGTTCCCTAGCTTCTCGCGCAGGTAGTCGGGATAGCCAACGTATTCATCGATGTTGAGCGGCCGGCGAGAGGCAACCAGGAAGAAGTAATGCACCGGCGCAATGACCGGCTCGACGTAATTCGCGGGCATGTATGGCACCGCGCCGCGGGTCAGCCAGCGCGGACCCGGCTGCACCACGCTGTGCAGTTCGCGACCCATCTGTGGATACACGAGGCCGATGCCGGCACCCGGCGTGATGTCGAATAGCGCGAGATAGGCGGGCTGGTTTACGTAGAGCCCGAAGCCGCGCATGGGCGGGACGAGTCCAGCCTGGAGGCGCGGCACCGGCCGCGGGCCGGAGGCCTCACTGGGTGGCCTGGAACAGGCGGCAACGAGCAACATCGAAACAGCAACGGCAAGGCGACGCATTTGACGCACTCCCGGTACTGCGGGTCCTGCTGGCAACGAAAAGCTATCGGTCGGAGGGGTTGGGGGCAATTGAGGGGAAGCGGGAAAGGGGAAGCGGGAAAGGTGACGCGCACGGAAGTCACGCGCACATACGTCGAGTTACTCGACGCGAGAGAATTGCGGCTCGCGGAAGCCCCGCGTGCCGGGCTCAGTGTTGAGCGGGCGGAGCCCTGCCCGGCCGACCTCTACCGTTTCCTCTATTCAAGCGTCGGCGCCCGCTATCACTGGGTGGACCGGCTTCCCTGGTCCGATGAAGAGATCGAGGAGCATGTAGGCCAGCCCTCGATTTCGATCTGGGTGCTCAGGGACGGAAGACAGCCAGCGGGGTATTTCGAGCTGGCCCGCCATGATGATCGATCGGTGGAAATCGCCTACCTCGGGCTGCTGGATGCATTCACCGGAGAGGGGCTGGGCAAATACCTGCTGTCGGCCGCTGTGCGGCAGGCGTGGGCGCCTGGTGCTTCCCGAGTCTGGCTTCACACATGTACGTTAGATCATCCGGCCGCGCTGCCGAACTACCTCGCGCGGGGATTCCGGGTGTTCAAGACAGAGACGTATTCGGTGGAGAGGTGAGCGACATGCGCAGACTGACTATGGTCGTCGCGTTGACGGTGCTGGGGCTGCGTCCACTCGCGGCCCAGACGATCCATGGCCAGGTGGTCGAGGGAACCAGCGGCATCACCGTGGGTGCGGGCTTCGTGGTCCTGCTCGGCGCCGATGGCAAGGAAGTCACGCGCGCGCTCGCCGACGGAGAGGGCCGGTACAACATCAAGGTTCCGGCACCCGGCGCGTACCGGCTGCGGTCGGAGCGGATCGGGTTCAAGGTTTCGACCTCACCCGCCATCACGATCAGCGCAACCGAGAACCTCGAGTATCGCCTCGAGGTCAGCGCGATCCCGATCCGCCTCGACGAGATCACGATTTCCGGCGAAACGAAGTGCCGCGTGCGCCCCGAGGAAGGACGCGCCACCGCGACCGTCTGGGAGGAGGCACGCAAGGCACTGGCCGCCGTGTCCTGGGTGCAGAACGAGCAGCGGATCCGGATCCGGCTGCGCACGTACACCCGGAACATGGACGCCGCGCTCAACGTCACGCGCGAGCGGAGCAGCACCCGGAGCGCGACCGCTACGCGCGCCTTCCGCGCCGTGCCGACCACCCAGCTCGCCGCCAACGGCTACGTCGAGATGCAGCCCGACGGCGGGTGGGTCTTCCAGGCGCCCGACGCCGACGTGCTCTTCTCGGACCAGTTCCTCAACAGCCATTGCTTCCGCCTGGCGGCGCCGACTCCCGCAACTCCGGGCATGATTGGATTAGGGTTCGAGCCGATCGGCGAACGCAAGGTCGCGGACATCAACGGCGTGCTGTGGGTGGATGAGAAGAACGCCGAGCTGCGCTTCGTGGAGTTCAAGTACGTGAATCACCGGATCGGCGTGGAGAGCGACCTGATCGGGGGCCGGGTGGACTTCGAGCGGCTCGCGAACGGCGGCTGGCTCGTGAGCCGGTTCTGGATACGCATGCCCCAGCTGCGGGCGGTCACCGAACGGCAGTACAGCAGCGCCACCCAGATCCGGCGGGGCGCGGGTGAGTCCAGGGAACGCCTCGAGCTGGCGGCCCTCATGGAAGAGGGCGGCGAGGTACTCCAGGCGTTCGGGCTCGACGGAAAGCCGGTAGCCGAGGCACTTGGGGCGACGGTCTCCGGCACGGTCTACGACAGCACGCGCGCGATACCGCTCGTCGGCGGGGAAGTGCGACTGGCAGGGACGCCGTTCACGGTGGCGACGGGACCTGGAGGGAATTTCGAGCTGACCGGCTTGCCCGAAGGCAACTACCGTCTCGAGTTCACCCACCGGGATTTCCCGTCGTGGGGGTGGCTGGCGGGGCCGCCGGTCGCAACCCGGCGGGGCGCGTCCATTACGGCCACTCTCGCCGTCCCCGCGATGACGTCGCTGGTGAGACTGACGTGTCCGGAGATGAAGGGCGACGACCGGGGCGCGGCAGCCGGAATCGTGCGCGACAGCGTGACCGGCCAGCCGGTGCGTGACGCGGTGGTCATGTTCACGTGGAAGGACTACCAGACCGTCAGCAGCAACGTCGTCAACGCGAAGACAATGGAGTCCGAGGCGGGATCCGACAGCACCGGCTATTTCCGCGGGTGTGGATTCCCCTTCGCGCTGCCGATCACCGCGCGGGTGATGAACGTCGATCGCGAGGGGCCGCCGGTGGTCTTCAAGTTGTCGCCGGACACGCTACAGGAAGTCGTCGTACTCCGCGCGCCGCGCTAGTCGTCGAGACCGCGAAAGCGCTCGATCTCCCGGCGGTCCCGCTTGGTGGGCCGCCCCTTCCCTTCGAACCGTGGCACCTTGGCCAGCCGCAGCTGCGACGCGAGCACCTCGCGCGCGCGAACGCTGCCAGGCGTTTCTTCGTAAAGCGCGGCGGCGATTTTCGCCGGCCCGCGATGCTCCGCGAGCACCCTGACGATCACGATCTGCTCGAATGCGCCTTGCCGGACCCGGACCTGGTCGCCGGTGTGCAGAGACTTGGCGCGCTTCGCGCGCTCTCCGTTGACTTCGACCTTGCCCCCTTCAACAGCCTGCGCCGCCAGCGAACGCGTCTTGTAGAAGCGCGCGGCCCAGAGCCACTTGTCCAGCCGGACCTCGTCCACGCTCAGCGGACCCCGGCGGCGCCCGAATCCGGCGTCGCGACGCGCATGTTCTCCGGCCCCATCGGTCCCATGGGATCGTTGGGGTCCGGTGTCCGGTTGCCGCAAGCAGCGGCGAATGCCAATAGCGTGATCACAACCAGTCCTGCTGCAACACTACGCATTTCTACTCCGAGTGAAACGTTCGAACCACTGATCTGAAACAAAAGTAACCCGTCACCTGTTATGTTTCTGTACGGCGCAGAAGTGAGCGCCAGTCACCGAGAGAGGCCCGTCATCCACGACGGGCCAAGGCGTTTCCCAACCGGCCCCTCGGCGATCTACCGCAACCAATGGGAGGTAGTCGCATGTCGAAATTTCATTCCATTACCCCGTCGCAGTCGGCCCTGGTCCTGATCGATCTCGCCAATGATTTCGTCTATCCTGGCGGCGTGATCGCGGACGCGGGCGGCGCGGAATACCAGAAGCGGGCGCAGGCGATCCTGCCCGCGCTGGGGAAGCTGGTGGAGGCGGCGCGCAAGGCAGGCATCACGGTCGTGTACACGACCGACGCCCACACGCCGGAGGACAGCGAGCTGGCGATGAAGTGGCCGCCGCACGCGATGAAGGGCACGAAATGGGCGGAGATCGTACCGTCCCTCGCGCCGAAGCCGGGCGACGTGGTGCTCGAGAAAACGACGTACAGTCCGTTCGTGAGCTCGGAGATCGATGCCGAGCTGAAGGCCCGCGGCATCAAGCGGCTGTACATCACGGGTCTGCACACGGACTGCTGCGCGCGCCATACGTCGGCGGACGCGTTCCAGCGCGGATACGACCTGGTCTGGGTGACGGATGCCCTCCAGGCGTTCACCGACGAGCAGCACCGGCAGGGGCTGGAGTACTTCAAGGCGTGGTATGCGAATGACGCCGAGCGGCAGCTGAGGACCACAGCCGAGGTGACTGCGGAGTGGGCTAAGGCGGGTAAGAAGGAGGTTGCGCTCGTCTAGTGTCACGCTGGTGCCGGCCCCGGGCTCGCGCCCGGGGTCGGTGTCAG
>CAMDCH010000162.1:0-6334 GCA_945889655.1 bacterium HR33
AGTTCGGATCATTTGTGCAGCGCCTCTATCCCACCATCCGTCCGACCGAATCAAAGACCCAGGCCCTGAAGACCGTCCCGTTCTGTGCGGCCGCGGATTCAGGGAAGGCGACGCGCTCGGTAGAGTGGAAGGACCTGCTGGGGAACAGCGCCCGCGTGAGCCTGGAGCCCGAAGTGCAGCACGTGGACGTGACGTTCCAGTCGCGGGAATTCAAGACGCCAGTGGTGAGCGATAGCGCGGCGAAGGGCACTCGCAGGTAGGGACTGGAGCAGTTGGCCCTCTTGGATTCGAACCAAGATTCCCGGAGCCAAAGTCCGGTGTCCTGCCATTGGACGAAGGGCCAGCGTCAGCCCTAATGTAGCGGCTACTGCTGGTTCCGCCGGAAGCCCCTGACCATACCCGCAATCCGGCTCGTATCAGCACCTGCAGGCGCAATCTTCAAGTATTGCTCCCATGCCTCTACCGCGCCCGCCCGGTCTTCCAATCCCTGCATCATGATCATGCCCTTGAACAACCACGCCTCGGGCAGTTTTGCATCCAGCTTGATGGCCTGGTTAATCGCCTGAAGTGCCCCGGCATACGACTGCTGGGCACTGTCCGGGCTCTCGTGCGTGCTGGCCTCAGCCACCAGGAGCATGGCAATGTGCGCACTCGCTTCCGCTGACCGCGGGTCGATCGTGAGCGCTTTGATGGTGACCTGGGCTGCCTCGTTGAAGCGAAATGCCGCCAGGTACAGGTGCCCGGCTTCCAGCAGGTTCTTCAGGTTGCTGGAGTCCCGCGCCACCTCTCGCTCAAGTGTCGCGAGTCGCTCAGGATTCGCGTTCGGCATCATCCCGTTTGCACCTGGCTGACCGCCACTCTGGTTTTCGCCGGGAATGGTGCCGGTGATTGTGCCGCCCGCCGTCCGTGGCGCAATGGCCTTGGACATCACGATGCCGAGAGTCACGGCGAACACCGCTACGCCGGCGATCCAGGCCGCCCGCGTGCCCCATCCACCCCGCGCCGGCACCTCGCCGGCCTTCGCGGCTTTCCGCCCCGCTTTGCCCGCCTTGAGCGCGCCTTCCGCGGCGGCGATGTCCCTGAGAACCCGCGCCGCCTCGATCTCGTCCCGCTGCTTGAACTCGGCATACTCCGCTTCGGCGAGGCGGCCGGCCGCCCGCTCGGAGTCCAGCTCGCGCAGGTTGCGGAACACGCGCTCCTTCCGCTCCCCCAGGGCGGTCATCGCGTCCTGCTCGGCGGGGCTCGTCGCGGCGCGCTTCTGGCGCTTCCGGTCGACCGCCACTGGATCGTCCTCGCCCGCGAGTGCCGGGTAGAAGACCACGGTCGCAGCGCCCAGGACCAGCAGCACGATCAGGATCTCAATCACGGTCGTCCTGTCCCTTCGCCAGCTCCGCGCGCACCCTCTTCAAATCCTCTTCGGAGATCTGCTCCGACGGAGCCCCCGCGATCGCCTCGGCAGGTCGGCGTGTCCAGCGCTGCACCGCCAGCACGATCAGCGCCCCGCCGCCTACCACCACGAGAGCCGGCAACAGCCACACAAGAAGACTCACGCCGCGCGCTGGCGGCGCCATCAAGACCCAGTCGCCATACCGCTGGATGTAATAGGCGAAGATCTGCTCTTTGGTCTCACCCGCCTTCAGTTTGTCGCGCACGACTTGGAGCATGTCGCGCGCCATCTCCGAGGGCGAGTCGTAGATCGAGAGGTTGAGGCACACCGGGCAGCGCAGCATCGACCCGACTTCGCGGACCTTGCGCTCCAGCGCGGTGTCCTGCGGCGCGCTCGTGGCTGCCGGTGCGGGCGTCGGTTCCTGTCCGCGAGCGGGCAGGATGGCCACGGTCGAGAGCAATAGCGCCAGCCATGGCCAGCGGCGCATGTCTAGCTGCCTGTCGAAGGTGATTTGATCGCGGTGGAATCCGGCACCAGCAGCTTGCTGGTCCAGAACTCGAGGACCTGCGGGTCCACCGGTTTGGGATAGTGATGGAGGACGCGCCGGTCTCTCGTAATAAAAAACGTTTCGGGCACGCCGCGCACACCGTAGTCGATCGCCATGCGGCTGCGAGGGTCCATGATGTTCGTCCAGTCGCCGCCGCGTTCCTGCTGCCAGCGGATGCCGTTGGCGCGCGTGTCCTGGAACAGCACGCCGATCACCCTCACCCTGCCTTTGTAGCGTCGTTCGAAATCCACGAGGTACTGGTGCTCCTCCTGGCACGGGATGCACCAGGTGGCCCAGAAGTTGATGACCAGGGGAAGATCACCGGTGTCGGAGAGTCTCAGGGTGTCGCCCTTCAACGTCTCACCGGCGAAAGGCAACGCCGGTCTCCCAACCAGGGGCGTCGGGACGTTGTCGCGCGGATCTCTCGTCAAACCCCACGCGAGCACCGCCAGGATAGGCAGCCCCGCCAGTGGGACAACGATCTTCCAGGCCTTCAAGCGCTCCTCGCGCCCACCAGGTCCCCGGCCTGCCCGGATTCAACACTTTCGGCTGACGGGCCGCGCCTCCGCGGCAGCAGGCTGAGCAGCACGCCGAGGGCGATCACGATTCCGCCGATCCAGATCCAGCCGACGAGCGGGCTCACGATGGCCTTGATCGTCGCCCTGCTCCCATCCTGCTCGTAGGCCACGAGCACGAGGTAGAGATCCTCGCGCGCCTGTACCGCGACGGACGGCGTCGCGATCGGCTCGTTCATCGTCGGGTAGTAGTTGAGCCGGGGTGTGAGATGGGCCAGGAGCTTGCCGTTCCGCGTGGCGGTGACGCCCGCGATGACGCCGTCACGATTCGGGTCCTTCACCGCATAGACCGTGTCCAGCGTGAGCCCGTACCGCCCGTACTCCTGCGCGTCGGCATGCTTGGTCAGCGTCCACTCGGCCTCGTGCTTGTAGATCGTCGCGACCGCGATGCCGACCGCCGCGATGAGCACGCCGAAATGCACGATGTAGCCACCGTAGCGGCGCCGGTTTCCGTTGATCACGCCCACGATGGCCCGGATCCACGACTCGCCGTGCGCCTTGCGACGGGCGCCGGCGGGCCCCGTGAACTCACCCACCACCATCCCGCCGGCACACACCGCCAGCACGATAGTGGTCAGCACCCACCCGTCGCGCGTGCCGGTCGCGAACAGCCCGATGCCGGTGAGCACCGCGGCCACCGAGGGCCACACGCTCTTTTTCAGGAACGCGTCCATGGACCCGCGGCGCCAGGGCAGGGCGGGACCCACGCCCGCCATGAATACCAGTGCCAGCGCGATCGGCGAGCTCATCTGGTTGAAGTAGGGCCCGCCCACCGTCACCTTCGCGCCCCGCACCGCCTCGGCCAGCAGCGGGAACATCGTGCCCAGCAGGACGACAAAAGTGAATGCCACGAACAGGAGGTTGTTGATCAGGAACGCCGTCTCGCGCGCGACCGGGCTGTCGAGCGTTCCGGTCCCGCGCAGGTGCTCGCTCTTCCATGCGATCAGTGCGAGCGACGCGATCAGGACGATCCCGAGGAAAATGAGGAAGAAGGGGCCGATCAGGCCTTCGCTGAACGCGTGTACGCTCGCGACCACGCCGCTGCGCGTGAGGAACGTTCCCAGCAAGGTGAGCAGGAACGTCGCGATGACCAGCGAAAGCGTCCATGCCTTCAGCATGTCCCGCCGCTCCTGGACCATCACCGAGTGCAGGAAGGCAGTCGCGGTAAGCCACGGCATGAAGGACGCGTTCTCAACCGGGTCCCAGGCCCAGAAGCCGCCCCACCCGAGCACTTCGTACGACCACCAGGCGCCGGCGGTGATGCCGAGCGTCAGGAACCCCCACGGGATGAGTGTCCAGCGGCGTACCGCCTTGCTCCACTCGCGGCCGGTTTCCCCTGACAGCAGCGCGCCGATTCCGAACGCAAACGGCACCGCCATCCCCACGTAGCCGATGTAGAGCAGGGGCGGATGTACACCCATGAACGCGTGGTTCTGGAGCAGCGCGTTGGGCCCGGGTCCGTTGGCCGGCACCGGAAAAACCGGGTCGAACGGATTGGCCGGCCAGGCGATCAGCAGCAGGAAGAAGACGTTGACGATCAGGATCGTCCCAAGGGCGTAGGCATCCAGCGCTGGTGTTTCGTTCCTCCGGTGATTGCGCCAGCCCAGGAGGGCCGTGTACGCAGCCAGGATCAGCGCCCAGAGGAGGATCGAGCCGTCGAGGGCACTCCAGAGCGAGATGATCGTGTAGAACAGCGGCGTTTCGAGACTGCCCACCCGCGAGACGTAGTCGACGCTGAAATCGTGGGTGACCAGCGCGTACTCCATCGCTCCAAAGGCGACGGCGACCAGGATCAGGATGGCGTAGGACGAGTTGCGGGCGCTGGCCACCAGCGTGGGCCGGTCGAGACGGGCACCGGCGAAGGCGGCCACCGAGCCCATCGTTGCAAGGGCGAGGGCCACCACGATTGCCAGGTGGCCGATCGAGCCCGTCACGACTGCGTCTTCTCGAAGAGCTGCTGGTAATACTCCTTGCCGTGCTTGCCTTCGGTGGGTGCGCGGTACTCGTTACTGTGTTTCACCATCACCTTGTTCGACTTGAAGACGCCCTCTTTCGTGAAGACGCCTTCGACCACCACGCCCTGGCCCGGGACGAACATTTGCGGTGGCATGCCGACCGAGAGCACTGGAACCGACGCGCTGTCCTCATCGATGATCCGGAACTTGAGCTCCCGCGTATCGGCGTTCCACTCGATGGTCGAGTCCTGGACAAGGCCCCCGAGCCGTACCGAAGCGCCCACGGCATTATTTCCTTTTGCCAGGAGCTCCTTGGGTGTCAGGAAGTAGACGAGGTTGCCGCCGATGCCGCCCCAGATGAGGTAGCCAAAGGCCACGAGAACCACTGCGGCGCCGATGATCGCGCCCGCTTTCTTGCCGCTATTTGCTTTGCCTGTCATGATTTGCCCCCTCGAGCCCGGCGGAGTCGCAGAACCAGCGCTACGGTATACCCGCCAACGATGATGAAGGTCGCGAGATAGCCGGCGATGATGAATCCGACGTTATCCATTGACTCCTCCCATTCGCAAGGTGTCGCGCTCCGCGTTTCCCTCTGCCTGCGCGATGAGGAAACGGCGCGACATCAAGTAGGCGACGACCAGCGCAAAGGCGACCATCATCATGCGCAGCGGTGTCACCATCGCGGAGTCCACCGTGGAGGGGCTGGACTGGTTCTGGTGCAGCGTCCGCCACCACTTCACGGAAAAGTAGACGATCGGGACGTTGAGAAACCCCACCGTGGCCACCAGGGCCGAGACGCGTGCGCGGGTGTCCGGGTCTTCCAGGAATGAGCGGAGCACCAGGTAGCCCGCGAACGTGACGAGCATGATCGCGGTGGTCGTCAGTCGAGGGTCCCACGTCCAGTAGACGCCCCAGGTCGGGCGGCCCCAGAGCGATCCGGTAATCAGTCCGGTCACATTGAAAACGACGCCGACCTCAATGCCGGCCTGCGCCCAGTAGTCGAAGCGGTCCTGGCGCTGGAGGAGGTACCGGACACTCGCGACGAAGCCCGTGATGTAGCAGATGGCGACCGCGATCCAGCTCGGGAAGTGGACATACATCAGGCGCTGCACGTCGCCCATCATCGCGTCCGGCGGAGCGACGACCAGTCCGAGGTAGAGACCCGCGGCAAGGGCAGGGAGGGCGAGGAGCCCCGCGTAGAAGCCTCCCTTCTCCGGCGCCAGGAGCGCCCACGCGGTAACCGCGATCAGTATGACGCCAATGACGAGTACCATCGTTACTCCTCGAGCACGTAGCCGAACGTCAACGTGCAGACGGTTACGAAGATGACATCGAAGATGACCAGGATGCGGACCCAGGCCCCCAGCTCACCCATGAGGTCCCCGTTGAGGATGAGGCCCGTGGCTTTGACGGCGCCCAGCACCACGGGCACCATGACGGGGAACAGGAGCAACGGAAGCATGACTTCCCGGGCCCGCAGGTTCGCGGTCAGCGCCGCATAGAAGGTACCTACGGCCGCCAGTCCCACCGTGGCGAGCAGCAGGATACCGGCGAGCGGAAGAAGCCGGGGCCAAAGGTCGAGATTGTAGAGCAGCGCGCCGATGGGGACGACCAGGCATTCCATCGCCACGAGGAAGAGGAGGTTCGCCGCGATCTTGCCGACCCCGATGGATCGACGGTCACCGGGATAGAGCCGCAGCGCTTCGAGCGCGCCGTTTTCCATTTCGACCTGGAAGGACCGGCCCAGCGCGAGCACGGCGGTCAGCAGGATAGTGACCCAGAGCAGGCCGGGAGACACGTATTCGAGCAGCGTCTGCCCCCGCGGTCCGAATCCCGGCGTATCGGGCCCGAGCGCAAAGGCGAACATCAG
>CAMDCH010000163.1:0-6293 GCA_945889655.1 bacterium HR33
GTGGCTTACCTCGATGCCGAGGCGTTCGATCGGGTCGCTGGTGTCGCGGAGCCCGGCCGTATCAATCAGCCGGAAGGGAAACCCGCCACATGTCGCCGGGGCCTCGATCGCGTCCCGGGTCGTGCCGGGGATCTCGGTCACGATGGCCCGCTCGACACCGAGCAGCGCGTTGAAGAGCGACGACTTGCCCGTATTCGGCCGCCCGGCAATCACGACGAGCGCGCCTTCACGCAGCCGTTCCCCCTCGGACACCGTTCCCAGCAGCCGCGTCACCGATTCGCGGGCGCGTGACGTGGCGGCATCGATACGCTCGGGCGCGATCGGCCCGCTGTCTTCCTCGGGGAAATCGATCTCGTAGCTGGTCAGCACCTCCAGCTCGAGGACCTGCTCGCGGAGCGCCTCGACACGGAGGGAAAGGCCGCGATCGAGCTGCGAGAGCGCCGCGCGCCGCTGGGCGCCGGACGTGGCATCGATGAGGTCGGCCACGGCCTCCGCCTGCAACAGGTCCATCTTGCCGTTCATCACTGCGCGTCGCGTGAACTCCCCGGGAAGGGCAAGCCGCGCCCCGGCCCGCAGGAGCGCCGCCAGCACCTCGGCGGGGACCAGCAGGCCGCCATGGGTGGAGATCTCCACCAGGTCGTCGCCGGTGAACGAATCGGGGTGCCGCCAGCAGGCGTAGAGAACGTCATCGAGCGGGCCACCCGTGGATGGATCGGTGACACGGGCGCGGCGGGCTTCGCGAAGGGGATCGGATTGAAAGGGCCGCAGCACCCTGCCTGCGACGCCGAACGCATCACGGCCGGAGAGGCGCAACAGCGCCAGGGCCGAGCGCCCCGGCGGCGTGGCGATCGCTGCTATGACATCGGACAGCACGAGCGGGAAACTACGACCCGGGGGGCTTCCCCGCCTTGCGCAGGCGTTCGCGCGCGATCAGCCACTGCTGCGGCAGGCTGGTCACGTTCTGGACCGCGTAGTAGAGGTTCACGCCGGACGAGAGGTTGAGGAAGAAAAACGTCATCATCACCGGCATGATGTACAGCATCATCGTGGCCTGCGGATTCGGCGGCATCCCCAGCTGGCCCAGCTTGGACAGCGCGAACATCGACAGGCCCATGAACAGCGGGATGATGTAGTAGGGATCGTGACGCGCCAGGTCGGGCAGCCACAGGAACGAGACACCGCGGAATTCGATCGTGTTGGCCAGCACGAACCACACCGCGATGAGCACTGGGAACGGAATCAGCATCGGCAGGCAGCCGCCCAGCGGATTGATCCCGCGGTCCTTGTAGAGCTTCATGATTTCCGCCTGCATCTTCTGCGGATCCTTCTTGTACTTCTCCTGCAACATCTTGATCTCGGGCTGGGCAGCCTGCATCGCCATGCCCGAGCGCATCGCCTTGGCATTCAGCGGCCACAGCGCCAGCCGTATCAGGACCCCGAAGACGACGATGACCCAGCCATACGCCAGGTGCAGGTTCGTGTGCATCCAGAGCAGCGCCTTCAGGATCAGCACCGACGCGGGCTGGATGATCAGCCGGAAGATGGACCAGCCGTACGGGTTGACGTCGTTGAGGCCGTGACCGATCGCCGAAAGCCGGGCTGCCTCCATCGGGCCCACGTACACCGAGTGCGCAAAAGTCCCGCCGGGCGCCGGCAGCGTGATCTCCGCATGCGCCTTGGTGGCAATTTTCCCCGAGAGCGCCCCGCCGGTGACCACGACGCCGCCGAGCTGCGGCATGCCGGGTTCGATCGTCAGGACCGCGGCAAAGAAGTACTTCGATTTCATCGCCACCCACTCGAACGGCCCGTTCACGACGCTTCGCTCGGCCGGGTCCAGTGAACGGAAGTCGATGCGCTCCGAGGAGCGTGCCTTGGTCACAACGCTGTAGGAAGCGAAGTCGGTGGTCGAGTCACCCTCCACTAGGCGCAGTCGCGGGCCCAGGCCCACGACCACCAGCCCGCCGCCACCCAGCCCGCGGAGATCGCCGGATACATCGAAGCGATAGTCCTCGGGGTGGAAACGGTAGCGGAGCGTCATCACCGCGTTGCCGCGCCGCCCCGTCCAGTTAATCTCCCCACCGCCCGCCACGTCGAGCGCCGTGGTGGAGGGCTCGAACACCCAGTCGCTCACATTGAACGTGTCCACGCCCGCGATGACCCGGTATGCGAGGAATTCGGAGCTGTCGGGGATGAGCTGGACCGCGCCGGAATCGACCGGGCCGAACGAGCGGTACGCCTTGAGCGTCGCGCCCGTCAGCCGGGCGCCACGCGTGGAGAACGTGTATCGGTAGAGCGGGGACTCGACGGTGACGAGGCGTTCTTCCTGGACCCTGGGAGCCGGGGCCGCCGGGCGAATGGACGGGCTGGCACTCGGTCGGGGGGCGGCGACGGCGATCGTGTCGGCCGCTGGGCGGACGGACGAATCAGTGGCTACGCCGGGCGGCACGACCGGCTTGCGCGGCGGAAAAAAGATCGAGGGCAGAATCGCCACGATCATGATGAGAGCTATGGCGAGAATGGTGCGGCGTTCCACTCTAGGGCATCCTCACGGGACGGGGTCGAAACCGCTGCCACCGAATGGATGACACCGGCCGAGCCGCCTGAGGCCCATCCAGGTTCCCTTCAGCGCGCCGTGGCGCCGGACCGCCTCGAGCATGTAGGTAGAACAACTCGGCGAATACCGGCAGCTCGACGGAAACGGTGAAGCCACCAGCTGGTACACCTTGATCGTCCCCACGATCATCCCGCTGGTCATACGAGAAACGGCTACAGAGAGTGTCGCCACGTCTCGAGGTCGCCGGCCAGGTGATCAAAGGAAGCGTTGTAGGCATCGGGGCGCGGGCGCAGGACCAGGTCGAGCGCCGGCATGCCCGGCAGGAGCCGGCGACGCGCGATCTCGCGCAACCGCCGCCTGAGGACGTTGCGCGCGACGGCCGTGTGACCATGCCTCGGCACGATCACGCCGAGCCGGGGATGACCGGTGTCGTTGGGATACCACGCGATGTCCAGCCTGGGGGTGCGACGACGACGGCCGACTCGTAATACAGCCGTCAAGGTAGATCCAAGCGACAGCCGCCAACTCCGAGGAAGACCCTCGGCCGTCAGGCCGCTCCGTGCTTGGAGGGTATCCGGATGGCGACGCGGTGGCGGCCCTTCTTGCGGCGACGGTTCAAGGTCTCGCGACCCCAGCGCGTGGACATGCGCGCGCGGAAGCCGTGCTTGTTGCTGCGTCGACGATTTCTTGGACGATAACTCGGTTTCATCTGGATCCTCTTGTGAGGGCAGAAAACTATTCGCGCAAGAGGTCAGCGGCAAGGTTGACTTTTCCACATGCCGCCATAAGTTCGCCCTGCCCTGACATACCCCACCTCGTTTCGTACGGTAAATGGAGTTATCAGCCAAAGACGCATGGAATCGCCTCCTCGACGAGGCGCGACGTGAGCTTTCCGATGCAACCGTCCGCACCTGGCTCGAGCCCGTCGAACCCATCGCCCTGAGCGATGGCCGGCTGGTCGTTGGTGCCCCCGACCAGTTTGCCGTCGAATGGAACGAATCGAAGCACGCTCCCCTGCTGTCGCGCCTGGCCGACAAGGCCCTGGGCACGCAGCTGACGGTGGTGTTCCAAGTCCACGAGGACCGCACCAAGCGGCCCCAGATGGACTTTTTCGTCGCGCCGCCGCAGCCGCAGGCGCCTGAACCGGCGCGCCGGACCCAGCCACTCAACGAACGCTACACGTTTCGCACTTTCGTCATCGGCAAGTCCAACGAGCTCGCCGCGGCCGCCGCCTACGCGGTCGCCGAAGCCCCCGCCAAGACGTACAACCCGCTCTTCATCTACGGTGCCACGGGCCTCGGCAAGACGCACCTCATGCAGGCGATTGCCCACGCCATGCTGGAGAAGAATCCCAACGCGCGCGTGATGTACATGGCCGCCGAGCAGTTCATCAACGAGGTCATCGAGAGCATCCACGGGCGCAGCATGCCGGAATTCCGGCGCCAGTATCGCAGCGACATCGACATCTTCCTGGTCGACGACGTGCATTTCCTGGAAGGCAAGGAAATGACGCAGGAAGAGTTTTTTCACACGTTCAACGCACTGCATGAAGCCGGCAAGCAGATCGTGGTCACGTCCGATCGCCCACCCAAGCAGATCCCGGGCCTGGAATCGCGCCTCGTCAGCCGGTTCGAATGGGGAATGGTGGCGGACATCGGCCAGCCGGACCTCGAACACCGCATCGCCATCCTGCGCAAGAAAGCCGAACAGGATCACCTCGAGCTCACGATCCCGGATGACGTGCTGCGCTTCATTGCCGAGCACGTCCGCAGCTCCGTACGCGAGCTGGAGGGCTGCATCATCAAGCTGCTGCTGTTCGCGTCCCTCAAGCATCGCGAGATCTCCATCGAGCTGGCCCGGGATGCCCTTTCGGACA
This sequence comes from bacterium HR33, assembly GCA_945889655.1. Classification (GTDB taxonomy): domain Bacteria; phylum Gemmatimonadota; class Gemmatimonadetes; order Gemmatimonadales; family GWC2-71-9; genus SHZT01. Next base: position 4,431 of record CAMDCH010000163.1, read on the forward strand.
AGATCAGGCACACCGAAGGCGGAAACGCGGAGTCACCCACGGCCCTGCCCAGCATCGACCGGGTCCAGGAAGTTGTGGCCCGGCGCTGGGGCGTGACGCCCGAAGGACTCCGCTCAAAGGCACGCACCAAGACACTGACCGTGCCGAGACAGGTAGCGATGTTCCTCGCGCGTGACCTTCTGAGCATGCAGCTGGTGGAAATCGGCCAGGCGTTCGGCGGGCGGGACCACTCCACCGTCATTCACAGCCTGGACAAGGTCCAGCAGGACATGCAGCGCGACCGGCAGTTCAAGGATCGCGTCGAACTGGCCCGGCGAGAGTTATCCGCACCCTGATTGGAAAACCACCTACGCGTGTTGGCTTAGTGTGGGATAAACGGTGAATCCGGCCGGGCGTCCACGAAACGTCCACAGAATCCGGGTTCAGCCCACATGAAGTGGCAGCAGGCAGGACATGTAGCAGCAACGGTTTGCCGGGCTTGTCCATATTTCCATGCCCTCTGCTACTACTGCTATCTTATAAATACGGTACAGCAGTATTTATTCTTTACACCCGCACGGGGAGTTGCATGAAGTTCACCATCACACGTGAGCGTCTGCACGATGGCTTGAGCGCTGTAGCACCAAGCGTTCCTGCCAAGACGACACTCCCCGTTCTTTCCAACATCCTGGTGGAAGCATCCAAGGACGGCCTGAGACTCTCGGGCACGGACCTGGATATCGCCGTGAGCACGGTTGTGCCAGCAGACGTCGATGGCGAAGGCTCGATTACGTTGCCGGCGAAGAAGCTGGTGGAAATCGTGCGCGAGCTGCCTTCCGCGGCGATCCGCATCACCAGCTCCGGCGAGCAGCGCGTCAACCTCGAATGCGGCCGATCCAAGTTCAAACTGCTGGGAATTGCGAAGGAAGAATTCCCGAACTTCCCGCCGGTCAAGTTCGACAAGGCCTGGTCGGTGACGTCAGCCGATCTTCTCAAGCTCATCAATCACGTGTCCTTCGCGGCCTCCACGGAGGAAAGTCGCCCGATTCTCAACGGCGTGCTCTGGGAGCTTCGCGCCGACCGCATGCGGATGGTGGCCACGAATGGCCATCGCCTGGCCCGGATGGACGTCCCCGCCTCGGGGGGCAAGGAATCTGCGGACCTGATCGTGCCCCCCAAGGCACTGGAGCAGATCCGCCGGCTGTTCGGCTCGGCCGACCTGATCGAGATCGCCAAGAGCGAAAACCACCTCGGCTTCCGGTCCGGTGATACCCGGGTCTTCACGCGCCTGATCGAGGGACCGTATCCCAACTACGAACAGGTGATCCCGCGGGAGAATGACAAGGCCGCGACCATCGACAAGGACGCGCTGGCGTCAGCCCTGCGCCGTGTCGGCGTGGTGGCCAGCGACCAGACGCACCGCGTCCGGTTGGGATTTGCCTCGGGGGTCCTGCGATTCGCCGTGTCCACGCCGGACCTCGGCGAGGCCCAGGACGAAATCGCGGTGACCTATGACGGGGAAACGCTGGAGATTGGCTTCAATGCCAACTACCTGCTGGAAATCCTGAAGTACATGCCGACCGACGAAGTGCGGTTTACCTTCAAGGCGCCGGAGCGCGCGGCCACGGTCGAGCCCGCCGGCTGGGATGATCCCGCGTCCTACATGTGTCTCGTAATGCCTCTGAGGCTGGTCGACTAGTCCTGCCGGCGCGGTGCTCCCGTCGGGCTCCGTGCCACTCCCGCCACACTGAACGACTCGATGTGCGTCGTGCTGCCCGTCGGTGGCAGCGATGTGCCCACCACGAGTCCCTGCGATGCTCTTCCCAGCCCCAACCCCACGCTCAACTGGTCCACCTGCAGGTCTGATTGAAAATGCAGCGCCGC
>CAMDCH010000164.1:0-6206 GCA_945889655.1 bacterium HR33
GGCCAGTCGGCGGGGGACCAGGCGGTCCTGGGCGAGTACCTCGCGAGCTATGGCTACTGGGTCCTGACCAGCCCCTCGCAATCGCGCATCACCGGCGAACCCAGCAGCGACGACCGGGTGGGTGATGCCGCCATAGACCAGCTGGCCGACATGTGGCTCATCCAGCGTGAGGTCATGATGAGCCTGATGCTTCGAAAGGGTGAGGGCATGGCTGTCATCGGCCACAGCTTCGGCGGGCGGAGCGCCCTCTTCTTCGGCATGAGCGATCCCCTGAGCGTCAAGGCAATCGTGAGCCTGGATGGCGGGATCGGGACGGCGACAGCGCGGGAGTCCTTCGAGTCGGCACGGGCTTTCGTCACGGGGACGCACCTTCCGCCGCTGCTCCATATCTACGAAGACCTCGACGAGCCGATGAAGCCGGACTGGAGCACGCTGAAGAGGCTGACCGCCGCGCGGGAGATCTGGATTGCCAGGGCCGGTGACCTGCACCATCACCACTTCACGACCCTCGGCGCCGCCAGCGGAAAATTCCCGGAGATAGGAAAAGCAACTGGGGCCACGGAGAAGACCGGGCCCCAGTACGCCGCTACGCTCGAATTGACGCTCGCCTTCATCGAGGCGACCCTGCACAAGGACTCGACGATGCTGAAGAAGATCCAGTCGAGGCCGGACGCCTTGAAGTTGGAGAGACTGCCCTAGAGCGCTTCTATCTCCTTCGACGTCCTGTCCAGTATTTCAGCGATCTTCCGCTTCTTTTCGTCGTCTTTCCCCAGCCGCCACACCGTACGGTAGACCTGGCCCACCACGCGGCCGATCGCGCGGTTGACCTCGGGCATGGGTTCGCTCACCAGCTGCTCGATGGTCCCCGTGATCCGCTCGAAGATGTCTTCGACCGTGCCCTTGTTGGCTTCGAGAAAGGCTTTGCCGGAATCCGTGATGGCGTAGACCTTCTTGCCGTCCGCGGTCTCGGCGTTGACCAGGCCTTCGTCCTCGAGCCACTGGAGCGTGGGATAGACCGTGCCCGGTGACGGCTTGTAACAACCGTGCGTTTCCTCTTCCAGCTCCTTCATGACTTCGTAGCCATGCATGGGGCGCTTGGCCAGCAGCTTCAGGATGACGTACTTCATGTCACCGGACTCGAACCACTGCCCGCGCCGCGGGCGGCGCGCGCGCTTCCAGTCGAATCCCCAGTCACCGGGATCAAACCCGAACCCCCAGCCACCTCTCATGAGCCTCGCCTCCGATATGATGTCTGATACTACGCAAGAACTTCTGTACGTAGTATCGTAGCGATATATCGGATTGTCAAGGACTACTGGTGAGTGGTGAGTAGATGAGTGGTAGATGTCTAGTAGATGTTTGGTAGTTCCACGTTTCGGGGACGGTGCCGCCGACCCCGGGCGCAAGCCCGGGGTGACCGAGGCAGGGGGCAGTTCACTCACCACTCACCCACTCACCCCCCGAGACTCATCGGCCACTCCCACCGGGCGTACGTAGCGAAGAACAGCGCGCCGCCGATCAGGCCCACGTTTCTCCAGAAGATGAACTTGTCATTCTGCCGGATCGCTGGATCGGGCTGGTTCCAGTAGGCGTGCATCTTCAGCGAGACGGGGACCAGGAACAGGATCACCAGCCCCGCGCCGATGAACCGGTGCCAGCCAAGCGCAACGAGCAGCGCCCCGCTCCACATCATGAGTCCACTCAGCAGGACCGCGGCCTTGGGCGACGGAACGCCCTTGGCGGCCGCGTAGCCGGCAAACGTGTCCGGCGTCGTGAAGTGTCCGAGGCTGGTGATCATCACGCTGAGCGCGAACAACAGGCGCGCGCCGAGGTGCATCCACGGCCAGAGGCTATCGAGCACGGCTCCGCCCTGGGAAAGGGGTCGGCTCAAAGGTGCTCGCTAAAAGAGGACCGCGCCACCTTGACGCGGTCCCCTTGTCATGCTCATTCGCCTTCTTCGGCTAGAAGTCCCGCGCCTCGGGCCACATGAAGTGAGAGGGCTCAGGCGTCCGGAAACGGTAGTTGAATCCCCGCTCCTGGCTCGCCGGCACCTTGGCGGTTACGGTCACCTTCTTCTTCTGTCGCAGCACCACGACCTCGAACGACTCCCCCGCCTCGTACGAGCGCAGGATCCGCAGCGCCTGCGGAGGCGATGTCGGCTTGCGGCCGTCGATCGAGAGAATCACGTCGCCGCTCCTGAGACCGAGCGAGCTGTCCCTGGGCGCCCGGACCACCAGCACGCCTTCGGCCGAGCCGAAGTACTCGCCGAGGTCCTTGTTGAGCTCGATCATCTCCATGTCCATCCAGCGGCCGCCCATGTTGGTGGCCCACTCGACCACCCTCGGCAGGTCACCACCCGAGGGGAACATTTCCATTTCCTTCATCGCCGAATCGGACCACGCATAGGCGTAGCTGTTGGGCCCAAGATCCGCCGCCACCATCTTCAGGGTTCGCTTCTCGGTCCCCCGGCGGAGCTCGACACTCACGGTGTCGCCAACATCGAGATTTTCGCCTTCCCGCAGCACCATGTCGCCGGCGTCTTCAACGTTCTCGAGACGGACGCCATTGAACATCGTGACGATATCACCGACCTTGAGTCCCGCCTTTTCCGCCGGACTGCCAGGAGTGACCGCGAAGATTCTGGCTCCGGAGTCGGGCGCAGCCCGAACCGTGAATCCGAACTTCGGCTTCGAAGACCGCATGAGCACCCGGCCTCCCGGGCCCACGCCGAACACCTGCGGCCCGCTGAAGACGCCGCTGCGCATCCGGGGGGTGTCGCCCAGCTGCTTCTGCAGCTCTTCCATCTGCCGCTCGAGGTCGCGGAGCTTGTTCTCCAGCTCGCGCCGCTGCTGCGCGCTCGGCTGCTGCAGGTCGTTGTTGTTATTGGGGCTGGCCCCGGCCGGGAGGGCCAGGAACGTGGAGAACGCCAGCGCCGCATACAGAGTCTTTCGCATCACATCTATCCTTTCAGAAGTCCTTTTCGACCGATCCTCACCGACCGGTAGATGCCTACATCCCGCCGTACGTCGCTTTCGCGACATGGACGTTGACCAGGCCTTCCATGAGGTTCACCCGCTGGCGCCACAGGTTCTGAAGGTGGGCGGCCGGAATGTCGGGGTGGTCCAGCTCGGCGTCCACCGCGGCGATGCGGTCCTCCAGCGCCGCCACGGCGCCGGCGGTGTTCATGTTCATCACGCGATTGCGGGGGTCATACTCGCGCAGGGTTTCTTCGAGCTGCTGCGAGCGGTCGACCAGGGTTGCGAGGTCTTCCGCAGGGGCTGCGGTGGCCACCTGGGCGGCCGGGCGCTGCTGGAAAGTCCGGACCGTCAAGATACCCGCCAGGGAGGCGGCCAGGGCCAGGGAGCCCCAGCGAATCCGCACGTTCCGCTTCTGCCGGCGCTCCGCCAGCACCCGCTCGCGGATCATCGGCCAGCGGTCGCGCGAAGGGTTCAGGTTCGCCAGCGTCCGCAGCCCCGCCACCCGCTGGTGCAAGCCGTCATAGCCCTGCTGGCAGACGGGGCACTCGCCGAGATGGCGGCGCGCCCAGGCCGAAGCCTGGCCGTCCTTCAGCGCCAGCAGGTCTTCCATCGTGCAGTGAATCATCGTGCCATTTCCTCACCCAGCATTTTCTTCAGACGCGTGTGTGCCCGCGCCAATTGTGATTTCGAAAAACTCACGGTCTTGCCCATCAACTCGGCTATCTCTTCGTGCGTGTAACCCTCGACGTCGTGCATCCAGACCACCGCGCGGGCAGTGTCGCTCAGCCGCGCAAGCGCCTGCTCCAGGTCGAGCTGAAGCCCTACGTCCATCGACGTACTCGCCGCCACGATCTCGCCGTGCTCGTCTTCCAGCGAGTCCGTGTCGCGATACTTGGCCGCGCGCAACTTGATCAGCGCCTTGCTGGCCGCGATCCGCTTCACCCATGCCGTCAGGCTCCCGCCTTCCTCGCCCCGGAACTTGGGAAGGCTGCGGCAGACCTCGAAGAAGGTCTCCTGCAACACGTCCTCGGCGTCCTCCGCGGTCCGGCACATCCGCCGGGCGAGCGAATAGACGGTCCCCTCATAGGCGCGATACAAGCGCTCCAGCGCGGCGGGATCGCCGGCCTTTGCTCGCTGGATGGCGAGATCGTCTACGGAGAGGGTGGCAGCCACTAAGGTCATTGGTCTCAAATGTATAGATGCACGATCCGCCGCCGGGGTCGCGCCCCGGCGGCGGAATCGTAAGCGATTGGCTGCGAAGTGTTTAGCGGTTCTGGATGATGGCCTGGGCCACCGTCTGGACCGAGTCGGCCGGCGCCTGGACCACCAGCTTCGGCCGAGCGGCTTTCTTCGCCTTGACCCTGGCCTTCGCACGCGCGGCGGCGGCGGCGGCCTGTTCGTCGAGCTTGGCCAGCGTCAGCCGGCCGATCTCGCGCTGCACCTTGAGCAGGTAGTCCTTGGTCATCTCGGGCACGGCCATGCCCTGGTAGCAGCGGATGCCGAGCGACCACTCCTTGTACTTGTCACGGCAGTGGCGGAGGATCTTCGCGCCGCAGGTGATGTTGTAGTCGTAGTCCGCGAGATTGACCGGCGCCGCGCAGATGTACTCCGCGGTTTTGGCCATGATCTGCATGCGGCCGACCTCTCCCGCCTTGCCGAAGAATTCGTTTCCGCCGCGGTAGCCCGTCTCCACCGCCGCGATGCCTTCCATGACGATCTCCGGGACGCCGGCCGAGCGTGCGGCCGTCCGGAGGCGATCGGCATCAGCGTGGACGCCGGCTACGAAGTTCATCACAGAGGACCAGACCAACCAGGTACCGAAACCCATTTCATCTCCAAGTGACCCGTTCGCGGGGGGTAAAGGCAGAAACTGGGCCTCACGCGCCACGCGGCGGGGGCGCACCAGCTAGCTCCGCGCAACACCGTAGCTTAGCGGCGGCACTAGCAGATTCTACGCGGCACCCCGTGACCTGAATCACTGTGGCACCGCCGCAAAGCTGGAGTGCGGTTTGTCGCGGGATTCCCACACCAGAAGGCGCCCGCGCTTATCATTTTGCTTATGGCCAATCACGTATCCGCCCCGCCCGACGCTCCGACGCTGGCCCTCTGGCACCACCACCTGCGGGACGAAGCGGACGCCGCCTACCTCTATCGAGTGCTCTCCGGGCTCGAGCCTGATGCCGCCCGGCGCACGCTGTATGAGAAGCTCGCCGCGGTCGAAGACCGGCACACCAGCATGTGGCGCACTCTGCTCTCGGAGCAGGGGCGCGAGCCCGAGGTCCCGGCGCCTTCGCTCAAGGCCCGGCTGATGGCGCGCCTGGCGAGGATGTTCGGACCTTCAATGCTCCTGGGAATTCTTCTGCGCGAAGAAGGCCAGGAGGTCCGCGGCTATCTCGATCTCCACCGCGACACCGACGCCGGTGCGGTGAAAGACGCGGCGCTCACGCTCGCGAAGGAATCGGCGCACCATGCGGAAACCCTCACGCAGATCGCCGGCGGGGAGGGCGAGCCATGGCACCACATCGGCACGGGCGGCTTTCTCCGGAACGTGGTCTACGGATTCAATGACGGATTGACGGCGAACTTCGGATTGGTCGCCGGCGTGATCGGGGCCTCGGTGGCGCCGCACGTCGTGGTGGTGTCGGGCGTGGCGGGCATGATTGCCGATGCGCTGTCGATGGGCTCGTCAGGCTACCTCGCGGCCAAGAGCGAGCGCGAGGTGTACGCGCACGAGATCGCGATGGAGCAGGAAGAGATCCGGCTGATGCCCGACGTGGAAGAAGAGGAGATGGCGCTCCTTTACCAGGCGAAGGGCATAGAGGAATCCCAGGCCCGGCGCATGGCGCGCGACGTCATGGCGGATCCTGTCCGCGCGCTGGACGAGCAGGTCAAGGAGGAGCTGAAGATCGGCGAAGCCCACACCACGCCGCTGCGCGAGGGAGTCATCACGGGCACGGCCACGGCCGTCGGCGCGGTGATTCCCGTGGCGCCGTTTCTCTTCCTCGACGGCGCAACCGCCATGTGGGTGTCCTTCGGCGCGTCCATGCTCTCACACTTCGCCGTGGGAGCAGCCCGGAGCGTCTTCACGGGCCGCGGGCTCTTCCGCAGCGGGTTCGATATGTTTGTCGTGGGCCTTGGAGTAGCCGCAGTCGCCTATTACGTGGGCGACGTCGTTGCCAAATGGCTTACGTGAGTGAGAAGTGAGAAGTGAGAAGTAAGAAGTAACAA
>CAMDCH010000165.1:0-6172 GCA_945889655.1 bacterium HR33
GAAGGAGGGGTGGAGCTCGCCAACCCTCTCTCGTCCGACGATGCGTTCCTCAGGACCGATCTCCTGCCCGGACTCGTACGAGCGGTTGAGCGAAACTGGGCCGCTCGCCAGCGCGACGTCCGCCTTTTCGAGGTGGGGACGGTCTTTCGCTCTGCCGGGAAAAACAACCGTCCAACGGAGGCCATCCGGCTGGCCGTGGTACTGACGGGCGCCCGGTCACCGGCCCATTGGAGCAGTTCCGGAAAGTCGGGCGACTACGATCACTGGGATCTCAAGTTCGTGTTCGAGCAGGCGCTGGAAGCCATCGGTGTCGATGCCGGGCTTCAGTCTGATGGGCAGGGCTGGTCAGCCGGAGAAACCGGACGGGGGGGTCCTGTGACCGCCGACCGGCCGGCATGGGGGGCGCCTGTTTTCGGCTTCGAGCTGGTGCTGCCGGCCGGCGGGCTGGCCGATCGGGTCCATCCTTTCGCGTCGTTCCCCTCGACTCCACCACTCGAGCGTGACCTCGCCCTCGTTCTGCCCGTCGGCGTCACTGCCGATCAGGTTGAACAGGTCCTGCGGAAGTCGGGGGCACCACTTCTAGAGCGTACCTGGGTTTTCGACGAGTATAAATCAGGTGAGTTGGCGGGTCGTAGCGTCGCATGGCGCTTGATCTTCCGTGCTCCAGACCGCACCTTGAGGGACGAGGAAGTCGACGCGATCGTGAAGCGCATGCTGGCTGTGCTAAAGGGAGAATTGGGTGTCGGAATCCGCGAGTCCTGACATGGCGGCCCTGTCCGCGCTCGAAGACGTGATCAAGCACGTCTCCGACGAGCTGGCGTCCTGGCGTCGCCGGGCGCTGAAGGCCGAAGGCGATCGCACAGGACTGGGCGCGGATATGGATGTCGTCTCTTTGAAGGAGCGGGTAATCGGCCTCGAGGGGCAGAACACCGAGCTCGAAAAGCGCCTGGACGGGGCTCGCGGCCGGCTCCAGGACCTCGTTCGCAGGCTCCGGTTCCTGGAAGAGCAGGTGGCGGTCACGCAGGCACAGGTTCGATGAACGGCAAGAAGACGCTGATCAAGGTCACGATTGGAGGCGACGAATACAGCCTCCGTTCCGACCGGCCGGCGGAGTACACCAAGGCCGTCGCGGAGCACGTTGACCGGGCCCTGAAGGACGTCCTTTCCGCCGGTTCCCTGGTGGAGTCTCACAAGGCCGCCATCCTGGCCGCCCTGGCCATCACCGATGAGCTGTTCCAGGTCCGCCAGTCCCGCGCCGATGTGGCCGAGCGGCTGAACGGGCTTACTGCTGAGCTTTCCCGCCTCGTCCCACCCGCCAAGCGGACCAGCCGCGCCAGCGGCTCGATTGCCTCTCCGGAGCAAAACCCCTAATTTCAAGGCACATCGCAGTTTAGTTCAATTCCTCGGATTGAACGACAACGCAGCTGGCCGCTGAACATGAGGTGCGCCGCTGCCGGAGATAGATGTATGCCAACGGTCGTGGGCCTTATTGTGGCCGTTCTCGGCGGCGCAGCAGTCGCTGGGGCGGTCTTTTTCATTTTCGGACGCCGGGTTGAGAGGCGTGTTGCCGAGTTGGCGGGTCAGTCGGCGGAGCAGCAGTCGAACCGGATTCTCTCCGATGCCAAGCGTGGCGCCGATGCCACACGCGCAGAGGCGGTCGTCGCTGCCAAGGAAGAGATCATCAAGGCCCGCGAAGGCTGGGAGGGGGAAGCCCAGCGTCGCCGGGAGGAAATCGAGCGGCAAGAGCGCCGGGCTGAAGAGCGGGTAGGCCAGGTAGACCGGAAGATCGCTTCGCTCGACGACCGCGACCGGGAGCTGAAGCGCCGAGAGCAGGGCACTACCGACCGCGAGAAGGCCCTTCAGCGGAAGGACGAGGAGCTTTCCCTCGTCATCGCGGAGCAGCACGCGAAGCTCGAGGGCATCGCGGGCCTGACTGCCGCAGAGGCCAAGGAACAGCTCAAGCAGGACATGACCGACGCTGCCCGGAGCGAGGCGGCGGCGTTGATCCGGAACCTCACCGAGGAAGCCAAGCGCAACGCGGACCGCGAGGCACGAAAGATCGTGGCCCTCGCCATCCAGCGCGTCTCGGCCGAGACCACGGCGGAGACCACCGTCTCGGCCGTGGCCCTCCCCAACGACGAGATGAAGGGCCGCATCATCGGCCGAGAGGGCCGGAACATCCGCGCCTTCGAAACCGCCACTGGCGTAGACGTCATCATCGACGACACTCCCGACACCGTGATCGTCTCCTGCTTCGATCCCGTCCGCCGGGAAACCGCGCGCCGTGCCATGGAACAGCTGATCAGCGATGGCCGGATTCATCCGGGCCGGATCGAGGAAGTCGTCACCAAGGTCCGCGCGGAGATCGACCAGGAGATGGTCCAGGCCGGCGAGCAGGCTGCCTACGAGTGCGGCATCCACGGCATGCACCCGGAGCTGGTCAAGCTGGTCGGGCGCATGAAGTACCGGACATCGTACGGCCAGAACATCTACTACCACTCCAAGGAAGTCGCCTGGCTCGCGGGCATCATGGCCGCCGAGCTGAAGCTCGACGTTCACCTCGCCAAGCGGGGTGGCCTGCTTCACGATGTCGGCAAGGTGCTGACCCACGAGCACGAGGGGACGCACGTGGAGCTGGGCGTGGAAATGGCCAAGAAATACGGCGAGAACGCGATAGTGATCAACTGCATCGCCGCGCACCACGACGACGTCCCGCACGAAACGCCCATCTCGGTCATCGTGCAGTCGGCGGACCGTGTTTCCGGGTCCCGCCCGGGCGCGCGGCGTGAAGCGTTCGAGACGTACGTGAAGCGCCTGACGAAGCTGGAAGAGATCGCGTCCGGGTTCTCGGGCGTGGAAAGGTGCTTCGCGATCCAGGCGGGTCGGGAAGTCCGGATCGTGGTCGTTCCCGAAACCATCGATGACGCCCGTGCGACCGCGATGTCGGCCGAGATCGCCCGCCGCATCGAGTCGGAGCTCCAGTACCCGGGCCAGATCAAGGTCGTCGTGATCCGCGAAACCAGGGCGGTGGATTTTGCCCGCTAGGGTCATCGACGGGACCGCAGTCGGCAAGACGATGCGCGCAGAGCTGGTCCCGGAGATCGAGAACCTGAAGAAGAAGGGCATCAAGCCGGGACTGGCGGTCATTCTCGTCGGGGAAGATCCTGCGAGCCAGGTCTACGTGAAGGTGAAGGGCAAGGCCTGCGAAGAAGCGGGGATCTACAGCGACACCATCCGGCTGCCCGCCGACACGGCCGAGGCCGAGGTCCTCTCCCGGATCGACCAGCTGAACGCCGACCCGCGCATACACGGGATCCTGGTACAGACCCCGCTCCCGAAGCACATGAATGCCAATCGCGTCTTGCACCGTGTACACCCGCGCAAGGACGTAGATGGATTTCACCCCGAGAACGTGGGGAAGGTGGTCATCGGCGATCCCGCGGGTTTCCGGCCGGCCACCCCGTACGGCGTGCAGCAGCTCCTGCTGCGGTCGGGCATCGAGACGAAGGGCGCGCACGCGGTGATCGTCGGGCGCTCGAACATCGTGGGCCGCCCCATGGCGGCGCTGCTGGTGCAGGATGGTCCGGGCGGCAATGCTACGGTTACCATCTGCCACTCGCGTACCCGTGACCTGCGGGCAGTCACGCAGCTTGGTGAAATCCTGATCGTGGCCGCCGGGCGGCCCGGGATGGTGACGGGTGACATGGTCCGCCCGGGCGCCACGGTCATCGACGTGGGCGTCAACCGGGTCGAGGATCCATCTAATCCGAAGGGCTATCGGCTCGTCGGGGATGTAAAGTTCGATGAGGCGCGGGAGGTGGCGTCCGCCATCACGCCCGTGCCGGGCGGAGTGGGTCCCATGACGATCACGATGCTGCTTTACAACACGGTGCAGGCCGCGCGGCAGTGGCTGAGCTAGACCTCTTTCCCAGGGCCGCGCAGGTTCCGTCCGAGAAGCCGTGGAGCATCCTCGACCTCACGACGAAGCTGCGCCAGGTGGTGGAATCCGGTGTGCCGCTGGTGTGGGTCCGTGGCGAGGTGAGCGACTTCAAGGCGTATCGGAGCGGGCACTGGTATTTCACCCTGCGCGACGCGCAGGCCCAGGTGAAGTGCGTCATGTGGCGCACCGACAATCAGCGGCTCCCGTCCGCTCCCGAGGAAGGTCTCCAGGCATTCATCGCGGCCAGGCCCACGGTTTGGGAGGAACGGGGTGAGCTGCGGCTCACCGTGAAGCAGATCGTTCCTACGCAGGATGGCGGGAGCTGGCAGATCCGCCTGGAGAAGGCCAAGGCGGCGCTCCGGAAAGACGGATTGCTCGATCCGGCCCGCAAGCGACCGCTGCCCGAGTTTCCCACGCGCATCGCGATGGTCACGAGCGCAGACAGCGCAGCGCTGCAAGACGTCATCGCCGTCATGAAGCGGCGCTGGCCACTCGTGTCGCTCTTCGTGATTCCCACGCGGGTCCAGGGTGAGGGTGCCGAGCGCGAGATCTGCTGGGCGCTCAAGCTGGCGGGGCGGATTCCGCAGCTCGACCTGATCATCATCGGGCGAGGCGGTGGCAGCCGCGAGGACCTGTGGGCCTTCAACGACGAGTCGGTGGCCCGCGCGGTCGCTGCGTCAGCGGTTCCTACGATCTCCGCGGTGGGCCATGAAACCGACATTTCGCTGACGGACCTGGTGGCCGACGTGCAGTGTCCCACGCCGTCTGCCGCGGCGGAAGCCGCGGTGCCGGATCGTGAAGCGGTCGCCGACGCGCTCGCGTCGCTCGCGCGTCACGTTGGGGGCGGGCTCACCCGCCGGACCGAGCGCATGGCGCAACGACTGGATCGCGTGTCCGACCGGCTCCAGGGCGCCACGGGCACGCTGATGGAGCGGGCGGGGCACCGGCTGGCGCGGGCGGCGGGGGGACTCGACGCCCTGAGCCCGCTCAAGGTCCTTCAGCGCGGATACGCGGTCGCGCGTGACGAAGAAGGCACGGTGCTCAAGCGGCTAGCCCAGCTCGAGCCGGGTACCCCGTTCCGGCTCACCGTGAGCGACGGCGACGTGTCCGCCCGGGTGGAAGGCCCCTGATGGCCGCCGCGGAAAGGCCACTCTTCCGGGACGAGCTGTCCCGGCTGGAGGCCATCGTGCGGCGGCTGGAAGCCGAGGATCTTGATCTCGATGGCGCGCTGGAGCTGTTCGAGGAAGGGGTCAGGCGCCTGAAGGTCGCGCGCGAGCTGCTGGAAGAGTCCGAGCTGAAAGTGAAGAAAGTGGTTGAAGCGGCGGACGGGACGCTGAAGAGCCGTGATCTCGACCGTTGACCTGAAGGACTTCCTCCGCGAGGCCCGCGAGGAGGTCGATGCCGCCCTGGCCGGATGGTGTACCCGGCTCGAGAGGGAAAACCCCGATGACGTGGCGGCGGCCATGGCGTACAGCCTGGGCGCGCCCGGAAAGCGGCTCCGGCCGGCGCTCGTGATCGCCGTCCATGGCGAGCTGGGGGGCAGGGGTGACGCCACCGATCTGGCGGCTGCGGTCGAGGTGATCCACACGTACTCGCTCGTTCACGACGACCTCCCGTGCATGGATGATGACGATCTCCGGCGCGGCCGGCCGACGACGCACCGGCAATTCGGCGTGCCCACGGCCACCGAGGCGGGGTATCGCATGGTGTCGCTGGCCGCGCGCGTGCTGGCGGCCGGCGCCCACCGCCTGGGCCTGGACGCGCCCACCGTGTCCGCGGTGGCGCGGGAACTGTTCGGCGCCGCCGGGGGCTCCGGCATGATCGGCGGCCAGGTGCTGGACCTGGAAGCGGAGGGTCAGCGGCTCGCTCCCAGCGCGCTGGCCGACATCCACCAGCGGAAGACCGGCGCGCTGATCACGGCGTCCGCGGTGGTGGGCGCGCTCGCGGCGGGAGCGCCGCCGGCGCAGGTAGACGCGGTGCGAGCGTACGGTCGCGACGTGGGCTTCGCGTTCCAGGTGGTAGACGATGTGCTGGACGCGACCGGCACATCGGAAGAGCTGGGCAAGACGGCGGGGAAGGATGCCCGCCAGCAGAAGGCGACCTTTGCAACCGCCTACGGCAACGAGGAGGCCCTCGCCCGTGCGCGGGCGGCCGCGGCTGAAGCGGTGGACCACCTCGCCGCGGTCGGGATACATTCCAAGTTGCTGGCTGGACTGGCTGACTTTGTCGTCA
>CAMDCH010000166.1:0-6132 GCA_945889655.1 bacterium HR33
CATCACCCCTGATCACGACGTCAGAAACCGCGAACCGGCCGCCCGGCTTCAGGACGCGAAACGCCTCGGCGAGGGTTTGACGCTTGTCCGCGGAGAGGTTGATGACACAGTTGGAGATGATGACGTCCACGGAATTGTCGGGGAGCGGGATGTGCTCGATCTCCCCACGCAGGAACTCGACGTTGGTGACTCCTGCATTGCGCTGGTTTTCGCGGGCCAGGGCCAGCATCTCGTCGGTCATGTCGAGACCGTATGCCTTGCCGGTCGGGCCAACGCGCCGGGCCGACAGCAGAACATCGATCCCGCCGCCCGAACCCAGGTCGAGCACGGTCTCCCCTTCGCGGAGCTCCGCGAGCGCCGTGGGATTGCCGCAACCCAGCGAGGCCAGCACGGCCTGCTCAGGCAGGCCGGCAACCTCCTTGTCGCTATAGAGATCGCCGCTGATTGGATCGCAGCCGCACGGAGCTCCCCCCTTCGGACCACAACAGCTCGCACGCTCCTTCCCGCTCACGGCGATTGCCGCCTCGGCATAGCGTTCCCGTACAACATCCCGGATTCCCGATTCCATGTCATCACCCACCAATCAAGAATTGTTGATACTTAGATCAAAAAAAAGGTCAGCAACATGCCTGCTCGCAGCTTCCCGCATGCTTGCCAGGCTTCACGGCCTTCAGGTACTCGGCCATTTCGTTCATGACGTCGCGGTTCAGCGTGTAGTACACCCACCGCCCCTCCCGCCGGTCAGTCACCAGGCCAGCCTCCTTGAGCGTGCGCAAGTGAAAGGACAGCCGCGACTGGGCCGCTTCCAGGGAAGACTGCAGCTCGCACACGCACCTCTCGCCGTGGGAGAGCATGCCGACGATCTCCAGGCGCGTCTCGTCCGAGAGCGCGTGGAACCACCGGGCAGTCTCCGTCAGCGCAGGCATCGTGGCGGTAGTCATGGTGCGATATTATATCAATATTTGTTGATATGTCAACGGGTGATAGTTTTCCTGCGTGACTTCACCCTATTCGCTTGCCGACTGGCAGCGCGACTGGGACGGCGGGGCCCATCTCGCATGCCCCCGCTGCCGCAGCGCGGACGACTACGGCGCGCGCCAGGTCGTGCTCGCCGACCGGTCATTCCGGAAATTCCGCGGCTGCAAGCGGTGCGGGGTGTTCCAGGAAGCCGATGGCGCCTCCCTTCCCTACCAGACCGTTCTCCTCGTGCACGAATGCGGCGCCAGCATCGCCGCCGATTCCCAGTGCAAGGCGTGCGGCATGCGCCCCCGCAAGGGCATGAGCGGCCGTCACGCCTGTCCGCGCGTGGTGCGCGAGGGCGAATCGATCACGTGCGCCGAGTGTGGCCAGCAGCTCGGTCCCGCGCACGCGCGACCCTGGCCCGAGCCCGGACCCTGGCCTCGTCGCTAACGAGACGCACCTACATGGAAGTTCCGTTCGCAACGTTGCGTATGGACGCGCGCACGCCTTTCCCGCGATTTTGAAGCGTGATCGACGCTACCAATCGGCCAACGGACCCGTCGCAGTGGCCGCTGTCCCAGCCGAAGAACGGTACCAGCATGCAGCGCGTCCTGGTCGTGGATGACCGGCCCGACGTGCGTCTCGCGTTCATGTACATGCTCGAGGCCAGCGGGTACCTGGTCGCCGAGGCATCGAACGGCGCCGAGGCGCTCGTGAGCCTCGCGCGCGAGAAGATCGACGTGATCCTCACCGACCTCCACATGCCCGGCGTGGACGGGCTCGCGCTGCTGCGCATCGTCCGGCAGAGCCCGGGACCACGGCCGTTACTGATCGCGATGAGCGGTTCGCCGAACGTCGGTAAGGGAGCAGCGCTCGACGCGGCCCGCGTCCTCGGCGCCGATGCCGTGCTGAACAAGCCCCTGTCCCGGGACCAGCTGGTCGGAACCATCCGCGAGCTGACCCACAAAGGCGGCCATAGCCGGTAGCACTCGTGGTCCCGGTCTGGTAAGGTGGAGCGCTCCCGTTTACAATGAAGGACCTTGTAATAGGATGTCTCGCATGACAGAGCGTCACCCGCGGCGCGCTTGGGGATCGCACGCCGCCGTCTTGCTGTTTGTCTCCACGGTGACGCCCGCCGTTGCCCAGGTCCGCTATGTGATCGACCCAGGTGCCACGCTGTCATGGTACCAGGCAAACCCGCATACCTCGCTGGTCTGGGGAACCACCTGTCCCGCCGATCCATTCTGGCGGGCGGGAGAAAGCCGGAATGAACCCGGCGGCACGCGCGGGCTCGCGCTCCCCAAGGTCGGCATGGCGATGATCAAGGATTCGATCATCCCGCTCTGGCAGCGCGCGCGGGCGTCGCGGGTCTGCACCCACTCGGTCCGTGGCGAGTTCATCGCGCAGGACACGGTGAACTGGACCGGGATCACGGGGACCATCATCATCCAGCCCGACTCGTTCTACAGCGGCCTCATGTCCCGCGACCGCCTGGCGCGCAGCGACGTCTTCGGCCTGCCGGTGTACCCAGAGATCAAGTTCGTGGTCGACAGTGTTACCGACGTCGTTACGACCGACTCCACCCGCGGCTTCGCCTGGGGCACCTTCTTCTTCCGGAACGTGCAGATGCCCGAGAAGGCACCCATTCGCATCATCAGGGACCCGCTCGGCCTTCGCGTCGCCGCCCGCGTCTGGATGATCCCCACCGACCTGATCGAGGTCTACGGCGTTTCGATCCACAACGTCCGGCTCGGGATGAGCTCCGGCACCTGGGCGGCAATCCACTTCGGCGTGGACGCGATCCTCAACCCCGTTTCACCCTAGCCGCCGGACCGTTGCGTGGTCGTTACCGCCTCTTAGCCCGGCTGCGGCCAGGCTTTTCTTTTTTTGCTCCGCAGTCCAATTCCCTTCCCATTCGTCCTGGACCCCGGAGACCCTGCATGCGCTTTTCGATCATCCGGCCCCTCGTCATCGGCCTCGCTACCGGCGCTTCCCTGCTGGCCGGCGCCTGCGACAAGACCGCCACGCCGGTCGATACCACTCCAACGCCCGCGGTCGTCTCGCTGGCCAACTACTCCACCACGCCCGCGCTCGTGAAGAACGTCATGGCCGGAGTTACCCCGTATTCGCTCGTGGGCAGCGATGACGCGTTCCCCGCGACCCCGTCGTTCATCTTCGGCGGCTCGATCGATGGCATGGGCCTGATGAAAGACCCAACCAATGGCGCGTTCAAGCTGTACCTGAACAACGAAGACAACTTCTCGGTGGCGGAGTTCTGGTTCGAGGGGACCATGAAGCCCGCCGGCGGCCGCTACATCCTCAACTCCACCGGCGGCGGTTTCCGGCTCTGTTCCGCCACCCTGGCGACCCCGGAAGAGCACGGCTTCGGACCGCTTTTCCTCACCGCGGGCGAGAGCAGCGAAGAGTCCATGATACGGGCCGTCACCCCGGGAAGCGCGCTGAATACCTCCGTCACGCTCCCGGCCCTCGGCCGCTGGAACGGCGAGCAGGCCCTGCCACTCCCCAAGACGGCGTACACCGGCAAGACCGTCATCATCGTCGGCGACGACGATTCGAACACGCAGGGCGGCCAGGTCGTGGCGTACGTCTCGAATACCGTCGGCGACCTGGAGAACGGCAGCCTCTACATGCTCGCGCGGACCGACAACAACCAGCGCGAGCGCGACATGGTGCTCGGCCAGACCTACCCCGTCGTCTTCCGGCAGATCAACAACCAGAAGACGCTCACCGGCAACCAGATCAACGCCCTCGTCCCCTCGCTCCAAGCCATCCGCTTCGGCCGCGTAGAGGACGTGGACTATCGCCGCGTCACCGGCAGCGGCCGCGAGGTCTACTTCGCCGTCACCGGCCAGGCGTTCACCGGCGTGAACGCGGATTCGTCACGCACGAAGTACGGCCGGATCTACCGGCTGATTCTCTCGACCTCGGACCCGCTCGCCGGAACGCTGGAAGTAGTGCTCGATGGCGACGTCCGCCCCGGCGTGGCGGCACAGTTCCAGAACCCGGACAACGTGACCGTCACGCAGAACTACGTGTACATCCAGGAAGACCCGAACGGCTATGGGGACGAGGGACACGACGCCAGGATCTACCAGTACAACATTGCCACCAAGGCGCTGACCATCGTCCTCGAGCTCGACCAGCGCCGTGGCGAGGCGAAATACAACGTTGGCCAGGCCGGCAATTCCTCAGCCTTCGGAGCGTGGGAAGTCTCGGGCTTGATCGACATCTCGGACGTCATCGGCCAGCCCGATGTGTTCCTCGTCGGCGTCCAGGCACACACCTGGACGGGTGCGAAGTACCAGAACCCCGATGGCGGTACGATCCGCACCGCCGAGAACCAGGCCAGCCAGCTTCTCGCGCTGAGAGGCCTCCCGCGTTGAACGCAATTCGGGCACTCGGCGTCACGCTCGCGCTGTTGGCCGGGGCGTGCACGCCGAGTGACCGGCAGGTGCATCAGTGGTACCTCGCAGAGCTGGACCAGCTCGATACCCGCCTGTTCACGCTGGACTCCGCGCTCCGCGGTCACGAAGGCCGCGGCGCGCGCGAGGCGTTCATCCACGCGCGTGAACAGTACAAGCGCGTGGAATTCCTGGTCGAGTTCTACAATCCCGGCTTCGCGCGCGAGCTGAACGGCGCGCCCATCGCCGAAGTCGAGGACGACGACCCCAACCGGATTGTCAATCCGCCGCACGGCTTCCAGGTCGTCGAGCCACTCCTCTTCCCCTCGTTCGACACGGCGGGCAGGGCGGAAGCGCTCAATGAGATGGCGCTGATGCGGGAAAGTCTCGGCGGGCTCAGGGGGATGGTGTCGGCCACCGAGTTCATCGATGCCAACATCTGGGACGCCGCGCGGCTCGAGATCGTCCGTGTCGCTACGGTCGGGCTGTCGGGGTTCGACGCGCCTGCCGCGCAGACCGCCGTGCCGGAAGCTTCGCGGGCGCTCGAGGGCGTGCTGGATGCCTTGTCACACTACGGTTCGATCGCGTCGCTGAATCGCGCGCTCGCCGGCGCGATCGCGTCGCTGAAAAGCTCGAGTGACTTCGAGCGCTTTGATCGCCTCGCTTTCACCAGGGACCATCTTCGACCAATCGGCCGGGAGCTCGTGACGACCCGCAAGGCGCTCGGCATCGCGGTCCCCGCCGAGGCCCGCGCCTTGCGGCCTGATGCCGCCAGCCCGTTCGACAGTGGTGCGTTCGAATCCCGTTTCTTCGCCCCGCCAGGCATCCAGCCCGCTGCCGCCGCCGATATCGAGCATGGCCGCACCCTGTTCTTCGATCCGAAGCTCTCTCGCACGGGCGCGCGCTCCTGCGCGTCGTGCCACCGCCACGAGCTCGCCTTCACTGATGGCCGCGCCCGCTCCGAGCCGCTGGATCCGCGCCGCCCCGTGCGTCTGCGCAATGCGCCGACGATCATCAACGCCGGCCTTCAGCCCGGGTCGTTTTACGACCTCCGGACCGCCTATCTCGAAGACCAGGTCATCGCCGTGCTTTCCAACCCCGACGAAATGCACGCGCCGCTCACCGACTCCACCCAGAGCCGCGCCATCGCCGCGTTCGTGCGCTCGGCGGTCGCGCTCGACGCACCGTTCGACCGCTATGTGCGCGGCGACACGACCGCCCTCACGGTGGGCCAGCGGCGCGGCTACAACCTCTTCGAGAGCAAGGCCCGCTGCGGCACCTGCCACTTCCCACCCCTCTTCAATGGCGCGATCCCGCCGCTCTACGATCGGAGCGAAGTCGAAGTCCTCGGCGTGCCCGAGCGCGCGGGCGTCGCGAACCCACGCCTGGATCCCGACGTCGGACGCTACGCCATCACCCTCAGCCCGCTTCACCGGCACGCATTCAAGGTCCCGACGTTACGAAACGCCGAGCTCACCGGCCCCTACATGCACAACGGCGTGTTCAGGACGCTGGAGGAAGTGATCGACTTCTACGACGGCGGTGGGGGAGTTGGACTCGGGCTCGACATCCCGAACCAGACACTGCCGAGTGACTCGTTGAAGCTCTCAAAGGAAGAAAAGAAAGACCTGCTGCAGTTCCTGCGCGCGCTGACTGATACGGCCGGAATGAGTGAGAAGTGAGAAGTGAGAAGTGAGAAGGCAACTGATGGCCGAGCGGGTGGGCAGCGAGTGGTGGGGATCTCCTGTAG
>CAMDCH010000167.1:0-6128 GCA_945889655.1 bacterium HR33
ACGATGGGAGCTGCGTAACCGTATACCGTCGCCGCGACCGCCGGGTTCGGAAACGCGTGCGTCCGGGGAGCCGCGCCCCGCGTCACCTGGAGGTACACGAGCGCGTCGCCGGTGCTCAGCTTGTTCCGGTCAATGAGATCCTGGCACACGCCCGCCAGGCGGCCGACATCCACGCCGCTGATCCGGAGCTGGTCGAGGCTGTAGCGAAGACGGTCGAGGTGCCGGGTCAGTGTGAAGAGCTTCCCCCCGTAGGTCCGCGCCACTTCATAGACGCCGTCGCCGAAGAGAAAGCCGCGGTCGTCCGGAGATACCCGCACGCTCTCCTTCGGACCGTATGTCCCGTTGAAATAGACGATCACAAGGTCAGTCGCGTGGTTGGAGCCGTGAGGAAATCCGTGGCCGGCGTGCAGCCGGAGCGAGAATGGGCGGCGCGGCAGTGACCGGCGCCGACAAGCGGATGGGCGGCGCAGCGAGCGTGGTAGTCAGGAATC
The DNA here is from genome assembly GCA_945889655.1 of bacterium HR33. Classification (GTDB taxonomy): domain Bacteria; phylum Gemmatimonadota; class Gemmatimonadetes; order Gemmatimonadales; family GWC2-71-9; genus SHZT01. The sequence goes on from CAMDCH010000167.1 coordinate 492, forward strand.
CCGTGCCCGGGACCGGGTCCACGAACAACCCGTCATTGTTACCGGTGGCAATGCCGAGCATCACGATGTTCATGTTGCCGGTTTCCCCTCCCAGGGCGGATAAGGGAAACACGAACGCCATGAACGCTCCACACGTACGGGGCAGGAATGCGGCCTTGACGTCGCCGCTGACCGGGCTCGTGTACTTGACCACGAGCGCGGCCCCGCCGTTCGTCGGATCCGGCTCAAGGTCGATGAAATACTCGGCTCGGGTCCCGCTGTTGGTAACGCCTGCTATGCTGCTGTTCGCAAATAGCGTGTCCTTGAGGGTCGCATATCCGGTCAGGTTGCTCTGGTCGGTGTCGAGATCGATGAAGACGCCGGCCCGGATTGAATCGGTAAGCGAGAAGGTCCGCGGCCCGATGAACTGGATGACACCGGAGAGCAGCGAGTCTTCCCGGGCAAAGCGAGCGGCGACCACGTCGGGCACGGGGATCCCGGTGGGTATGGGATTCGTCTGGTAGATCACGGCATCCGGGTCGGTGACAAGGGTCGTGCGCGTTGCCCCGGTCGGGGTGGTGATGAAACACGAAGTTGCGGCCGTGTTGGTCGAATTCCCGATGGCGTCAGTAATCCCGGACAGCGCCAACTGGTAGATGGCGTTCGGCGAGAGAGTCGTGCCGCCAAACGTGAACGTCAGCGTCAACGAATCCGCCGAAAGCGTAGTGGCGCCCGCAAGCAGGACGCCCTGGCGGCTCAATCGCACCCCTCCACCCGCGGCCATCGTGACCGGCTCCGACATCCTCACCAGGATGGTCGAGGTGGACAGGGGCACGTTGTCGGCTGCCGTGGCAGGGGTCGCCTGGGCGATGCTGGGGGCCAGGCCGTCGTGGCGGATCGTGATCCTGAGCGAGTCACTGACAGAGCCCGTTCCATCCGTTGCTACCAGCCGGAGCTGGTTCGTCTGGTTGGGATTCAGCGTCACCGGGATGGAATACCTGCCGGCGGCCGCGATGGCACTGGCTGCACCTGCGGCACCGACCACCGTCACGGTGACCGGCGAGGTGCTGGTTGGCGTACGGGTCACTGACCCGGCGTACGTCTGGGCCGAGGTGGCAGTGCTCCTTGGATAGGTGTCGTCGATCGTGAGCGTCAGCGTCCCCTTGGCTTCTGCCGGGGGGGCTGCGGGCTCCGAGGAGCAGCCGACTAGCAGGGCAATGCCTGCGAGAATAGCCCCTGGCCGCATCAGGGACGCGCCGGGGCGATGAACGACCATGCGAGGCAAGCCCAGCCGAGCAGGAATGCGACACCTCCAAGGGGGGTAACGGCTCCCAGCATCCGCACGCCCGAGAACGCGAGGGCGTACAAGCTTCCGCTGAAGATGACGGTTCCCGCGACAAACAGCCACCCTGACCATGCGGCGGCATTTCCAGCTCCGCGGGAAACGGCCCAGGCTACGCCGAACAGCGCGAGTGCATGATACATCTGGTAGCGCGCGCCCGTCTCGAAGATCGCGAGCATGTCGGGTGTGAGCCGGGTGCGCAGCGCGTGCGCCCCGAACGCGCCGGCGGCAACCGCCACGAGCGCGGAAACCGATCCCGCGACCGCAAACACCCGCTCAGTTGGCATGGCGCCTAAAGCTAAGCGGGAAAAAGCGAAAGAGGATTGGTCCGGGTGATCCGGTGCTTGGTCTTGTCCGAGAGGGGCAGGGCGAGAAACTGATTGAGGTTCTGTCCCAGGTCTTTCACCCCGGGACTTGGCCAGTCGGTGCCCCACACGACCCGATCCGCCACCTCTTCGAGGCGCGGGAAATACTCCAGGAGTTTCGTCGGGGGAATCCCGGAGAGCTCCAGCCAGATGTTCTTGTGACGCCTGAGAATGAAGAAGGCTTCCTCCATCCAGAGGGGGCGCCCGCCGTGAGCCATGATGATGGTCAGGTCCGGGAAGTCGAGCGCGACATCATCCAGCTCCATCGGGCGGCCGTACTTGCACCGGGCGCCGGGAAAGATGCTGGTTCCCGTGTGGATGAGGACGGGCATGCCGCGCTCCTCGCACCGCCGGTAGATGCGGCCGAGCGCTTCCAGTCCCTGGGTGTAGGCGTTCGCGGCGTAGAGCTGGTGTGGCGGGTGAATTTTCAGGCAGCGGATGCCGAGACTCAGAAGCTCCTCGACCTGGCCCTCGGGGTCCGTGGTGTAGCGGGCGTGAACCCCGCCGAATGGCAGCAGCCGCTTCGGATCCGCCTGGGCGTACCGTGCAGCGAACGTATTCGTCTCATCGGTGAAGCCCATGACGTCGGGGCTGGGGTAGTTGATGAGGCCCACGCGCCAGACACCGCTCTCATCCAGGATCTCGAGCAGCGCCCGCGGATCATCCTTCAGGGCCATCAGACGTTCCCAGTGCCCGTCGCGGCCCCGTTTCAGCATGGCGGCCACGGAGGGCTTCACCTGGTCCCAAGGTTGGATGTGGATGTGGAGGTCGGAGACGCCCGGCTCGGTGGTCATTTCGGCCAATCGTAAAAGCCTCTACCGGTCTTCTTGCCCAGCTCGCCGGCAGCGACCTTGCGCCGGAGGATTTCCGGCGGCCGGTAATGCGCCTCACCCAGTTCACGATGAAGGTGCTCGGCTATCGCGAGGCGCACGTCGAGCCCCACGAGGTCCGTCACCCTGAGCGGCCCCATCGGATGGCCGTAGCCCAGCTCCAGGGCCCGATCGATATCCTCGGCTGATGCCACGCCCGCTTCGACCATGCGCATGGCCTCGAGACCAAGCACCACGCCCAGTCGCGAGGAAGCGAAGCCCGGCGAGTCCCGCACGACGATGGGTTCCTTCCCCATGCGTACGGCGACTTCGCGCACGCGCTCGACCACGCCCGGCTCGGTTCGTTCGTGCGTGACCACCTCGACCAGCTTCATGATGTGCACGGGATTGAAGAAATGCATCCCGATGATCCGCCCAGGGCGGTTCGTCCCCGCGGCGATGGCGGCGATGGAGAGGGACGATGTGTTGCTCGCGAGGATGGCGTCCGCGCGTGCGAGTCCCTCGAGCTGCTGGAAGAGCCGGCGTTTCACATCCGGGTCTTCGACGACCGCTTCCACCACCAGGTCCGCCTCCTTCACGGCATAACCGATATCCGTGTCGAGGCCAATGCGGTTCCGTGCGGCATGAGACTCCTCGCGGGTGAGCTTCCCGCGCTCGACCGCCCCCGAGAGGTTCTCCGCGATCCGCGCCACGGCGCGCTCGAGAACCTCGTCGCTGGTGTCGGTCAGGAACGTCTCGAAGCCCGCGATCGCCGCGACCTGCGCGATGCCATGCCCCATCGTTCCCGCGCCGATGACGGCGATTCGCTTCACGCGAGGGCCTCGCGGGCGCGGGCCGGATGATTCGTGCACAGGCCGTCGACACCCATCCCCGCGAGCGCCCTGAGCCGGCGGGGGTCGTCCACCGTCCACGCGTACACCCGGGCTTTGCCCTCGTGAACCGCGCCGACCAGGGCGTCGTCGATCAGGGACTGTTCCATCCACAAAGCTACGGCACCGGCGTCAGTGACCTGGCGCAGCGGATCAACCGGGAACCCGCAGCTGAGGATCCCGGTCCGCAGGGCGGGGCGGAGCGCGCGGAGGCGCTTCACGATCCGGTGGTCGAACGAATGCACCTGGCAGTTGTCTGGCGCCGGTCCCGCCGCAATAACGGCAAGGAGGCTGTCGTCATCGCCGGAAGAGAGTCCTTTGACCTCGACAAAGACGGTCAACCGGGGGCCGATGACATCCAGGGTCTGGTCCAGTGTGGGAATCGGCTCTCCGTTCGGGAGCAAGTGGCGGCGTACCGTGGCGGCCGGAAGGGAAGCGATGGGTTGACCCGCGATCGTATCGTCGTGATGGACCACGATCTCGCCGTCCGCGGTTGCATGCACGTCCAGCTCAACCGCGTCCGCGCCGTCCTGCACGGCGCGCCGGAAGGCGGCGAGCGAATTCTCGAACTCCACCCCCGACGCGCCGCGATGGGCGATGATGAGGGGCTTCAGTTCTGGCTCGCCTTGCGCTGCTCGATCCAGTCGCGGTCCTTCATCAACTCGTGCAGCGTGGCGTAGTCGGCTTTGCCCGGCATCACCGCTGCGACGTACGCATCGTAAGGCTCGGCACTCATCGGCTCGCCATCGATGGTGTAGTGCTGGCGCGCGTACTGGCCGATCCGGCGGTTGAACTTGATGTCCGGGATTCGGAGCCAGCGGTCGCGGTCCGGGATGTAGTCGTTGAGCCGGTCTACCAGGCGCACGCATTCGTCCCGATAGAGGACTCGGGCGTAGTCGTTGAGAAGCGCCTTGTCGGGCATGGTGGGGTTTTCCCGCTCATCGAACCGGCCCTTGAGGCCCCAGACGTAGGCCCAGTGGGCCGACGACGAATGATCAGTGCCGAAGAGGTCGAAGGCCGTGGGGACCCACTTGTTGAAGAACTTCTGGATCAGCTCCGGCTGGACCCGCCCGGCCTTCACGATACGGAGGAGGCCCGAGTTTCCGGTGCCGAGGTGATAGCTCTCTTCCTTCAACATCGGGCCCATGGAGCGGGCCAGGGGATCAAAGGCCGACACGGATAGCATCTTGAGCTGGAACTTGCCGTCGCGGTCGATGAACTGAGTGTACGTGAAGAAGTCCAGCCAGTTGTCTACGATCTCATTGAAGCTGCCGAGGAGCCGCTCACCCTCTTCGGCGCGCCGCTCCAGCAGCTTCTGGGCTTCCCGCTTCCCCTCGTCGCCAAAGTGCTCGCAGAGCAGGTACGACATCTGCCAGCCATGGCGCATCTCTTCGCACATCACGCGAATGATGGACTGCATGTCGTAGTCGCTGGGCGGATTGAGAAGCAGGTTGCGCTGCTGCTCCACCGACGCGAACTCGGTATCGCCCTGGTAGACGATCAGGTTCTGCAGCGCGTCGCGGATGCGCTGGTCGGTGATGTGCATCAGGGTGGGCCACTTGCGCTGGCCCTTGTAATGGCCGAACTCGATGGCGGTTTCCTCGGGCTCGTCGAACTTTACCGAGAAGTTGAACTTCTTCAGCTCCTCGCGGTTCAACCCGATGGAATCCTGCCAGTAATGGAAGTAGTCGATCCATTCATCCCAGTTGTGCACCTTGCGCATGACTCTCTCCTATCGGCCCGCAAACACCGGCGGGCGTTTCTCGAGGAAAGCCGCGAGGCCCTCCGTGGCATCCGGGCTGCGGAAACATTGCATCTGGCTGGTGAGCTCGATGTCGAGCATCGCCGTGAGCGAATGGGACTCGCTCTCGTAGGTTGTCCGCTTGGCCAGCGCGAGCGGGATGGGAGGCTTGGCGGCCAGCTGACGCGCCAGCTCCTGCGTGGCCGCCGCGAGCTGGTCCTGCGGGACCACCCGGCTGAAAATCCCGAGCCGCAGGGCTTCGTCGGCCGGAATCACGTCGGCGGTGAAGAAGAGCTCGAGTGCTTTCGACGGCCCGACGATGCGCGGGAGGAAATAGGTAGCGCCCCAGTCCGGGTGCAGCCCGATCCGGTTGAACGTCTGCCCGATGGATGCGCGATCCGAGGCGAGACGGATGTCGCAGGCGAGCGCGAGGTTGGCACCGCCGCCCGCCGCCGGTCCATTGATGCTCGCGATCACGGGCTTGGGCGCCTGGCGAATGGCGGTGACAAGC
>CAMDCH010000168.1:0-6128 GCA_945889655.1 bacterium HR33
CGGCGGTGTTCGCGGTCCTGGTCGGCTGCAAGATGACCGCGGCGGCGTGGATCGCCGTTCGACTGTTTCGCGATCGACTGGTGCGGGACTCCACGCTGCTGATCGGCGCGGCAGGCTGGTGCGTCGCGGTATTTACCCTGTACGCCGTGCTCGTATGGATGCTGGACACTCCGCACATGCCGCGTTACCTGCTCATGCTGCTCGCGATCCTGGCGACACCGCTCGCAAGACTGTCCGCCGCGCCGCTGGCGCTGGCGTGGAACCGGCACAGATGAAGGACCGGCGGTGGGTCCTGGGCGCGGCGCTGGTGCTCCTCGCGCTCCCGGTGGTCGTGGTCCCAATCGAGGCCGTGTCGTTCTACCTGGCCAATCGTGACAATGGCAGGTTCATGTCGTCGGGCGTGGAGCGGGAGTACCTGCTGCATGTTCCCGCGAGCTACGATCGCTCCAGGCCGACGCCGCTCATCATCAGCCTGCACGGTGCCGGACTCTGGGGCGCCGCCCAGCGGGACATGAGTCGCTGGAACGACGTGGCGGATCGCGAGGGCATCATCGTCGTGTACCCGTCGGGTGTGGGTGGACGAGGTGTACGCGTGTGGCACGAGGAGGATGGTCGCGATGCGACGTTCATCGCGGCGCTCATTGACACCATCTCGGCGCACTTCAACATCGATCCCGCGCGAGTCTACGCCAACGGGCTGTCCAACGGGGGAGGGATGTCGTTCGCTCTCTCCTGCACGCTGCGGGATCGTATTGCGGCAGTCGGGCTGGTTGCGTCGGCCCAGCTGGCGCCGTTCACGTGGTGTCCCGACCCTCGCCCCGTGCCGATGATCAACTTTCATGGCACGTTGGACCTGGCGGCGCCGTACAACGGCGGTACGTCATGGGTCGTGCTAGATGACAAGCGTTTTCCGAGCCAGGTGACGTGGACGGCGAGCTGGGCGCAGCGGAATGGCTGCCGCCCGAGTCCGGTGGATTCCAGCGTGGCGGCGGATGTCACCCGGCGCACCTACACCCAGTGCGCGGACGGTGCGGACGTGGTGCTGTATACCATTCACGGAGGCGGTCACACCTGGCCCGGAGGCGGGCCGATGCCGGAATGGTTCACCGGCCCTACGACTTACAGCATTGATGCGTCGAACCTGATGTGGGCGTTCTTCCGCGAGCATCCACTCCGGCGCTAGGCGAGGTTTGGTTCACCCTTCCGAGATAGAATCGCGAGGTCCGGCCAGGCTGGAAGAGGTGGACCGCTGAACTTCTGTGTCGGGCGGGCACTTCCGATGCGCCCAGCGTCCAGCCAGAGTCAGGCGGGCGTTAGGCCCCGGCTTGAGGACTTCGTGACAACGATGACATTTTATGACACTCGGCACGGAGGGGTCATTCGATTGGGGTTTCGAGGCTGATCGTGAAATAACGGCCTTCGTCGGAGGTAGTGCAATATAGCCTCGCGCGCAGCAAATGCTCATCTGCCGTCTGCCTGAAAATGGTGCACTCCACGGGCGTCCAGTCACATTGATACACAAGCAAAGGGCCGGGCAAAGTGCCCGGCCCTTGCCTGCAAAAACTTCGCGCGGGCTCCGCTACTTCGAAACCGCCGCCAGCCGCCGAATCTCGGCAGCCATCGTCTTCACCCGCTCTCCATCCTTCGCGCCGGCAACATCCTTGTCCACCTGCGCCGCCAGTGCGGTCAACGCTGCACCGCGCGCCGCGCCGGACTTCTGCTCGGCGTTATCAATCGCCGCGCCGATCGCGGTGGTACGGGCTTCTGCCAGCCCGTTGTTCCGGACCAGCTGGTCGAGGTACGACCGCACGACCGGGAACGCCGCCGGCCAGACCGGCTTCCGCTGGGTCGTTGGCTTGTAGTCCGAGAAGGTCACGAGCTTCGCCGCCGCAAGCTCATTCACCGACAGCGCGGCACTCGGCTGAAGTTCGAGAATGTCCAGGCCACGGTCGATTTCGGACGAGTAGATGTACCCGTTCCAGTAGTACGCGCCCCACGAGCCACCGGTGGTGCTGCGCGGCCTCTGCGCGGCGCCGGCTGCTGCTGGTGCCCCGGGTGCGGGCGGTGCACCGGCGGGTCCCGCGTCAATCAGCGGCGGCGGGTCGATCGAGCCACGGTCGAAGTAGCCGATTTCCTTTGGATGGTCCACATCATCGAAGTCCATGAGGGAGATTCCACCCTGGTACCAGCCCTGCACGTAGACGTCGCGCCCCGGCACCGGCAGCGGCGAGCCGTTGTGCGCAACGCAGTTCTCTTCCGACGACTGGGCCACGGGAAGCTTGTAGTACGCGTGCTGGGTGAGCGTCTTCCGGTCCTTGCTGACCGAGAAGATCGTGTTGCCACCCATCTCCATCATGTTGTCCTTCTGGCACATCGGGCTCGTACCACCGCCCCACTCATTGGTGACGACGAGCTTCGTGCCGTCGTTGTTGAACGCGGCCGTGTGCCGGCCCTGGAAGTTGTTGTCGTCCCTGACGGCAGAGATCCGCACCGGCTTCTCTGGGTTCGAGATATCCACCAGGATGCCCGCGTTGCCGCACGCGCCGAACAGGAGGTTCAGCTCCGGGTACGACGTCACGTCGTGGCAGTTGCCCGGTCCCGTGCGGACCGGTGGGGGTGCGGCCGCTACGGCCGGTGCGCCCGGTGCGGCCGGTGCAGCGCCGCGTCCACCGCGTCCGCCACCGGCGTTCGGGTTTGGCGGAAGACAGAACTTCGCGCAGTCCGGGCTCGGCTCGAGGCCGGTGAAGATGCGCGCGCCGCCCGGGAGTTGCCTGGAGTTTTCCGGGTTGGCGAGATCGACCTTGACAATGTCGAGCGTGAAATTCGAGTTCGTCGGATCCGCGGGATCAGTTCCGTCCTTGCACTTCAACTCGGGGACTTCGGACTCCGGCCGGGGCGTGCCACCGCCCGACAGGTAGAGATAGACGATGTTCTTGTCGGTCTTGCTCGGGATCAGCGTGAACGTGTGCGAGCCTTTGCAGGTCTCGACGTTCTTGGCGAGCTTGGGCGCCCTCGGGTTCGACACGTCCCAGATGCGCACCCCGGCCATGTGGTCCTTGGGATCCTGCACACCCTGGCTGCCGCAGTCCTTGCGGTTGCCCCCGCCCTGAGCGGTCTGGAAGAGGAGGTTGCCATAGGCGGTCGGAGCACCCTGCGAGGTGGCGCAGCGGACCGTCGACGCGACTACCGGCTTGTCGGGGTTCGAGACATCCCACACAGTGAACCCGGAGAAGTTGCCTTGGTAGACGACGTGCGTGCCGAACGTGAGGTCGGAGTTGGCGAACGTCAGGCCGCGCGCCGTGTCGAACGCTGCCGCTTTGGCGGACGCGGACACGAGGCGCATGTTGCTGATGGCCTGGCCGGCGTCGAACCGGCCGGGCTTGAGGTTATACCGTGGATCGTACGTGGTAGGGTACGTCGCCTCCTGAGCCCCAAGTAACCGGGGCAGCATGAGTGTCGCGGCGAGCGCGACCAACCTGACGGCTCTGTACATGTGGAAAAGCTCCGGCAAAGGGGACTGGTGAACCTGCTGACTTCGGGTCAAGGCAACTCGTCCTTCCTCAACTTCAACATCAGACCGATCTCGGCAGTCTGCACCAAGACAACATCAGTGGCGAAAACACCGGTGTCCACGTCCTGGCCGCCGCCCGGCGAGGCGAAGAGGTCATTCACCATCTGGAGCGCGCCGTTGTGGTGCTGGATCATGTACTCGAGGAACTTGCGATCGAACTGGAGGCCCTGGGCGTCAGTGAGCGTCTTCATCTGCTCGTCCGTGAGCATCCCCGCCATCTGCATGTGGCGCCACGACGATGTGTCGGGCACGAACTGATTATTGCGGCGCAGCCAGTCCTGCATGATGATGATTTCAGGGATCTGCGACTGGTCAATCATCTTGGCAAGCTTGAGCACCTGGGGATTCAGGCCTGGGCGGCCGTAGGACAGCCGAGACATGTAGACGGCCTGCGCGTGGTGGGCGATCATCCCCTGCATGAACTCGACGTCCGCCTTGGTGATTTTCGAACCCGGCGGGAGCACGATGGGACCGCCGGCCATGGCCGACATATCGTGGGCCTGGGCGAACGCGAGCGACGGACCGACGACCAACAGGGCAGAAAGGGCGAGCCCCCGGGCAACGCATTTGGCGATCACGGAATCTCCTTAGAGTACCTCAGCTTCATGTACGGGCGGACCAGCCCTGACGTTGAAACTGGCGTTGAAGCATAGTAGCCCCAGTCCCGCGGCCGCACCAGCCGTACCGATCCGGGCCCAGGCCTTCCAGTAAGCTGCTGGCCGGTAGTCAGGAAATGGCTTAGCCTGTTGCCATGCGACGAAACGGAGGGCGGGGACTCGCACCGCTGCGACGTAGTCCCGCTTACTGTTCGCACCATATGTCCCACTTTTGCCCAGTTCGTCTTCCCATCATCGGGCTGTTCCTCGTGCTATTCGGGATCGTGCCACTCGAGGCGCAACAGCCCGACTCCGGGACCGTCCATCTCACCGTTCAGGAACCGATGGGGCCCGTGGAAGGTGCGCTCATTCGGTCTGACGACCGCAGCGTCTCGACTGACGCCAATGGCCGGGCACTGCTGATGCTGCCCGCCGGCCGCCGTACGATTCTCGTAGCGCGAATCGGGTATGTGCCGAAGCGCGCCACGGTCACGGTAGTCGCGGATAGCACCATTTCACTGACCATCGACGTGGCCATGGAAGACATGGCGATGATGCTGGACCCCGTGACCATCACGGCCACGCGGACCGAGCGCCTCGCCGGAGAAACACCCCTCCGCGTCGAAGTCCTCGATGAGATGGAAGTGGACGAGAACACGCTCATGGCGCCGAGCGGCATCACCATGCTGCTCAACGAGACGCCCGGGGTGCGGGTGCACTCGGCATCACCGTCGGTCGGGACCGGCAGCGTGCGGATTCTCGGTCTTCCCGGCCAGTACACGGCCATGCTGGCGGATGGTCTTCCCCAGTACGGCGGAGCGTCCAGTGCCATCGGCCCACTGGACATCTCGCCTGTCGACTTGCAGCAGGTGGAGATCATCAAGGGAGCAGCCTCCGCCCTGTATGGTGGGCAGGCGCTCGGTGGTGTGGTCAATCTCGTCTCCAAGCAGCCGACCGGGAAAAAGGAAGTGCTGCTCAACAAGCGGACGCGCGGCGTCACGGATGCCGCTGCCTGGTTGAGCCACCGACTGAGCACGGAAGCCGGCGTATCCCTCCTGCTTTCCGGCACAATCCAGGGTGCCGAGGACGTGGACAAGGACGGCTGGGGCGACCAGCCGCGAGCACGGCGAGGTGGCGCCCGCGCGCGATTTGTGAGAGAGGACGCCGCGGGGCGCTCGATGTTCCTGACGGCGGGGTTCGGCTATGACAGCCGCGTCGGCGGAACGCTCGGCAATGCGACCGCGCCGGACGGCCTGCCGTTCTCCGAGGGACTCACCTCTCAGCGCGGTGACATCGGGATGCGAGCACGGTTTCCGGGCGCTGACTCGACCCATGTCGCCGTCCGGCTTGCCGTCTCCTCGAGCGGTCGGGACCGGACATTCGGTCCCGGTCCGGTGGAGCATGACCGGATCTCGACGGCTTTCGCGGAGGTCACCCGCTCCGTGACTCGGCCGCGCTGGTCCACGGTGTTCGGTGGCGCTGTGCAGGGTGACATCTACGCCAACGCGCTGAACAGAGTTTTCGATCACCAGTGGGTCACACCAAGCCTCTTTGCTACGGGTGACCATCGCCTTGGTCCGCTCACGGTTTCCGTCAGTCTTCGCGGTGATCGCCATTCGGAGGGGGGCGTCCAGGTCACCGAGCGGGTTTCAGTGCTGGCCAAGCGGGGGACTGGATGGTCAGCTCGCGCGAGCGTTGGGACCGGTTTCGCCCCGCCGAGCGCGCTGACCGAGGAGACGGAAGGAATGGGGCTCCGGGATGTGCGGCAGGGACCGGCCCTCGAACCTGAGCGGGGTTGGGGGACGTCGCTGGACCTGAACGGCACAATCGGGTCGGTTGAGCTTCTCCTTACCGGTTACGGCTCGTTTGTCGCGCGCGCCATACAGCTCAATGAGGCGGACTCCTTCACCTACGACGGCGTGTTACGGAACGCTGTTGGGATTACGCGCGTGGGGGGGCTG
>CAMDCH010000169.1:0-6098 GCA_945889655.1 bacterium HR33
CGGAGGGCTGTGAAGCCTGCGCGCCCGTCTGCGCCACGACCACAGCCACCTGCGTACCGCCCTGCTGCACTGCTGGCGCGGCCGCCGACGCCTGCTGCTGGTCACGCGCCGCGGTGAAGCCGGGGTCCGCCTGGACCGCCTCGCCGTAGTAGAGCGCCGCGCGCGAGAAGTCGCCCGCGTCTTCCGCGAGCAGACCGCGCGAGTATGACAGGAATGCCTGGATGTTCTGGGTGCCGTTCTCGAGAATCCGCCGCCGCTCGGCTTCCGCCAAGGTGTAGCCCATGCGCGCCGCGAGCTGCACCACGAGATCTTTTTCCATCTGGAGCAGGGACCGCAGCGTCCCGGTCACCGGGGTGCCGGGGGCCACTTCGCCGGTGCGCTGCACGACGCTGGCCCCGAACGACACCTGCCCGCTCGCCGGAATGGTGGCGAGACCCTGGACCATCCGGCTGGCCTGGACCAGCCGGCCCACACGGGCGGCGGTCGCGGGGTCGACCCGGTCCGACTGGTTGAACTTGAGCTCGTCCATGATGGCGCCGATCTGTACGCGCTCCACCATGCGGAACCGCTGGAGCAGCGCGAGATCGGAGATGAGCATCTGGGCGAGGCCGCGCGAGAGTGGCTGGTACGACGAATCGCCGACGATCTGGACCGGGAGCACCGCAACGGTCTGCGGGTCACCGGGCTGAGCCGCCAGCTCCGACTCACGCTGCAGCGCCGTGCGCGCAAGGGCCGTCGCCTGGTCACGCCGCGCCAGCAACTCGCGGGCACGCACGGCCGGGATGCCGTCGGCCTTGGGATACATGGAAATAAAACGTTCGTATGACGCGATCGCGCGGTCGAACTGGCCGCCCCGCTCGAGGCACTGGCCCGCGATCAGCGTGCTGATGCCATCCGCCGGGCGAAGCGAGAGCGCCTTGGTAGCGGCCTCGGTGGCAATGGCGCAGTTACCGGCCGTGAACTGGGCCGCCGCGTATCGCTGCTGGAGGGCGGCGTTCTCGGGATCCTTCGCGACGCGCGCCTGGAGGTCGGGCACTTCCTGCGGAGATACGGCGCCCGGACCTCGCCCGCCACATGCGGCGACACCGGTAAGCACCGCGAACGCCAGTATGGGCGCGACGCGAGTGCCAGCGAAACCATTCGCCATAGTTGGACTCCAGCGGACTACCAATTTGGGATTGACGAGCGAGGGAAGGACCAACTTCGCCACCCACCTTACCCCCGTCAAGTCGGTCTGGGACCCACACCTCAACGGTCGCAATACTCACAGCGACAACCGTTTAGTGCAGTGGTGTGGGTCACATGGCAAGGCATGGTGGGCCACGTCACAATCCGCGAATCGCCCGATCCTGGACCAGGTCCAGGGAGGGCGCCAACGCCCTCAGACGATTCGCTGGAGCATTTCCCGCATCCTTCGCGACAGCGCCTCGATTTCCTTCAGCGAGGTAACCGTTTCCCCATCAAGCGAATCCGCCCGCAGCAGCAGCAGCTGGGTTTCCGCAAGGATAGCAGAGAGAGGGTTGGCCAAGTCGTGACGGAGCTGGCGGATGCGGTCGTCGGCCGGAGTAGCGGTCAAGGAATGAGCGAGCGGTAGAGGTCGCGCAAATGGTGGTCCCGGAGCCCTCGCACCGCATCCCAGAGGTCGGTTTCGGTCGCCGCGCAGAAGATGTCGGTCGTCGTGACCTCGTCAGTTCCGGAGCGGAAGATCAGCCGGCCCCGCCACGACTGGTCCTCTCCGCGCCACATGGACAGCCGGACAGGGACATCGAGATTTCCCAATCGAAGAGGGGCCAACTCGTGAGCCACCGGCTCAGAGCTCTTCTTGGCCCCGGAACGCGCGGGGTTCGCGGCCATACAAGGCTCCGCTTGGTTTGCGCAAAGATAATTCACTCCACGACTTACGCAATCAGAACGGCAGGAAACTCTCGCCTGAAGGTCCGACGAGTTCCTTTCCTTATCTAAACCAGGAAGACAGGGGGAAGTAGAGCGGAGCCGGCGTGAACGTCAAAAGAAAGAGCCCCATCGTTGCCCAACCGTAGGCAACGCGGCTGGCCGGAAGGCGGCGATGTCGATCCACGACCGATGGGTGAACGATCCGGCCGCGGGAAAGGAGCAGAATCAGTAAGGCCCAGATCAGCCATCCGGCAAACCACTCGCTGAGCCTGAGCAGACCGAGCCATGCCAGTGCGCCCACGATCCCCTGCCGCCGGCCGATCAGTGCGTGCAGGACGTGGCCACCATCCAGCTGGCCAAGCGGGATGAGGTTGAGACCGGTGATGAAGACGCCGAACCACCCCGCGATGGCGAGCGGGTGGAGGAGCACCGGGACGTCGCCGAAGAAGAGTTGGCGAAAAGCATACGTGATGGCGGAATCGCCGTAGCCGTGGCCGTCGATACCCAGGACAGGCGTGAACAGGGAGATCTCAAGTCCCCCCGACGCAACCTGGGAGCGCGCGAGTCCCACGAGGAGAAACACCATCGACACTATGAATCCGGCCCATGGCCCGGCCGCACCGACATCCATCAGTTGGCGGCGGTCCGCGATCGGGCTGCGGAGACGAATGAACGCTCCGAAGGTGCCGATGAAATTCACCTGGTAGGGCGCAGGGAGGAAATACGGAGGCGACGCGTTGATTAAATAGCGCCGGGCGAGAAAGTAGTGGCCGCACTCGTGCGTCAGCAGGATGGCCATCAGCGCCATCGAGAAGTCAGCCCCGCCGCGGATGGCCTCGTACCACCGGGCGACCGTGAGTCCCAGCCACGCCATCGTCGGGGCAAATTCGGGCGCCGGGCGGAGCGGGACCTGGCCGGCCAGCAGCGCGCCACCCGCCGCGACGGTCATGAACGTGACGACGAACAGGGCGACGTGGAGCCACCAGCGTTCGCGTGGGGCGGCGGCCAGGCGCGGAACCAGGACGAGCCGGCCCGGTCCATCGGGCTGCGACCAGTAGAAGGTCCCGGGCCAGGCGGAGAGCGCCTTGGCCAGCTCCGGGGAGGGCCCACGATGGTCTGGGGCCACCACCGCCTCGATGATCTCGCGGTCGCGGGTGTAGACCGTGCGCCAATACTCGAAGAACCCGGTCAGTGCGGATACGGCTGCTCTTGACGACGTGCGGCGACGCTCCTTATCTTCTCGGGAGAGCTTCTCACTTCTTTCGACGATCCCCGACTGTCATTCCCGAGCTGTTTCCGGCGCCCACGGGCGACCCCTTTATAACCAAACCCTGAAGTCGCGGCAAAATCCTACCAGCACCGACGGAGTCCTACGTGGACATTGCTGAACTCAAGAAGAAATCCGTAGCCGAATTGCACGCGATGGCGGAAGAGTTGAACATCACCAACTACTCCGGCCTCCGCAAGCAGGATCTGATCTTCCGCATCGAGCAATCGCTCCTCGATTCCGACACCGTTCTCCGCGGCGAAGGCGTGCTCGAAATCCTGCCGGAAGGCTACGGGTTCCTCCGGAGTCAGGACTGGAACTATCTCTACGGGCCGGACGACATCTACGTCAGCCCGAGCCAGATCAAGCGCTTCGACCTCCGCACCGGTGACACGGTCCTGGGCCAGGTACGGCCCCCCAAGGAAGGCGAGCGGTACCTCGCCCTGCTCAAGGTCGAGACCGTCAACTTCGAGGAACCGGACAAGGCCAAGCACCGGATCGCGTTCGACAACCTGCGCCCCCGCTACCCGGAACGGCGGATCAAGCTCGAGCGCAAGGACGGCGAGATCTCCATGCGGGTCCTGGACATTCTCACGCCGATCGGGTTCGGGCAGCGCGGCCTGATCGTGTCGCCGCCCAAGGCCGGCAAGACCATCCTCCTCCAGAAGCTCGCCAACTCCATCACCGAGAATCATCCCGACGCCACGCTGATCGTCCTGCTGATCGACGAGCGCCCGGAAGAAGTCACGGACATGGAAGAGAACGTGAAGGCGGAGGTCATCTCCTCCACGTTCGACGAGCCCGCCGACCGGCACGTGCAGGTGGCGGACATGGTGATCGAGAAGGCCAAGCGCCTGGTGGAACACCGGCGCGACGTGATCATCCTGCTGGATTCCATCACCCGCCTCGCGCGAGCCCACAACGTGGTGGTGCCGCACTCGGGCAAGATCCTCTCCGGCGGTGTGGACGCCAACGCGCTCCAGAAGCCCAAGCGCTTCTTCGGCGCGGCACGCAACATCGAGGGGGGCGGCTCGCTGACCATCATCGCCACCGCGCTGATCGAGACCGGCAGCCGCATGGACGAAGTGATCTTCGAAGAGTTCAAGGGTACCGGTAACTCGGAAGTCATCCTGGACCGCCGGATTGCCGACCGGCGCATCTACCCGGCGGTCGAAGTCCAGCGCAGCTCCACCCGCAAGGAAGAGCTGCTGCTCGACAAGGAAGACCTCAACAAGGTCTACCTGCTGCGCAACTTCCTGGCAGATATGCCGCCGGTGGAAGCGATCGAGTTCCTGCTCGAGCGCATGAAGCGCACGAAGAACAACAAGGAGTTCTTCGCGACCATGCAACAGGGATGAGACGGGCAGACGGGCAGGCGGGCAGACGGGCAGACAACCCCGCGGAATCGCCCGTCCGCCCGTCCGACCGTCCGACCGTCGAGCTTCCCCGCTCGGGTCGCATTCTCGCGATTGATTGGGGCGAGAAGCGTATCGGCCTGGCCCTCTCCGATCCCACCCAGACCCTGGCCCAGCCCCTGGCCACGCTGACCCGCCGCGCCGGCAGGCGACTGCCGATGCGCGCCCTCCGCGACCAGGTGGACGAGCATCACCCGACCGGGATCGTGGTCGGACTTCCCATCACGCCTGATGGTACCGAAGGCTCCGCCGCCGCCGCTGCGCGTGCCATGGCCGGTGAAGTCGCGCGCGCCACATCGCTCCCGGTGGACCTGGTGGACGAGCGGTTCACCTCGAGCCGCGCCCGCCAGGCGATAACCGAGATGGGCGGCAAGACGCGCGGCCGCGAGGCCGAAGTCGACGCGCTCGCCGCGACGGTGCTGCTGCAGGGTTTCCTGGACCGGCGCCGCTCGTGAAGACGCGATTCCTCTTCCCCATCTTGATGCTGGCCGCGGGCTGCGGTGGAACGCCTTCCGGACCTGCCGTGCAGGTCCGCATTCCCGCCGGAGCGTCGCTTTCCTCTGCCGCCGATTCGCTGACAGCGCACCAGCTCCTCGCGTCACCACGCTATTTCCGCTGGTACGCCCGGCTCACAGGAAGGGCGGACGAGATCAAGGCGGGCGTCTACGACGTGCGGCCCGGCCTTTCGGCGCCGAGGCTCGTGAGCCTGCTGACGACGGGACGCGCGGCACTCCGACGGCTGGTTCTGCCGGAAGGCCTGATGCTGAACGAAGTGGCGACGATGGTGTCGCAGCAGCTGGACGTCCCGGGGGACCAGTTTCACGCGGCGGCGCGCCAAGCGCGGCTGGTCGCGCGGATGGATCCGCAGGCGACATCGCTGGAGGGCTACCTCTACCCGAGCACGTACCTCGTGCGGCACGGCGCCAGCGCCGCCGAACTGGTCAACCAGATGCTCGCGGAGTTCGATGCCCATTGGCACCCGGAATGGAATCCCCGCCTCGATTCACTGGGGATGACGCGGCACCAGATCGTGACGCTGGCGTCGATCATCGAGGGTGAGGTGCGATATGGGCCTGACCGCGCGTACGTCTCATCGGTGTACACCAACCGGATCCGCCGGCGCATGAGGCTCCAGGCGGACCCGACCGTCATCTATGCCCTGGGGAAACGGCGCCGGCTCTTCGAGAAGGATTACCTCTTCCGGTCACCGTACAATACGTATCTGATTGACGGCCTTCCGCCTGGGCCCATCGGACAGCCGTCCGAGGCGAGTCTCCGCGCGGCCCTGTATCCCGCGAAGAGCGACTTTCTCTTTTTCGTGGCGCAGGCGGACGGCAAGCACGTCTTCTCCCGCACACTTCAGGAGCACGTGGCAGCTATCCGGCAGATCCGCGCGCCGCGAGCGCCGAGTCCACCGCCGTCCTGATTTCCCGCGCGGCGGCCTCGATACTGGACGCCGCGAAGATCGCCGAAATCACTGCGACCCCTGCCGCCCCCGCCTCGATGGCGCCGGTAGCGTTGCC
>CAMDCH010000170.1:0-6042 GCA_945889655.1 bacterium HR33
TCGGGACCTGCATTCGAAAAGTGGAAGGACTGGACGTAGTAGTATCGTCCCTGGTGCTTGAAGTAGTGGCCATCCGAGCCGCCTCGCCCCGTGTGCAGGTCGGGCTTCTCGATGGTCCACGAGTACATGATCCTGGCCTTCGAGGGGTCCTTGAGGTTGATCACGTCGAACCCGGCCGGGCCGAAGTCGCGCTGCACGTAGGCGTACGGGCGTGACAGCTCCTGCTCGATTTCGATGTCTGCTATCGTGAACTGCCAGCCGAGCGGGATGTGCGCGAGCACGCGGATGTTGCTGCTCCCGGTCTCCGGCGCGTAGGTCCGGTTCTGGGATTGCAGGGGCAGCGCGAACAGGAGACCAGCGGCAACGATGGCGAACTTCATGGAAAAGGCCCCGGGGAAGATTCCGGGGCCCAATATGCAGCCTGAGGCACTACTGAAGGAATACCCCCGGGAATCCCGGGGGGCGCTAGGCCGGCTTCCGGGTCGGTGGGCGAGTCGCCTTCCGCGGTGGCGGGGCGGTCACCGCCAGTAGTGTAAGCGGGTTTACCGAGATCGTGCCGTACTTGGCGATCCAGTGGAGATGGGGACCGGTCACGCGACCGCTCGACCCCACGAGGCCGATCAGCTGCCCTTTGGCAATCGTGTCGCCTTCCTTCACGAGCAGCTTGCTCATGTGCAGGTAGGCGGTGGCGATCCCGCCCCCGTGGTTCACGATGACGATGTTGCCCGAATAGTAGAACTCCCCGACCAGCTCGATGACGCCGGCGTTGGAGGCCCGGATTGTGGATCCCACGCTGCCGTCGAAGTCGACGCCGAGGTGTCGGCTCTGCACGACCCCGTTGAACTCCCGCCCCGTTCCGAACCCGCTCGTGATCTTGCTGGGTCTCGGCCGCGCGAACGGTTCCGTCCAGAGGCGAGGCGTCTGGTGCGTCTTGATCCATGCCGCGCGAATGAGAATTGCTTCGCGTCCGATCCGGGCCGCGAGTGCCGAGTCGGGCTGGTCGGTGAATTGCGGGTCGACCGAGAGCGTTTCCTTGCCGAACTTCGACGCCAGCACGGGGACCTTCAGGACGACCGAGTCGGTGGTTCCGCCGGTGCGCGCGATCGCCAGCGGGAGATCGAGGTTGCCCCGGGTCTCGACCGGCACGCCGCCGAACGCAATGAACGCGCCGGTGCTATCCCGCCTGAAATGCAGGACTTCGCCGGCAAAGTGCCCGGTGAATCCTTCTATGGTGGAATCGCCCTTCGCCGGAACGGCGCGGAACATCACGAAGCCGCCCTGCGCGGGGCGCGCGGGCGTCCAGGTCACGACCGGTTTCGGTGGCGGCGCGGTGAGCGCGCCGAGGAGCAGGGCAATCTGGATCATCGAACCGTGAGTCGAGCGAGGTAACCCGGATCGGCTCTCGCGACGATTTCGCAGGCCCACCCGGTTTTCCCTGCTACCCGCGCCAGCGTATCCGGGTCCGCGTAGAGCTGCGGAAAGGGCGGGCCCTTCACTCCCTCATACTCCAGCTGGATATGCAGCTCGCCGAGGTAGCGTCCGTCGGGAAGATGGAGCTGGCTCTCATCGGGGCGGCCGGCGGCATCCCAGAGCCGGAGATCGCAGGAATCGGCTAGCAACTGGCCCCCGGGGCGCAGGTGGAGCTTCAGGCGCTCCAGTAATTCCTCGAGGCCCGCGAGGGTCTCGCCGAGCCCGATGCCGTTCATGAGCATGAGGATCGTGTCGTATCGCTCACCGGAGAAATCGAAGATGTTGCCCGTTCGTACCTGCCGGACCCCGCGCTGCTTCTGGATCTCGATGAGATCCGGGAGCAATTCGAGGGTTGTGACATCCAGGCCGCGCCGCTGCAGCGCCAGCGTGTGACATCCCGAACCGGCGCCCACGTCCAGCACCTTGCCGCGCGCCAGCTCCACCGCCTTGTGATCGATCGGCGAGAACTGGTCTTCCTCGCGGAAGAAGTAGGCGATCGGAGCCTCGTCACGCTCGAAGTTGTCATAGACCACGAGCGTGGCGTCCTGCTTGCCTCTGAAGTAGTCCCGCATCACGCGCTCGTAGGGCGCCCAGGCGGTGGATAGGTCGGTGCTCACGAAGTGGCCAGCCTCTGCTCGAGCACCGCCTTGACCCCTGGCCACTCGCTCGCGATCACGCTGTAGTAGACCGAGTCGCGGACCCGCCCGGTCTCGGTGATCTGGTGGCTCCGCAGCACGCCTTCCTCCTTCGCTCCGATCCGGAGGATCGCCTTGCGCGACTGTTGGTTGAGCACGTCGGTCTTCAGCTCGACTCGCAGGCAGTCCATCGCTTCGAACCCGTGCCGGAACATCAGGTACTTGGCCTCGGTGTTCGCCGCCGTGCGTTGCCAGGGCTTCGCCACGAACGTCCAGCCGATCTCCGCCCGGCGGTGGATGGTGTCGATGTTGGCAAAGCGAGTGCAGCCAATCACACGGTTCTCTGTGCGGAGCAGGGTGGCGTAGGGCAGGGCGGTCCCCGCCGTCTGCCAGTCGATCGCGGTCTGGACGTAGCGCTGCATCGCGTCGCGGGAGAGGACGCTCGCGATGGTCCACTTCCAGAGCTCGGGATCGAGCCCCACCGCGCAGAGCCCGTCGAGATGTCCCATCGACAGCGGCTCCATCCGGACATGTTGTCCTTCGAGCACGACTGGATCCAGTCTCAAGTCCCCTCTCCCTTTTTACTTCTCACTTCTTACTTCTCACTTTTTTCTTCCACCGGCATCCCCGCCGCCTGCCACGCATCCCACCCGCCGATCAGCGCGCGGGCGTTGGTCCAGCCGGCCTGTTGCAGCTCGCGCGCCACCCGGGCGCTCGTGGCTTCATCCCTTCACGTACAGTACGCCACCAGCCAGTCGTGCTTCGGCAGCGCCAGCTCGGCCGCGATCAGTCGAGGCTGTTCCGGGTTCATCCGGATCGCGCCCCGTGTCTGTAACGGACTGTCCCTCCACGTGCCGTCCTTCCGCACGTCAAGAAGCCGCACCGGTTCGCCCCGGTCCCAGAGCCGTCGCACTTCGTCGATGGTGACGCGCTCCCTGTTCGCGACTCCGTCACCCACAACAGGCATTTGCCGAGAGGCAGGAGATGCCGGTCGCATGCTCCCCTCACCCGCTTGCGGGGGAGGGGGTGGGGGCGCACCCAGCCTCCGCGTCAGCACCGGCAGCATCGCCCCATGAATCACCACCGACAGCAGCACCACTAGCGCACAGACCGGGAAGAGCGCGTCCGCCCCGCCAATCCCGGCGAAAATCGGCAGCAGGACCAGCAGCAGCGAGCTCAGCCCTCGCGGCCCGAACCAGACGATCAGCATCCGGCTCTTTGCGTCCAGCGAGAGTCCCGTAAGCGAGATCCACATGACCGCCGACCGGATGAAGAGCGCGATCAGCGCGAAGATCAGCGCCGGCACGCTGATCGCACTGAAGCCCTGCCAGATCAGCCCGCTGCCGAACGCGACGAACGTGAACAGGAGAAACATTTCGGCCGTCGCCTGGCCGTAGTCGAGGAAGCAGTCGCACAGCTCAACGTCCAATGCGGCGATCGTGAGCCCCGCCGCGAACGCGGCCAGGAAGCCGCTGCCATGTACCGCTTCGGCGGCGGCGTACGCGGTGAAGGCGACGCCAAGCGCGTAGAGGGATTCATAGTCGCGGCGCACGCCGAACCGCTTGCGGATGAAATCGAGCACGGCGATCGCGACCAGCCCCGCGACGACGCCCGCGCCGGGGCCGAGCAGCAGGAGGTCGAGGCCGAGACGCGACCATGCCTGGCTCGTCAGCTCCGCGTCACTCCCCATGAACACCATCGCGATGAGCACGATCGGCAGGAGCACGACGTCATTGACGCCGCTTTCGAACCGCAGCGCCTGGCGCGCCGCCGGGGGCACTTCCTCGCGCCGAAGGAGGGTCCGCATCATCACCGGGTCGGTGGATGCCAGGGCCGAGCCGAGGATGGCCGAGGCGCTCCAAGAGAGGTCGAGCAGCCACCACGCGGCGCCCGCGGTCAGCGCCGCCGTAATGATGGTTCCGGGACCGAGCACGCGCCCGACCAGCCGTGCGTGCTGCTTCACGCTCTTCACGTCTACGCCCACTGCGTCCGTGAACAGGACGAGCACCAGGCCGAGGATCGCGACTGTCTTCAGCGAACCGGACTCGAGCGTGAAGCTCACGACGCCAAGGCCCGCCGGCCCGAGCACCGCGCCCAGCAGCAGGAAGAGAACGACCTGCGGCAGCCCCGTCCGGTCGATGATCCCGGAGAACAGGGCGGCCACGATGACCACGACCCCGATGAGGGCTACGGTGTGGGTGAAGACGTCCATGCTTTCCATTCGTCCACCGCCGATCCCACAGTGAGCTTGCTCTGAAAGCGTACCAGCGGCATCCGGAGCAGCATCGGCTCCAGCGCGAGCTTGTCCAGCCAGTGCTGGTCCGAGAGCCGCGAGCTGCCGAGCCCCAGCTCGGTGAACCGCTTCGAGTCGCGGTCGATCAGCTTCGTCACCCCGAACTTCTGCGCGAAGCGCTGTAGCTCGCCCGGCGACGCCGCGCGTTCCTTCAGATCCACGAAATGCGTCTTGATGCGGCGCTCGGAGAAGAAACGCAGCGCCTTGCGCGTGTCGGCGCTCTTCTGAACGCCAAAGACCTGCACTTCCATCGCGGGAATCTAATGGGCAACTTCCGGCCCATGCTTCGCACCGCGTCGCTGCTCGCTCTCCTCCTCCTGCCCGCAAGCCTCGGCGCGCAAACGCGCGCGCCTGGCGCCCAGGGGAGCGCCAATGTGCGGGTGGTCGCGCATCTCCCGCTTGGCCGGATCTTCACGGTCTCCGATGTCGAGATCGAGCAGGAGCTCTCCCGCCCATACGTCTATGTCTCGCGGATGATGGGCCGGTTCGCGCCGGAGGCGGGCTTCGACGTGGTCGACATCCGCAACCCGGCGAAACCGCGCTTGGCCTGGAGCTGGCGCATCCCGGTGGCAGAGCTGCACCAGGGCGGGGGCGGGATGGCGGGATCGTACCTCAAGGTCCGCGGCCGGTACTACTTCGCCCAGTCGTTCCAGTTCAACCAGAGCGGCCCCGACGCCGACCTCGGCGCCATCCTCTTCGACGTCACCGGGCTCCCCGACACGTCGACTATCAAGGAAACGGCGCGCATCGAGTTGCCCGAGGGCCCGGGCGGATTCCACGAGATCTTTGCATACAAGCACTCGACCGGTCGCCGTCTGCTGTTCACCACCACTCAGACCCCGCACGGCAACATCTACGACGTCGAGAAACTCCTGGCCGGTGGTGCGGGCGCCCTCGCGGGACAGATCCCGATTCCCGACACCACGGGGGGCGGGTCGCTGCGCGCGTATCACGACATGTATGCTGCCTATGACCCGGTCTCGGGACAGGACCGGTTCTACGGTGCGGGCGCGAGCGGCTATTACATCTTCAACGTCACCGATCTTGCTGCTCCGAAATTGCTGACCTCCGTGGCCGGCGTCGCGGGCATGCGCAACGGACACACGTTCGCGGTGACGCCTGACGGCCGTTACGGGATCCTCGAAACCGAGTACCAGTACGCGCCGCTCCGGATCGTGGACCTCAAGCCGGGACTCGACGGGCAGGTCAGTACCATCTCGCGGCCGATCGGTGCCTGGATCTCCGATTGGAGAACCAACCCGCACAACGTCGAGATTCGCTGGCCATACGTGTTCGTGGGTGCCTACGAGGAAGGCCTGCAGATCTTCAACATGATGGACCCCACGAACCCCTACACCGTGGGGTTCTACGACACGTATGACGGACCGCACGCCCGCGGCCGCTCACCAGTCGTCGGCGATCCCGAGATGCGCTGGCGCGATCCATCGTGGCCGATCCCCGCGACGGCCGCCGTGATCAATGGCGCCTGGGGCATCGACGTCCGCAACGCCGACGGCCTGATCGTGATCGGGGATCTCATGACCGGCTTCTGGGCCTTCAGGATGGATGGCTTCGACGGCTGGAACGGCCGCCAGTGGGGCCTGCCCAACGTCTCGAGCGCGCAGGACTGGGACAACGGACCTG
>CAMDCH010000171.1:0-5965 GCA_945889655.1 bacterium HR33
GATTGATTGTGGCGGGCGCCCTGCTGATGATGGCACCGACCCAGAGTGCGTTCGCGCAAGCGGCCCAGAAGACGACCCCGGGCCGCTTCGCGGCGAGGAGGCCTTCGACGATCTCCGGGTTGGACAGCGCGCGCGCAAAGGCGCCTTCCACCTGGAGAAAATCGAACGACTCGCGCAGCGGGGCGACGATCATGAAGACGATCCGTGCTTCGCGCGCGGAGTCTTCGTCCAGCGCCACGGGCTCCGCGGCCACACCCAGCGCCACGTAGACACTGTTCACGACGTCGCTCCGGTAGTGGATCATGAACGCCTCGGGACCGATCGCGACAGCGTCCTTCGCCACCGAATCCGCCACCAGCGCTTCCAGCTTGTCCGCGTCGGCCGTGGCGCCCGCGTTCACCAGGACCTCCACCAGCCGGTGCGCGGCGTCCGCGAGGGTGGGCGCATCGAGCGGGATCAGGATGCGATCCCGCGCCAGCAGGTCAACGAGTTTCAGATCCGTTCCCGGAGCAACGGGACGACATCCGACGGCCGCTTCATCACGGCGATGCCCGCCGTGGCGAAGGCCTCCATCTTCTCCGCGGCGGTGCCACTGGAGCCCGAGATGATGGCGCCGGCGTGGCCCATCCGGCGGCCCGGGGGCGCGGTCTGCCCGGCGATGAACCCGATCACCGGCTTCTTCATCTTCGCCTTCACCCATTCGGCGGCGCTCTGTTCGTCCGTGCCGCCGATCTCGCCGATCATCACGACCGCCGACGTCTCCGCGTCGGCCTCGAAGGCCGCGAGGCAGTCTATGAAGTTGGTGCCGATGAGAGGATCCCCGCCGATCCCGACGCAGCTCGACTGGCCGAAACCCGCCCGCGTGAGCTGGTAGACGATCTCATAGGTCAGCGTGCCACTCCGCGAAACGACCCCGATCTTCCCTTCGCGGCAGATCTGGCCGGGAATGATGCCGACCTTGGCGCGGCCGGGCGAGATCGCACCCGGGCAGTTGGGGCCGATCAGCCGCACACCGCGCTCGCGCAGGTACGGCAGCACGCGGGTCATGTCCAGGACCGGCACACCCTCGGTGATGCACACGACGAGCTTCACGCCGGCATCCCCCGCCTCGAACATGGCGTCCGCGGCGAACCTGGCCGGCACGTAGATCACCGACGTGTTCGCGCCGGTGGCAGCGACCGCATCGGCCACCGTGTCGAAGATCGGCGCTTGATTCTCGAACTTCTGCCCGCCCTTGCCCGGCGTTACGCCGGCAACGACGGCGGTGCCGTACTCCAGCATCTGCCGCGCATGGAAGGATCCGTCGCGGCCGGTGATGCCCTGCACCACCAGCTTCGTCTCGTGCCCGACGAAGATGCTCACCGGGCCTCCTTCGCGAGACGGACCGCTTCCTTGACGGCGTCGTCCATGTCCGTACCGGCGGTGAAACCGTTTTTCTTGAGAATCTCCATCGCGAGCTGCTCGTTGGTGCCGGTGAGCCGGATGACGATGGGGCGACCGAGCGTGAGCTGTTTCGTCGCGGTGACGATGCCGTTGGCGACGTCGTCGCAGCGGGTGATCCCGCCGAAGATGTTGAAGAGGATGCTCTTCACGTTGCGGTCGCCGGTGATGATCTCCAGCGCGGAGACAACCTTCTGCGGATTGCTGCTGCCACCGATGTCGAGGAAGTTGGCCGGCGACCCGCCGTAGTACTTCACGAGATCCATCGTGGCCATGGCGAGTCCGGCACCGTTCACGCAGCAGCCGACGTCGCCATCCAGCTTGATGAAAGAAAGCCCGGCCTCGCGCGCCTTCACCTCCGACGGCTCTTCGGCCGAGAGGTCGCGCAGCGCCGCGATGTCGGGGCGGCGGTCGAGCTCGTTGTCATCCACTGAGATCTTGGCATCCAGTGCCAGGACCTTCCCTTCGGGCGTGGTGATGAGCGGGTTGATCTCGGCAAGTGACGCGCCGGCCTGGAGGAAGGCCTGGTAGAGCCGCTGCATGATGCTCGCGGCCTGCCGCACCTGGTCGATGTCCTGGTAGAGCTTGAGCGCGAGCCCCATGGCCTGGTGCGCGAGGAGGCCGTACCGTGGGTCGATGGGGAGCCGGAAAATCTTTTCCGGCGTCTTCTCCGCGACCTCCTCGATATCCACGCCACCCGCGGAACTCACCATCAGCACGGCCTTCTGGCTCGCGCGGTCGACGATGATCCCGACATAGCTCTCGCTCGCGATCGACGCGGCAGGCGCAACCAGGACCTTCTTCACGACCAGGCCCTTGATCTGCATACCGAGGATGCGGGTGGCGTGTTCGCGCGCCTCGGCTGCGGTCTTCGCAAGCTTCACACCGCCGGCCTTGCCGCGGCCGCCGGCGTGGACCTGCGCCTTGACGACGACACCGGTACCGAGACGGCGGGCGATGGCTTCGACCTGTTCGGGGGTTTCTGCGACGTCGGCATCGGGAACGGCGACGCCGGCTACCTTCAGCAACTCGCGAGCCTGGTACTCGTGCAGATTCACTGCTTCTCCAGAGTTGTGGCCTACCGCGCGGTCAACGTAGCGGGACTCGAAGTCCCGGGCAACTAATGCCCTGAGAGCAACCGCCGCAGCGCGTCATAGGATCTTCCGAACGCAGCCCAGTCCCCTCGGAGCCGGGCTTCTTCCATGCGGTCGAACCAGCGCTGCGCGGACGACCAGTCGCCGCCGCTGCCGCCCTCATTGCGGGACGCCAGCACGTTGTCCACCGCGGCGATGAGCGTGGGACCACGGGTGACCCCGGCTCCCCACTGCACCACCACCTCCGAGATCCGGGGCGGCCCGTCGCCCGTAGCGTACGTGGCCTGCGCGGCGAGGACGCCATCCGCGAGTGGCGCAATGCGCCGGGCCCCCGTGACGCCCACCGACGGGGTGCGCTGGTCCGCGAGGCGACGCGTGATCTCGGCGGCACCGGCCAGCTCGAGCGCCGGCGAGAACCGGACGACGTCGAGCACGGGGCGGCCGTCCACCAGCGTGCCGGCGACGATCCCGGAGAGGCCGGTCGATTCCTCGCTCTCGAACCGCCCGACCACACGAAGGCGGGTCACGGTGTCGCTCGTCCACGGGCCGATCCACCACCAGAGGGGCCGGCTGCGGCGCGCCAGGTCGAGCGCAGGAGCCCGGCCCCTGGACGCGGCCGGGCTCGGCGCCGCCGCGAGCAGCGGGCCGCGAATGAGCGTCGCCTGGACGTCGAACAGCTCCTCGGGATACCGGAGGTGTTCCGCGAGCTCGACCGGCAGGCGGTCGAAGCCACGGATGATCTCCGGCGCGCGACGCGCCCACGCCATGCTGAGCGGATCGGCTGCCGGGACCAGGTACACGGCCGTTTGGCCCGAGTGCGCATCGACGACGCCGATGAACCCCGCCCGCAGGTAGCGAACGGTGCGGCCGTGCCAGCGCATCGCGTTGCCTGAGGGGAACGTTTCCGATGTCACGTAGCCGCTGGCGAGCCAGTAGAGGCGGTTCCCGGCGACGACCGGGTACGGCGCGCCGAATTCCGCGAACGGGGCGTAGCGGGCCAGCCGTGACGCGATCTGCCGTTCCCAGAGGATCTCGACATCGGGGCCCAGGAGATCCGAGGTAACCAGCCGGGGGCTCTGGAGCGCCCACGCGAGCGCAATCCGCTGCAGCACGCCGCCGCCGCGCACGCCCACGAATTCACCGGGCTCACCGCCGACGATGGCGAAGTCGCCGGCCGCTGGACTGAAGAAGGTGGCCGGAGCCGCGAGCCGGACGTCCACCAGCCCCGCGCTGGCCGAGTCGGCTGGACCGAGCGACCGCAGGAACACCGGGCGGCCCTCGGGACCTGCTGCCGCGGCGGCGACGGCCACGATGCCATTGCTGTGGCCGTATGGCAGCGTGTGCTGCTGCTCCCAGGTGACCTTGCCGCCGTCCCGCACGCGGGCCTGGTCGACCTCGCGCACCGCGACGTACGCCGAGACGGGCTGCCCGCTGCTCGAGCGGTACAGGCCCAGGCTCGCGTCGAGGAACCGCACGTGGTCGGCCGGGTCGAGGGACGCGTTGAGCGCGCCGGCGACGGCGAACGCGTCCCACACGGGACTCGCCCGTAGCTGGCCGCGCCGCGCGGCGAGGCTTCGCGAGTCACGCGGCAACGGCGGTGGAATGGTGGAGTCGTGCCGCTCCAGGCCGTACGCCAGCCGCTGCAGCTCGGCGGTGGCGCGTTCGACTTCCGCGGGGACCAGGCGTCCCTCATCGCGCACGGAAACGGAGAACGCCGGCAGGACGTGGTGGCCCACCAGCGACACGACCACGAGCACGGTCCACGCCCCGGCCATGACACCGGTCGATGGGAACCAGAGCCAGGCGAAGGACACGCCAGCAGCGAGCATCGCGAGCACGGCCAGCAGGCGCGCGACGGGAATCCGCACGTCGACGAGCGTCGCGTCCAGCGGCACCTGGTGGATCCCGGCCACGAATTCCGCCGGCTCGAGCTGGTAGCCCCAGAAGAGCGTGAACGCGAACGCCGCGAAGAGACCCGCGAGGTGCATGCGCGCGAGGTCGCCCACTTGCAGGCGGCGGCGGGTCCACCGGATGGCGCCCACGCCGGCGTACAGCAGCGCGATCACGGCCAGCATGGTCCCCGCCAGGAGCGTGACGAAGGCGTGCAGGGTCCGGTACCATGGCAGGACGAAGAGGTAGTAGCCGACGTCGCGGTTCAGGACGGGATCGCGCGCGCCCACCCCTTGCCCCTCCCGGAGCAGCACCTGGGTGGTCCACCAGTCACCCGCGTTGTGGCTCACGACGATGGCCAGGAGCAGGCCCACGGCCACGGCGCCCGTGAGCAGGTAGGGCCGGGGCACCGCCTCCAGGAACTCGATGTTCCCCACCCGCCGCGGCACGTGGACGGACCCGATCGAGCGATAGAAGAGGTAGACGTTCCCGACGCACCAGAGCGCGGCGGAGGTGAACGCGAGGGCCAGCAGCATCAGGCTGAGCTGGGCGATTCCCCGGTGGGGCTCGCCCACGCCGACGGAATCCGCCCAGAGCCGGTTCGCCGTGTGGTCGGCCAGCCACCGGCCGAGGAGCAGCAGGAGGA
Source organism: bacterium HR33 (assembly GCA_945889655.1). Lineage (GTDB taxonomy): Bacteria > Gemmatimonadota > Gemmatimonadetes > Gemmatimonadales > GWC2-71-9 > SHZT01. The sequence continues at coordinate 5,071 of CAMDCH010000171.1, forward strand.
GGACGGTGGCGACGGCGATGCGGAGCCAGCGCGTGCGGCTGGGCGTCTCAGTCTCAGTCAACGCCACTCAGTGGGCGTAGGAGAGCGCGACGCCCTGCGAGGTCAGCCAGTCCTCGACTTCCTTCCGGTAGCGTCCGAGGGCCTCTTCCGTCGTGGCCTCGAACCGCATGACCAGGACCGGCTGGGTATTGGACGCGCGGACGAGTCCCCACCCGTCGGCGAACGAAATCCGCGCGCCGTCCAGGGTGAGCACTTCGTAGCGGCTGGCGAAGTATTTCGCCGCCGCTTCCACCACGGGGAACTTCCGGTCGTCCGGGCAATCGACACGAATCTCCGGCGTGGCGTACGTGTGGGGCAAGTCGGCCAGCCGGCGGGAGAGCGGACCGCCCTCGCGCGCGACGTACGCGAGGAGCCGCGCCGCCGCGAAGAGCGCGTCGTCGAAGCCGTAGTAGTCGCCGCCGAAGAAGACGTGGCCGCTCATCTCGCCCGCGAGCGGCGCCTTCAGCTCCTTCATCTTGGCCTTGATCAGCGAGTGGCCCGTCTTCCAGATGGTGGGCTTGAGACCGATCTTCGCCAGCTCGGTCTTGAGCACATCGGAGCATTTCACGTCGAAAATCACGTGATGCCCCTTCCCCATCCGGTGCACCAGATCCCTGCCGTACAGAACGAGGAGCTGGTCGCCGAAGACCACCGTACCGTCTTCGGTGACGGCGCCGATCCGGTCGCCGTCACCGTCGAAGGCGATGCCCAGCTCGGACTTCGTGCGGCGCACGGCCTCCTGGAGGTCGCGGAGGTTCTCGACGACCGTGGGATCGGGATGGTGATTGGGAAAGTTGCCGTCCGATTCACAGAACAGGGGCGTCACCTCGGCGCCCAGGCGCGTCAGCAGCCGCTC
>CAMDCH010000172.1:0-5941 GCA_945889655.1 bacterium HR33
CGGAAGTCCTGTCGTGGCGGACCAACCCGACCATCGTGGTCGGCGATGGGCCGGTGATCAGCGCGCTGGGGTACGGCCGCGCCAGCTATAACGTCAGCGCGGGCAGGTGGAGCCAGGTCGCATGGATCTCGGTTGTGCCGCGGGCGACCATCGCCGTCCACCGCTCCGACAGTGATCCCGAGAAGAACGGAATCTTCCGCGTTGGACTCGACGGCTCGGTGCTGCGGCGGTTGAGCTCCATTTATCCCGCGGGGTTTGCATCCGCGCCGACATGGGTGGGACGCAACCGCCTCGTGTATAGCTCGTCAGTGAACGGCATCATGCAGCTGTTCTCGGTCGATCTCACGGGGAATGTCACGCCGTTTCTCCGGGCCGTGCCGCCGGCGCTCTACCACCAGGTCTGGCCGCGGGAGCGGGCGGGACTGGTGTTTTTCGCCGGGTACGAGCTGGGTCGAGGAGCGTCCCTGTGGAGTGCCGGGGCAGACGGCAACGGGGCGATCGAACGGTATCGAGACGCCTCTGGATCGGTGGAGAGTCCGGCGCCCTCGGCGACCGCGGTCGCAATCTCGGTCGGCGGCGTCGTGCGGCTGGTCTACGCCGACTCGGTGTCCTCCTGGACGATGTCGGGCCGCCATCCGCGGTTCTCGCCGGACGGGAACCGGATCGCCTATACCAGCAACTCGGCGCCCAATCCCGGAGCGCTGCACGTGATCAATGCGGATGGCACCGGGTACCGGCGCCTTTCGCAGCCCGGGGCACTCTACGCCGACCAGGCGTTCGACTGGTCATCCGATGGACGGTGGATCATCGCGCGGGGGGAAACCACCCTCGAGCTCATCGAGGCGGCGACGGGGCTCACCATCCCGCTTCCGTACGCCAGCCAGATGTCCACACCTGCCTGGCGGCCGCCGACCTAGGAGCAGCTCTCCAGGCGTCCGCTCTCGAGCCCGCGGCGGAGAGCGGCCATGCGCTGGGCGGACGAACCGTGGGTGAAGGTCTCGGGGCTGACTCGGCCGCTCGTCTCGCGCTGAAGGCGGTCGTCGCCGATCGCCGAGGCGGCAGTGAGTCCTTCCTCCACGTCGCCCGTTTCCAGGATGCTCTCCCGCGCGGCCTCGTGTCCCCAGACGCCCGCCAGGCAGTCGGCCTGTAGCTCCAGCTGGACCGAGGCGGCGTTTCCGCGGCCGCGGGCGGCGCGGTCGAGGCCGAGCACGTGCTGCACGTGGTGCCCGATTTCGTGGCCGAGTACGTAAGCCTGGGCGAAGTCGCCGGGGGCGCCGAAACGGGACTGGAGCTCCTCGTAGAAGCCCAGGTCCACGTAGACCTTCTGGTCGGTGGGGCAGTAGAAGGGCCCGGTGGCCGACTGGGCAAATCCGCAGGCGGACTCGACGGCGTCGCGGAAGAGCACCAGTGTGGCGGGCGGGTACTGGACGCCGCGCTCGGACAACGCCCGCGCCCAATAGGCCTGGGCGCTGTCCAGGACGAACGACACGAAATCGACCAGCCGTTCCTCGGCGGGCGTCGTGGACATCTCCGCGTTTTCGAACGTGCCGGTGTTCTGGGTGTCGTTCTGCGCAGAACCCAGGAAATCCTTCCCGAATATCAGGCTGAGGATCAGGAGGATGGCGGTGCCTCCGATGCCGAGTCCGGGTCCGACCCGGAAGCCGCGGCGGTCTTCGAGGTTGGTGCTACGGTTTCCTGGGCTCCAGCGCATCGGGTCTCCATGTGGTGACGGGGCAGCAGTCGGGCACTAGGGTTGGGAGCAACAAGCGTACCCGGCCGGTGCCTAGATTCCGTTCCGTGACCACCCCGGTTCCCACCCCGCACGGGTTCCGCGCCGAGCTCGGCGCCATGATCCGCCTCTCCATCCCGCTCGCACTCGGCCAGCTCGGCATGACGCTCATGGGAGTGGTCGACACCATCGTCGTCGGTCGCGTGTCGTCCGAAGCGCTGGCCGCGGTGGCGATCGGGAATGTCTACCTGTTCAACGCGTTGGCGTTCGGGCTGGGTGTGATGATGGCCCTCGATCCGATCGTCGCGCAGGCCGTGGGCGCGAAGGACGACGATGCCATCGCGCGCGGACTGCAGCGCGGCATCCTGCTCGCGGTCGCGATCACGATTCCGACCGTCATGCTGCTCTGGCCTGGGGAGACGCTCCTGCGACTGCTTCGGCAGCAGCCTGAGATCATCCCGGTGGCAGCCCAGTACGCGCGCATCCAGATCCTCGGCGTCCTGCCGTTCTACCTGTTCATCGCGTTCCGCCAGACGCTCCAGGCCATGCACCGGACCGCCGCGATCGTGGCGGTGATCGTCCTCGCGAACCTCTTGAACCTGCTGCTCAACTGGGTGTTCGTGTTCGGGCACTGGGGTGCGCCGCCCATGGGCGCAGCCGGCTCATCGTGGGCAACCGCGCTGAGCCGCGGCTTCATGGCGATCGCGTTGCTGGCGCTCGGCTGGCCTCACCTGCGTCGCTACCTCATTCCCTGGCATCCGCGCGCCTTCGACCTCGGCGCGCTGGGCCGCATGCTGCGCCTCGGCGCCCCCATCGGCGTCCAGATGTCGCTGGAATTCGGCATCTTCGGCGTGGTGGGCCTGCTCATGGGCGCGATCGGCGTGTCCACGGTCGCCGGCCACCAGGTGGCGCTGAGCCTCGCATCATTCACGTTCATGGTGCCGCTGGGCGTCTCGGGTGCCGCGGCGGTGCTGGTGGGCAATGCGGTTGGCCGAGGCGACCCGGCCGAGGCGCGCCGGGCGGCGTGGGCGGGACTCACGATCGGAGTCGCGTTCATGGCGCTATCGACCGCCGTGATGATTGCCCAGCCCACGCTGATCGCGCGGCTGTACACGAACCAGGACGTCGTGGTCGCGGTGGCGGCGTCCCTGATTCCGCTGGCGGGACTCTTCCAGGTGTTCGATGGGATCCAGGTGGTGGCGATCGGCATCCTGCGCGGGGTGGCCGATACGCGCGCGCCGATGGTGATCAACGTGGTCGGCTTCTGGCTGGTCGGGCTGCCGGTGTGCGCCTGGCTCGGATTCCGCACGTCCATGGGACCGCGGGGTCTCTGGTGGGGGCTGGTGATCGGGCTAGCGGTCGTGGCCGTCATCCTGCTCGCCCGGGTGCGAAGCCGCATGGCGGGGGACATCTCGCGGGTTTCGGTGGACTCGACGGAGATGCCGATCGGTTGACCGTCTGCCCGTCTGACCGCCTGACCGTCTATCTTTGGGAGCGTCCACAACAGGGGGAGATATCGTGTCAAAGAGCGACGAAGCCCGGCTGGCAAAGCTGATCAAGAAGAACATGGCCAAGGCGGAAGCGAAGAAGCCCCAGCAGAAGCTGCGGAAGCAGTACGACTCCACCCTCCAGCCCGAAGGCGGTGAGGGCGACCTCGACGCCCGCGACTTCTTCTCGGACATGAAGAAGCGCGAGTTCTAGCATGGGATCCGGTTACGACTGGCTCAAGCTGGGGCACGTCCTCGGGGTCATCGTGTGGCTCGGCGGCTCGCTCACACTGACGGTCCTCGGATCAATGCTCGCGCGCGCGGATGATCCCACGGTCCTGAAGGCGTTCAACAAGCAGGCGTCGTTCTATGGACCAGTGGTCGTCGGTCCTGCCTCGCTGCTCACGCTGCTCACTGGCCTGGGCCTGGCGGGGATCGGCGGGTTCTTCCGCTCCCCATTCGTGCACATCGGATTCCTGGGGATCGTGATTCACTTCATATTCGGGCCGGTGTTGATGCGCCGCTCGGCGCTCCGGATCGACGCCATTCTCTCCGCGCCACAGCTGGACAAGGCAGCGCTGCGCCAGGCCTCGGGGCGGTTGACGCTCCTCAGCCTGATTTACCTGACGGTCATGCTGGTAGTGGTCGTGACGATGGTGCTGAAGATCTAGCGGCTCAGTCCTGCGTCCGGCCGCGCGCGATCGCGTCGCGGCCGAATTTGCCCCTCAGTTCGTCTATCGCGCTCGTCAGCTTGCGGTCCTTCTCGGTCTCCTGTTTTCCGCCCGGCTCGGCATCCAGCAGCGACAGCTGGGCGGGCGCCCCATCGTTGAAGTTCGACAGCGCTACGCCGAGGAGTCGCGCGGCGTAGTGGCGGTCGGCCCGCAGCCGCTTGAGCAGCTCCCGCGCCACCTTGAGTACGACGCGCTCCGCGCTCACCGGGTCGGGCACCGTGTGGCTGGCCTGGCGGTCGGTGAAATCCGCGTCACGAATCCGGACGGTGATGGTGCGGGCGGCGAGATCCGCGTCCCGCATGTCGGCCACGGCCTTGTCCACCAGGCCCCGCAGGTTGTCATCCAGCGATGCCGCGTCGTTGATGTCGCGTGAGAAGGTGTTGTCGCGGCTGATGGATTTGGCCGCGGCATTCGCCACCACGCGTCCCTCGTCCAGTCCCCGGATGCGGTCGTAGAGCCAATGACCCTCGCGCTCGCCGAGTGCGTGGGTAAGCCAGGCGATCTCCTTTCGCAGCGCCTCTTCCACGCTCTTCAACCCGACACGATCGAGACGTTCCTGGAACTTGGGGCCGATGCCGTGGATATCCGCGAGGAGGAAGCGGCGCATGAAATCGATCTCTGCGCCGGCCGGGACTATCCAGACACCGCCGCCGGTTGATGGCTTTGCGACTCCGGCGGCCAGCTTCGCTATCACTCGTGACGTGCCGCCGCCGATGGAGACGGTCAGATGCGTGGCGGCCTGCACGGCGGCGCGCATGCGTTGGGCGGTCTCTTCGAGCGATTCGCCCTTGTAGAGCCGCTCGGTGCCGGTCATGTCGAGATAGAACTCGTCGCTCGAGGCCTGCTCGACCGCCGGGGTGAATTCCTGGAGGGCCTGCTTGATCTCGCGCGCCTTGCGGGTGCACGCGGCCATCGGGACGGGCACGACCATCGCGTCGGGACAGAGGCGGGTGGCGCGGGCCATCGGCATCGCGGAGCGCACACCGTACTTCCGGGCTTCATACGACGCGGACGTGACCACACCGCGGTCGCGCGCGGAGCCACCCACGATGAGCAGCGGCGCGCGGCCCGCGCCTTCCGGGTCCACCAGCCGGGCGACCGCGACGTAGAATGCGTCGGCGTCGGCAAGAAGAATGCGTCGGGGCGGCGAAGTCATGGCTAGTTCAAGATAGGTCGGTGGCGCGCGCGTGGCGGAGGCGCCACAGTGGCGGGGTCTTGTAAGCCGAGTCTACCTTGAGAAGCCAGTTGTTTCTCGCTCCGGACACCACGCTGGCTCGTACCGACAACCCCGACAATTCCCGTCGATTGCCGACGCCTGGCCGAGGGACTCGATGACTTTTGCCGCTATTGAAGATTTCGCGAGCGTGGTCTCGAAACGCATTTCTGTCGAGCGCATCCTGCTCGCGGGGCGCTGGCTGCACCGCCTGAAGGATATCCTCACGGTCCAGCCCAACCAGGTCTTCCCATCGCAACAGCTCCTGGATCACATCCCGGTGCTGATCGGGGAGATCGCCGGCTATCTCTACGCGCCGGAAGAGGAGGAAATCGCGGCCAACACGGCCGTGATCGAAAAGGCGCGCGAGCTGGGGATGCTGCGACACCAGCAGCAGGCCTCGGTCCACCAGGTGCTACGCGAGTACGAGATCCTGGACGAGATCCTCGAGTCCTTCGTCGTCGAAGAAACCCAGCGCCTCGGCCTGGCCCCTACGCCGGCCGAATGCTTCGAGATCTGCCAGCGGCTCACGCGAGCCTCGCGTACGCTCATGCGCACGACCATTGATACGTTCATCAGCGAGTACACCTCGACGATCCAGGAGCGGACCGAGCGCATCAACCGGCTGAATCGGATGGCGGGTCACGAAATGCGCGCGCCCATCTCCACCCTGCTGTTCGGCGCGTCCGTTCTCGAAATGGAAAGCGTGAAAACGGATCCGGAGCGCGTGACCCGGATCGCGCAGAGCATCCGGTCCAATGCGGAACGCCTCTCCGCCTCC
>CAMDCH010000173.1:0-5917 GCA_945889655.1 bacterium HR33
GAGCTGGTGGCGGTCTGCGACAGCAGCACGTCACGTCGCGACCAGCTGAGCCGGCAGTATCCCGGGGTCCTGGTGACCGATGATACCGAGCGGGCGATGGCGGCCGCCGAGGCGGTCGTGATTGCCACGCCCGCGGCGTCCCACGCGGCACTTACCCGGAAGGCCATCGAGCGCGGGCTTCCCGTCCTCGTGGAAAAGCCGTTCACCCTGTCGATCTCGGACGCGGACGAACTGGTAGAACTATCCAGTGCCCGAAACGTCCCGATCCTGGTGGGTCACCTCCTGTTGTTCCACCCGGTGATCGACCGGCTGCGGACCATGATCCGCAACGGTGAGCTAGGCAATGTCTACTACTTGTATAGCCAGCGGGTGAACCTCGGCCAGGTTCGACCTGACGAAAATGCGCTGTGGAGTTTCGGTCCCCACGACATCTCGGTGGCACTGGACTTGCTCGGTCAGGCGCCTGTGCGCGTAGCGGCCCAGGGCCGGAGTTATCTGCAGCGGGGGATCGAGGACGTCGTGTTCCTCACCATGGAGTTCGCCACCGGCCAGCTGGCGCACGCGCAGATGTCGTGGCTCGACCCGCACAAGGAGCGGCGGCTGACGGTGGTTGGGTCGAAAAAAATGGTGGTGTTCGACGACATGCAGGCCCGGGAAAAGCTGAAGGTGTATGACCGGGGCGTGGACCGACCACCCGAGTACGGCTCGTACGCCGAAAGCCTCACCATTCGCGAAGGTGATATTGCGATCCCCCGTGTTCCCACCGACGAGCCACTTTCGCTCGAGCTGAAGCATTTCATCGCGGTCGCGCGGCGCCAGGCCGCACCCCGCATCGACGCGGCCAGCGGCGCCCACATCGTGCGCGTGCTGGCGGCCGCATCGGAATCATTGGCCAACCAGGGCCGGGTCGTCGATCTGACGCCCGAGCCCGCGAGGGTTTCATGAGTATCGAATCAGATCTGATCGAGAAGGCGAAGCAGCGGAGCGCGGTTTTTGGTGTCGTCGGGCTCGGGTACGTGGGGCTCCCGCTGGCGGTCGAAATGGCTACGGCGGGCTTCCGGGTGATCGGGTTCGATCTCAACCAGCGCGTGGTGGCCGGGATCGGCGCGGCGACTTCCCACATCAAGGACATCCCAACCGAACGTCTTGCGCCGCTGGTGAAGGCCGGCAAGATCAGCGCGACGACGGACATGAGCCGGCTCAAGGAAGCGGACGCCATCTCCATCTGCGTCCCGACTCCGCTGTCGAAGACCAAGGACCCCGACATGTCGTTCGTGGTGTCGGCCGCCGATGCCGTCAGCCGCAGCGTGCGGGCCGGCCAGGTGGTGATCCTGGAAAGCACCACGTACCCGGGGACCACCCGCGATGTGCTCGTGCCGCGGATGGAAGGCAAGGGCTTCACGGTCGGCCGCGACGTGTTCGTCGCGTTCAGTCCCGAGCGCGTGGATCCCGGCAACCCGAGGTGGCACACCCGGAACACGCCCAAGGTGATCGGTGGGTTGACGGAGGCGTGCCAGAGGGTGGCCTCGGCGATGTACAGTCCCGTGTTCGACCAGCTGGTGCCGGTGTCGTCGCCCGAGGCGGCGGAGCTGGTCAAGCTCCTCGAGAACACATTCCGCAGTGTGAACATCGCGCTGGCCAACGAGGCCGCTGTGGTCTGTGACCTGCTCGGCGTGAACGTGTGGGAAGTGATCGACGCCGCGGGAACGAAGCCCTTTGGTTTCATGAAATTCACCCCGGGACCGGGCATCGGCGGGCACTGCATCCCGATCGATCCGCTCTATCTCGCCTGGAAGATGCGCTCGCTCAACTACAAGACGCGGCTGATCGACGTGGCCGGCGAAGTGAACTCGGAGATGCCGCGGTTCTGGGTCGAGCGGATCGTCCGCTGTCTCAACGACGACCGCAAGTCGGTGCGCGGATCGCGGCTCCTCGTGGTGGGTGCTTCGTATAAGAAGGACATCGACGACATGCGTGAGAGCCCGGCGGTGGACATCATGCACCTCCTCGAGGACCGGGGCGCCGAAGTGCGCTACCACGATCCGTACGTTCCGGAAGTACGCCACGACGGCAGGATTCGCACGTCCGTGCCGCTGTCCGAGGCGGAGCTCTCCGGGGCCGACTGCGTCGTCATTGCCACCGACCATTCCAACCTCGACTACGCGCTGATCGGCCGGGCGGCCAAGCGGATCGTGGATACCCGGAACGCCATGAAACGGCTGGCTCCAGCCGGATGAAGGTTGCCGTCATCGGTACCGGGTATGTCGGCCTCGTGGTCGGCGCATGCCTGGCCGAGACGGGGAATGAAGTTGTTTGTGCCGATGTCAGTGCCGAGAAGATCGGGCAGCTGAAGCAGGGCCGGATCCCCATCTACGAGCCGGGGCTCGAGCCGCTCGTCGCGCGGAACCAGTCTGAGGGTCGGCTCCAGTTCACCACGGACGTGGCTTCGGCCGTCGAGGCGTCCGATGTCGTCTTCATTGCCGTCGGCACGCCCCCCGGCGAGGACGGCTCCGCGGACTTGCAGCACGTGCTGGCCGTGGCCAGGACCATCGGTGAGCATCTTAACGGACCGAAGGTCGTCATCACCAAGAGCACCGTGCCGGTGGGGACGGCTGCCAAGGTGCGAGAAGCCATCGCATCCCGGAGCACGGGGGTGTTTCATGTCTGCTCCAATCCCGAGTTCCTCAAGGAAGGCGCGGCCGTCGACGACTTCATGAAACCGGACCGCGTGGTCCTGGGTGTTGACTCGCCCGAGGCCGCGAAGATCCTGGGCGAGCTGTATGAGCCGTTCGTCCGTACCGGCAATCCGCTGATCTTCATGGATGTGCCGTCGGCGGAGCTGACGAAGTACGCGGCCAACGCCATGCTCGCGACCCGCATCTCGTTCATGAACCAGATTGCCGACCTGTGCGAGAAGGTGGGCGCGGACGTGAACCTGGTACGGAAGGGCGTGGGGTCCGATGCACGGATTGGCAATGCCTTCCTGTTCCCCGGCCCCGGCTACGGCGGGTCCTGTTTTCCCAAGGACGTGCGCGCCCTGATCAGCACGGCGGCCAGCTACGGCGTGTCGCTGGACGTGGTCAAGGCCGTCGAGGCCGCGAACGCTCGGCAGCGGAAACGGCTGCTGGAGAAACTCACGGGCGCGCTCGACGGGCAGCTCCGTTCCAGCACCATCGCGGTCTGGGGACTCGCGTTCAAGGCCCGCACCGACGACATGCGCGAGAGTCCCGCCATCGACCTGATCGATGGCCTGCTGGCCGCCGGCGCCAAGGTCCACGCCCACGACCCGGCCGCCCTCCACGTCGCCCGTGGCATCTATGGCGATCGCATTCGCTATGCGGAGCATGCCTACGACGCCGCGATGGGGGCGGATGCCCTCGTGATCGTGACGGAATGGCTGGAGTTCCGGAATCCTGATTTTGCCCGGCTCAAGGGACTGCTGCGCCGGCCACTGATTGTCGACGGCCGAAACCTCTATGATCCTGAGAAGATGCGGGCACTCGGGTTCACGTACATTGGCCTGGGACGACGGGCTCCCGCTTGAAGATCCTGGTGACGGGCGCCGCCGGCTTCCTGGGCTCGCATCTCTCGGATCGGCTCCTGCTGGACGGTCACGAAGTTGTCGGCATGGACAACCTGATCACCGGGTCCCTGGCCAACATCACCCACTTGGAGGGAAACAGCCGGTTTCGGTTTGTGAAGCACGACGTAACCAACGAGATCACGCTGGAAGGACCGGTCGGCGGCGTCTTTCACTTCGCGTCGCCGGCGAGCCCGATTGACTATCTCACCTTGCCGATCCAGACACTCAAGGTCGGGGCGCTCGGCACCCACAAGACGCTGGGTGTCGCCAGGGCAAAGCGGGCCCGGTTCTTCCTCGCCAGCACGTCCGAAGTGTACGGTGACCCGCATGTTCACCCGCAGCCCGAGTCGTACTGGGGGCACGTGAACCCGATCGGCCCCCGGGGCGTCTACGACGAAGCAAAACGGTTCGCGGAGGCGATGACCATGGCGTATCATCGCCATCACGGAATCGACACCCGCATCGTACGGATATTCAATACGTATGGGCCCCGGATGCGGCCGGGAGATGGACGCGTGGTGTCCAATTTCATCGTGCAGGCGCTGAAGGGAGAACCCCTCACGGTGTATGGTGATGGTTCGCAGACGCGCTCGTTCTGCTACGTGGACGACCTGATCGACGGGATCGTCCGGCTGTTCGAGCGAGGTGATGCCGAGCCCACCAACGTGGGCAACCCGGTAGAATTCACGGTGCGGCAATTGGCGGAGCACGTGATCCGGCTGACCGGATCGGAGTCGGGCATCGTGGAGCGCCCGCTGCCGGTGGACGATCCGAAGCAGCGGCGGCCGGACATCAGCCGCGCGAAGCGCATGCTGGACTGGGAGCCGACGGTCAAGCTCGAAGAGGGGCTGCGCCGGACCATCGAATACTTCAAACCCCTGCTCGCGGACTAGCGTCGAAGCCATGGAACTGAGCCCGGTGCAGCGCGTATCGGAAGCGAAGGAGCGGTTCGACGCCCAGGACTACTTCGGCGCCGTCCATCTGCTCCAGGAGCTCGTCGATTCGGGCCGCGCCTTTGCCGACGCACATCACCTGCTGGGCCTCTCCTACCACATGCTGGGACAGTCCGAGCGTGGGCTGGAATACCTGGGCAAGGCCCTCGCGCTCAATCCCAACTATGTCGAAGCGCAGATGCACCGGGCCCTGGTCCTGGGCGCCCTGGGCCGGGGGGGGGAAGCATCTGCCGAGCTGGCGCGTGCGCGGGAGATCGGTTCTGGGGACCGGCAGGGAATCCCGGCGACCCACGCAGCCAAGCTCGCGAACCTCCACGCCCAACTCGGCGAAGCGTACGTCGAAACCGGCGCCATCGAGCCGGCGATCGAGCAGTACCGCCGCGCCCTCGACCTTGGCCCCGGCTTTCACGACCTGCGCTACCGCCTCGGCCGGCTCCTGCTGGATGCCGGCCGTTCGCTGGAGGCGCGGTCGGAGCTGGAGACGGTGGTCCGTGCGCGACCGCAGTTCTTCGAGGCCCGCGCGGCGCTCGGCCTGGCTGCGTATGTCTCCGGTGATGCCGCCAGCGCTCGGCAGGTCTGGAAGGCCCTCCAGGTCGAGAAGCCGGATGATCCCCGCGTGAAAGCCTATCTCAGCATGCTCGAACGGGCGGGCCGTGAGTCGTAGGGCGGCGTTATTTCTCGTGTGCGGGCTCCTCGCCGGGTGTACCGGGGCAGCAGCCGACCACGAAACGCTCGGCGACCGCGCCTACATGAACCGCCAGTTCAGCGACGCGCTGGTCGAGTACCGCCTGGCCATCAAGCAGCGCTCGAGTGGCCGGCTCCGCGCCAAGGCAGGCGCGGCCGCGCTCCATGTTGCCGACTACGCGGAAGCGGTGTCCCAGTACGCCGCCCTGGCCAAGGAATCGCAGGACCGGCGCGCCGAAGCGGCTGACGGGCTTGAACGCGTAGCGCGAGCATCGATCGCCACTAACGATCGCGCCGGGCTGGCGCTGGCGCTGGCCGCCCTGCGCCCGATCGCGACGGGCCGGGCGCTGGCATCGTTCGCCGGGCCGCTGGCACGCGGCATTTCGGAAGGGGGCAGCGCCGCGGAGGCGATGACGGTGCTTCCAGCCGCCGCGGCCGGGGCGCTCGACGTGCGCTGGCAGGATTCGCTCATGCTCCAGTACGGCCGGGCGCTTTCCCGGGGGGGCCGTTGCGCGGAAGGGAGCGCCATCTTCGAAGCCCTCATCCGTCGGCAGCGCGACCCCGGGGTCGCCCGCGCGGCGCAGAATGGCCTGGTCCAGTGCGTGCTCCAGCTCGGCCGGCAGTCCGTCGACGAGGGACAGCCGCAGCATGCCGAGGACTGGTTCCGGAAGGCGATCACCGAGGCGGGCGACTCGCC
>CAMDCH010000174.1:0-5835 GCA_945889655.1 bacterium HR33
GAGAATCGTGGGCGACTCCAGCGCCTTCGCCATGAGTGCCTGCTCCGAAACCGCGCCGACACCGTTCCCGTCCTCGAGCACCGGGAGCTGCGAGACGTTGTACGTACTCATCAGGTTGAGGGCCTGCCGGACGGTGGCCGTTGGCGCGATATGGGCCAGCGTCGGCGCGCCCCGGTCTTTTCCCGCCACGAGCTTGGCGACCGTCACCCGCTCATTCTCGAGGATTTCGTTTTCCCGCAGCCACTCGTCGTTGAAGACCTTTGAGAGGTATCGCTCCCCGGTGTCGCTCAGGATCGTGACCACCATGGCCGAGGGATCATTTACCGCGCGCGCCACCTGGAGTGCCGACACGACGTTCACGCCGGTCGAGCCTCCGACGAAAAGACCCTCTTCTTTTGCCAGCCGCCGGGACATCAGTATCGCGTCCTTGTCGCTGACGAACATCCATTCGTCGATGACGTCGAAGTGCAGCGACGTGGGAATCTTGTCGCCGCCGATCCCTTCGACCTTATACGGCTGGCCCTCACTTTTCTGGTGAGTCCTGGCGTAGTCGGTATAGATCGATCCCACCGGGTCACCAGCGATCACCCGGACACGCGGATTCTGTTCCTTGAGGTACCGGCCCGCGCCGCTCACCGTGCCGCCGGTTCCCGGGGAGCAGACGAAATGCGTGACGGCGCCTTCGGTCTGTTCCCAGATCTCGGGGCCGGTGGTGCGGTAGTGCGCCTCGGGGTTCACCGGGTTGAAGTGCTGGTCGGCGAAGATGGAGTTCTGGTGCGCCGCCGCGATCGCGCGGCCTTTCATGATGTAGTTCTCGGGATGGTCGGGGGGGACGGCCGTGGGCGTGATGATGACCTCGGCTCCCAGGGCCCGGAGCAGCCGGGCTTTCTCCTGCGACATCTTGTCGGGCATCGTGAAAATGCAGTGATACCCCTTCACCGCCGCCGCGAGCGCCAGGCCCACGCCGGTGTTGCCGGAGGTGGCTTCCACGATCACGCCGCCCGGCTTGAGACGACCCTCGCGCTCCGCTGCCTCGATCATCGCGATCCCGATGCGGTCCTTTACCGATCCGCCGGGATTGAAGAACTCCGCCTTGGCGTAGACGGGCGTGCGAATGCCGGCGGCGACGCGGTTGAGCCTGATCAGCGGCGTCCAGCCGATCGTCTCGAGGACGTTCTGGTAGGGCCGGAGATGAGAGGGTTTCATGGCGACCCCCCGGCCGCGCCGTCGGGGCGACGGAATTCGATGGGCTGCAGGAACGAGGTCGACACCGGTCGCCCGTTCTTGCGCGCCGGCGCGAATTTCATTCCCGGGACCGCGGCGAGCGCCGCCGAATCGAGGCCGGCGACACCACTCCCCTCGGCTACGTGCGTCGATTCCGCCACGAGACGACCGAGCGAGTCCACGTACAGGCGCAGGAGCACCGTTCCCTCGATGTTCTGCTGGAAGAGCGGCGGCGGATAGCGCACCGGCGAATCCGCGTTGGTCACCACCGGTGGCTCGAACGGCGGGTAGGTCGAGTCCGCCGCCACCGCCCCTCCGAGCTCCGAGGCCGACCGGTCGGGACAGGCCGCGGTTACCAGCGCGAGTGACGTAATGCCGGCGATGGCAGCAATTCTCATGAGCGCTCCACCTTCTTGCGCAGCTCGCTGAGACGATTCAAAGCCTCCAGCGGGGTCATCGCATCTGGCTCGAGCGCGAGCAGCTCCTGGACCACGGGATGCAGGGTCTCGAAAAGCGCGAGCTGTCCCACATCGGGCCTGGGCGGGGGTGTCGAGGACGAGACCCGCCGCTCCGATTCGAGCACACCCAGGATTTCCCACGCGCGCCGCACCACCGTTGCCGGCAGGCCCGCGATCTCCCCCACGTGGATGCCGTAGGATCGGTCCGTGCCGCCCGGCTCGAGCCGGTGGAGGAAGACGATCGCATCGCCGGTCTCCCTGACCGCCACGTTGAAGTTGCGCGCATGCTGGAGCCGCTCGGTGAGCTGCGTCAGCTCGTGGTAGTGCGTAGCGAAGATGGTCTTGCAGCCGGTGCGGTCGTGCAGGTGCTCGGTGACGGCCCACGCGATGGCGACGCCGTCATACGTGGACGTGCCGCGGCCGATCTCGTCCAGTAGGACGAGGCTCCGGTCCGTGGCCCCGTGGAGAATCGCGCTGGTCTCCGACATCTCCACCATGAAGGTGGACTGCCCCCGCCCGATGTTGTCGCTCGCCCCGACACGTGTGAACACCCGGTCGGTTACTCCAATCCGCGCGCTATCCGCCGGCACGAAAGATCCGATCTGCGCCAGGATCACGGCCAGGCCGGTCTGTCGCAGGACGGTGGACTTGCCGGCCATGTTCGGCCCCGTCAGCAGGATCACGCGGCCCGCTTCGTCGAGCAGGATGTCGTTGGGGATGAATTGACCTCGCGGAAGGCTCCGCTCGATCACCGGGTGGCGGCACGCTCGCAGGTCGAGCGCGTAGTCGTCACTCATCGAGGGCTGCACGTACCGGTCCCGCACGGCGACGGCAGCGAAGGCCGCGAGCACGTCCAGCTCCGCGATCTGCCGCGCGGTCCGCTGGATGCGTCCCAGGCGATCCCCCACCGCGGCACAGATGGTCTCGCACAGCTCGCGCTCGCGCACGAGAATGCGCTCCTCCGCGGTCAGGACCCTTTCCTCGTACTCCTTCAGCTCCGCGGTCACGTAGCGCTCGGCGCCGGCGAGTGTCTGCCGGCGCTCGTAATCCGCCGGGATGGAGCCGCGCTGCGCCTTGGTGATCTCGATGTAGTACCCGAACACCCGGTTGAACCCGACCTTGAGCGAGCCGATGCCGGTGCGCTCGCGCTCGCGCGCCTGCAGGGCGGCGATGAACCGCTTCCCGCCGTCGCGCAGCTCGCGCACCTCGTCCAGCGCCGCGTCGGCTCCCGGGCGGATGGCGTCGCCCCCGCCAAGCTGCGCCGGCGGTTCGTCCACCAGCAGCCGGGAGAGCTCCGACGAGAGATCGCTCAGCAGGTCCAGGTCCAGCGCGATCCGCTCCAGCGCGCTGCTTCCGTCGCGCCCGGCGAGTCCGTCCAGTGCGCTCTTCACGTCCGGAAGCGCGTCCAGCGAACGCTGCAGCCCGCCGAGATCCCGCGGGCTGGCGCGGCGGGTCACGGCGCGGCTCGACAACCGCTCGATATCGCGCACGTCCCCGAGCGCGTCGCGCAGCCGCTCGCGGCCGCGGGTGTCCGTCACCAGGACGGCGACCGCCCCGTGGCGTGCGCGGATCGCCGCCACGTCGCGGAGTGGCGCGAGGAGCCAGCGCCGCAGGAGACGCGCTCCCATCGGCGTGCCCGTGATATCCAGGACTTCCAGGACGGTCCCCGCCGTGCCCGTGCCGCGGAGCGGCTCCACCAGCTCGAGGTTGCGCCGGGTCATTTCGTCGAGTGGCACCGTGGTCCCCGCGCGGCGGATCACCGGGCGGGCGAGCTGCGGAAGGCCCGAAGGCTGCAGCTCTACTGCGTAGCGGAGCAGCGCACCGGCCGCGGCGAGCGCGACGCGATCGGCAGTTTCAAGACCGAGGCCTTCCAGCGAGGCCAGGCCGAAACGCCGGCGCAGGTCTTCGTCCGCTACCGCGGCATCGAATTCCCACGGCTCGCGTGGCGTGAGCATGACCCCGGCCTCCGGTGCGGCCGAACCCGCGGGGATCACCAGCTCGCGCGCGTCGTAGCGCCGCAGCGCCGGCTCCAGGTCTCCGGCTGCCACCGTCTCGAGCACGAACTCACCGGTGGAGACATCCAGCGCGGCCAGCCCCGTGGGGTCACCGGGCTGGATCGCGACGAGATAGTTGTTGCGCGGGGCGTCGAGGAGATTGTCGGCCAGGGTGGCGCCCGGCGTGATGGTCTCGACCACCTCGCGGCGGACCACGCCCTTGGCGAGGCGCGGGTCTTCCACCTGCTCGCAGATCGCCACCCGGTGACCCCGGGACACGAGCCGGCGGACGTAGTCATCGGCGGCCTTCACCGGCACGCCCGCGAGTGGCACCTCGGCCGCACCGCCGTTGTTGCGGGAGGTGAGCGTGATGCCGAGCTCGCGGGACGCGAGCTCGGCGTCATCGAAGAACATCTCGTAGAAGTCACCCATCCGGAAAAACACGATCGCGTTCGTGTGCCGCGACTTGATCTCACGGTACTGCTGCATGAGCGGCGTGCCGGCGCCGTCCGGCTTCACGGCTCCTCGACCACGAATGGCGCGAGGTTGGCCTTCCGGCGGATCTCGGTGACCACGCGCAATGCCTCGGCCCGCGTCTTGTAGTGCCCCACCCGGACCTTGAGGAATCCGTCGGTATCGCGCACGACGCGGGACTCGAACCCCGCCTTGCGCAGCGCCTGCATCGACTGGTCGGCGGCTGCCGGACTCCGGACCGCCGCAACCTGGACAGCGAACCTGGTGGCCTCGCCGGCTGGAGCCGTCGCCACTTCGCCTGGCCTCGGGGCCGGGGTGGGTGTCGTGCTGTCGCGGACCGTCGTATCGGGCCTGGCGCTGTCCGCGCGCACGAGCGGGAGATTGACGCAGCGCTGTACGTAGAACCTGGCGCGATTGGCCAGCTCGATGTCGTCGCCGGCGGAATCAGCGGCCTGGCCAAGGTGGCGGCACGCGTTGGTGAGGTTGCCCTGGTCGATCTCCGCTCGCCCCGCCCAGTAGGCAGCCTGGGCCCGCGCGGGGCTCAACGGATAGTCACTCAGGACTTTCTGCGCGGAGTTGAGCGTGGTGGTGGCGTCGCCGGTAGCGAAGGCGATCTGCGCAACCCGCAGCAGCGCGCGGTCCGCCCACGCGGACTGCGAGTACTCGATGCTGGTGCGGCGAAGGTAGCGCAGCGCGGAATCGGAACTCACCGCGACCACGCCCGCGGTGTAAAGGATTTCCGCGTACAGCGAGTCGGTGGCCGGCGTGGCGATCAGCCGCCGACGCACCAGCGACCGTGCCGAGTCGCCCCGCCCCTCGGTCACCAGGCGCACCGCGTCGAGGAGCGCGGAGTCCTGCTGGGCCGAGAGCGGCCCGGCGGCGAGGAGTGCGACGAGTGGAAGCAGGCGGCGCATCATGCCGCGGCCCCGGCGGGCGATCCCGCCGTCAGCGAGAGGACGAGCGCCGCCAGCACCGAGCGCTCGTCCGAAACTGTCGAGTTCTTCAGTGAACGATCCGCTTCGTACGTGGCGGCGATGGCCCGTTCGATCTCGCGGCCGGTCCACTGCTGTGCGGTCCTGCTCCATCGCTTGGCCTCCTCGCTCCACAGGCCCACGTTCTGAAACCGGCTGACCTTCAGTCGCTGGAAGATCTGGTCGCTGACCTGGCGAGGTGCGACCCCCTCGTCGAGCAACCCCCGGGCCCACCGGCAGCCAACCAGGGCGGTACCCAGCGCCATGCCCATGCGCACGCCGTTGATGCCCGGCTGCGGTAGCACGATGTCGAGCAGCGTGACCGCGGCCGGGGCGTCACGCCGAAGCACGGCGTCTACCCAGTCGGACAGGGTTTCCCCGCGGCGGATACCCACGAATTCGCTGACCGTTTCGACTGTCACCGGGTCACCGGGGTTCAGGGCGGCCGCCATTTTCTCCAGCTCCAGCCCTATGGCGGCGAGATCACTCCCCACCGCGGCGACGAGGTGCTGCGCCGCGTCCGCTTCGATCGCCACGCCCGCCTTCTTCGCGCGGTCGGCGATCCACCGGTTCAACTGATCGGGCGTCAGCGGACGCGCATCCACGTGAGTCGCCTTCGCGGCGACCAGGGGATTGATCTTCTCACCCGCGCCGTGCGTCATCACAAGAACAGTGCTCGGCGACGGCCGCTCGAGGTACTTGAGCAGCATCTGC
>CAMDCH010000175.1:0-5805 GCA_945889655.1 bacterium HR33
CGGCCTGGCGCGGGCGATGGAGCTGGACCAGGTCTACTCCCACGCCGCGGACCTGTTTGGCCGGCTGCGGGTGGCGCTCAACCGGGTTTCCGACCGGATGTTCTTCCCGGGTGTCTCGAGTCCCGACCGGCTGATGCGGCAGGTGCGCGAGGAGTTCCGCCTCTCCCCTGACCCCTCTCCCTAGGAGAGGGGTCAGGGGAGAGGCGCCGGCCTGCACTACTTGGCCGTGGTGTCACGCGGCGTCACGAACATCGGGCAGCGCAAGTCGCTGACGCTTCCCCAGTTCACACGCAGCCCGTACAGGGGAATCGTGGACGTCGCTCCCGAGATCGTGCCCAGTGTCGGCATCCCTTCCTGCGTTTCTTTGTCGAAGATCAGTACCCCCCGGACCACCTCGGACGAATCGTCCACGATCAGGATCCCGAATCCGGGCGTCGCTGGGAACCCCAGGCCCTCGTAGCCCATCACCAATCCCGCCGGCGAATCGCTGACCATGACCCTGGACGTGCCGTAGCCAACCACCTTCGCCGGAAGAATCCCGGGGAGGCCGCCGGGGGGCGAGGTGAGACGGGCCTGCTCGTTGGGCATGAACGACAGGGTCATCGTGGCGGAAGCGATCTGGGAGAAGCCGCAGACGGCGCTGTTCTCCGGGTTGGACTCGCACCCTGCGAGTAGCAGCAAGAACAGGAGGATCGTTCCCCTCTCCGAAGGAGAGGGGACAGGGGAGAGGCGAGGGGAGAGGTGCATGGCGGGAAGAATAGCCCCGCGCGGGCAGGCGCGGGAGATAATTGACCCGCCCGGGGCCGCGTCATATCGTTTCGGCAGCCTCCCGCTTCGCCGAGGATATCCATGCCAACGTACGAGTACCGATGCGAGAAGTGCGGCCACGAGTTCAGCCGGATCGAGGCGATCTCGTCCCACGGCCGGAAGAAGCCGTCCTGTCCCAAGTGCAAGTCCGCGCAGGTGGCCCAGCTTTTCAGTCCCTCGTACGTGAAGACCGTGAGGAAGAGCTAGGCGTGTCCAGCGCGAGACGGGCAGTGGTCGAAATGAAGGCGGCGGTGGGCAAGATGCGGGATGATCTGAAGCTCACCGAGCGGCAGCTGGCGGCGGAACGCCAGGCCGCGGAGGATGCCGCGCGCCGCGGCCGGCTGGCGGGGGATATCGGCGACGCGGAGACGGTGGCAGTGGCCGACAAATTCGCCACGCGCCATATCGAGCGGGCGAACATGCTGGAGCAGAAACTGGCCGCCCAACGGAACGAGCTCGTGCTTGTGGAACGGGAGCTGGAGGACATGACGCGCGAGCTGAAGACCCGCGAAGCTCCCGGTTCAACGGATGCGGCTTGGCGCGATATCGAACAGGCGGGCGGCAGCCGGCCGGAGACGGACGTGGCCGGTGATGGACTGAGGGGAACGATGGACCGGGCGGCGCACGAGGCGGCTGCCGAGGCTCAGCTCCGCGAACTCAAGAAAAAGATGGGGAAATGACCGCCAACGCGAACGCGAAAACCAGCGACACCACCGGGTGGGCGGGGCATCCCCGCGGCCTTTCCGTCCTCTTCACGACGGAGATGTGGGAGCGTTTCTCCTACTACGGCATCCGCCCGCTCCTGATCCTCTTCATGACCGCCGCCCTCATCGACGGCGGTTTTGGCTTCGACCGGCAGACGGCCAGCTCCATCGTGGGCATCTACGCGGCGTGCGTGTACCTCGCATCGCTGCCGGGCGGATGGGTGGCGGACCGCCTCCTGGGCCTGCGGAGGGCCATCTGGTGGGGCGGGTGCTTCATCGCGGCGGGTCATATCTCCATCGCGCTCTCGCTGGTCCTGGCGCGGCCGGCATTCTTCCTGGGACTGGTGCTGATCGTGATCGGCACCGGGCTTCTCAAGCCCAACATCTCGGCCATCGTCGGCGAGCTGTATCCCGAGGGCGGTTCCAGGCGGGACGCTGGGTTCTCAATCTTCTACATGGGCATCAACCTCGGCGCGTTCGCGGCGCCGTTGATCACCGGCTACCTGGGCGAGCGAGTAGGCTGGCATTACGGGTTCGGGGCTGCGGGCCTGGGCATGATCATCGGCCTCGTTGCCTTCCGTGCCCGTGAGCACCTGCTGGGCACCCTGGGGAGCGAGCCCACCGGCAACGAGGACGAGAAGCGTAGGGTGCGCATGGTGTGCGGAGGCACGCTGGCCGCCATCGGGCTCGTGTCGCTGCTGACGATGCTCGGCGTCATCCAGATCAACCCGGTGGCGGTCGCGCAGAGCATGACGTTCGTGATCGTGGGGACCGCGATCCTCTACTTCGGCTACCTGTTCTTCGGGGCGGGACTTTCCGGGGACGACAAGAAGCGCGTTGCCGTCATCGCGGTGCTCTTCGTGTTCTCCGCCATCTTCTGGTCGGCCTTCGAACAGGCGCCGACATCGCTCAATCTTTTTGCGCGCGACTACACCGACCGCACCATCTTCGGCTGGGAGATGCCGACGCTGTGGCTCCAGTCGGTGAATTCCATTTTCGTGATCGCTTTTGCCCCGGTGTTCGCACTGGTGTGGACGGCACTGGGCAAGCAGGGCAAGAATTTCTCGAGCCCGGCCAAGTTCGCCGCCGGGCTGCTCGTCACCGGGTTCGCGTTCTACATGATGGTAGTGCCGTCCAACATGATCCTGGCCGCAGGTGGTGCGCTGCGGGTGTCGATGCTCTGGCTGACCGTGAGCTACCTGCTCCAGACCTTTGGTGAGCTGCTGATCTCGCCGGTGGGACTGAGCTCGATGACCAAGCTCGCGCCGAGCAGGTTTTCCGGGCAGATGATGGGTGTCTGGTTCACTGCGACCGCGCTGGGCAACCTGATCGCCGGCCTGGTGGGTGGTAACGTGGATCCGGAGAAGCTGGAGCAGATGCCACTGCTGTTTCAGCGGACGGCGATGTCCCTCTTTGTCTCAATGGCCGTGCTCGCCCTGCTTGCGATTCCGATCCGGAAGATGATGAAGGACAAGGAGACCTGATTTCAGGCGGCTGGCTTTCGAAGGAGCCGCCACGCCCAGATGCTGAGTCCGGCACTCACCAGCACAAGCAGGTCAGTGTGGTGGAGGTGCCCTCGGGCGATGGGCCCGTAAGCGTGTGCTACCGTAATGGCCGTGAAGAGAATGCCCGTGGTAATCAGATAAGGTTTCATCAAGCGCCCTTGGATGTGTTTGACTGCCGCTAACGGAGTGCGTTTAAGGTGCGAGTGCAGGCTGGTGCGGCGCAAGGAGGGTGGATTGGTGCGCCGTCCGATCGAACGCGACGGGCGCGAATGTCATTGTTCCAAGTAACGCGCTCGGCAGCTTCAAGCGCTTGTAGGCAGGGTCACAGGGTGCGCAGCAACCGCTCATAGTCCCGATGCGATCCAATCCAGAACCACACGACCGTCTCGTCTTCCTTGAGACCTACCGCGCGATAACCAAGGCCAACCCGAGCGGAGAAGACGGGTTGCACTGGGTGTACCTGCTTGAACTGGAGACTTGGATGGTATGGGTCATGCTGGAAGAGTCGATACGCGGCCCGCGCCTGCTTCTGGACCTGGGTAGGCAAGGCAGCAAAGGCCCGCCGAAACCGCTCAGTCCGATGGGATCTCAGAGGCTATCAGGATCCAGCGGCTGAGTCTTTCCGGCACGAAACTCGGCGCGGGCCTCATCCGCGAGCTTTGCCAGCGCATCCGGCTCGGCCGCGAATGAGGCGCTCCACAGACCTTCCACCGCCACCTCTTCAAGAATGGCAGCTGCGAGCGCATCCTGTTCCTGAGGTGGAAGCTTGGACGCCGCTTCGAAGGCTTTCTTCAGATCGTTGGTCATAGTTCGAAAGCTAAGCGTCTCTGACTTCTGTGACCACTGCCTAAGGGGGTTGCGCTCAGCTGCGAGCGCAGACTGGTGCGGCGCAAGGAGGGTGGATTGGTGACCCGTCTGATCAAATGCGGCCGGCACGAATGCAATTGCTCCAGGTAAAGCGCTCGACAGTTCAATCGCTCGGTGTTGCGGTTCAAAGTTGATATCAGGCGCCAACTTGAATGAGTTCACCCCTCCGCACACGACTCAATGCGTCGAGAATGGCCGGCACTAACGGCCGCAGCTCCTTGAGTCGATTGGTAGGGGATACTACGACGACGACCGCCACTCCCGAAGCCGCAACGTTCTGCTCCCGGCAACTCTCGTTTGAGTGGCCGTGGCACACATTCATCGAGCAGTAGCCGCACGCGATTCGGTCATCTCTCGACCAAGTTCCAGGGCTGCGACAGCCTGTCCGCGGCTGACGCTTGGGAAGTCGTTCAGGAACTCATCCAGAGAATCGCCACCCGCGAGATAGTCATAAAGGGTCTTAACGGGCACGCGAGTCCCTACGAAGACTGGCGTCCCGCCAAGAATATCCGGGTCGGTATGAACGATGCGCTCAGGGGTCATGCCATGAATCTAATTGGCGCCTGACGGAGTTGCGCTTGAGCTGTGAGCGCGGGCCCATCCGTCGCCGAGGCGACAACCACAAGGGAAGGAACAGCGGGAAAGTGTTACCAATCACGTGAGTACAAACTGTCACCTATCACTTGGACCGTTATCACTTGGACCGTTCACTTAGAGGCGGAATGGGTCTCATGGATGGTTGGATCGGGCGAGCTCACCGCAGTTGATCGCAGCCGCAGCATCTCCTCGACCGGTCGAAGGCATCCTTGCGTCGACCGCGGTACTCTCCGCCTCGGTGTGAGCCTGTGCGTAGAAGGCCAGACATGACTGCCACGCGGCACGATCCCGCAGCCGCGGTGAGAAGACGACGAAGGTAAGGCCGAAGATCAGGACGATTACAAGGAAGCCAAAGAAGGCACCCGGCGGGAGCCGGTCGCGAAGACGAAGGGGACGTTCATTCGGCTGAGACGTCATTGGAGCGCAGCTTAACGGAGTTGAGCTTAAGGTGCGAGCGCAGGCTGGTGCGCGCAAGGCGGGTGGATTGATGTCCCGTGATGCTCAAGTCCGTGGGGCGTGTGGACGAGCGGGATTTCATCATCCGGGAGTAACGCAAAGTGTTACCCATGTTCCCGGAAAACTCTGTTATCTACCTGCCCGGTTGCTCACGGACAGATGTCTGTCCAGGACCGCCAGCCATTGGCGTTCGACAGCGGTCAGATCGCTAGCTTGCCGGGCGAGCGCAAGAAACACTGATGATAAACCATCCCAGTCTTGCGGCTCCCCGTATTTGCCCTTGACCGCCCACGGCTTGCTGGCTGCGATGAATGCATCGCGGGTACTCGCGCTCTTCCTGGCGTTACATCTAGCGCAGATCGCGGCAAAGTTGCTGATGTCGTGCGCGCCGCCCTTGGAGAACGCAGCGACATGGTCAATGCTAGCTGCGAGCTCGTCGAGCAGTGGGGCCGCATCTCTGCGCCAAGTCGCGGTCCAGTAGGCAGGATGCGCCGAAGGAACCTCGCTCGCCACCAGGACCGCTAGTCGCTTCAAGGCCCAATGCAGGATGACGGGGCGCCGGCATACATGGCATAGCCACTGATCCCGGAAAAAGACTTCGGCCTGCAGCCCAACGGGCAGCGGCGGCCGCTTTGCCTTTGCCATGCACGCTCCAGCAAGAAGGGCTGCCTAACGCGCCCATCCTACCTCTTCGCTGCCTAATCCGCCACACCTGCAAGCAGGTCCTAAGAGTCACTCCGGGAGGACTTCACCACTGGTCCGCGTAGTGGCATGCGGCCAACTGACCCGCAGCTACGGGGCGCAGCTCCGGCCGTTCTGTGATGCAGCGCTGGTCCTTCCGCGGATGAAAACAACGAGACTCGAACGGA
>CAMDCH010000176.1:0-5794 GCA_945889655.1 bacterium HR33
GGCGCGCGCCCCTGCGCTCGGCCCTGGCCTGGATATCGAGTGACCGGCGGGTAAGGCCGGACTCGAATCGTGCTTCGTCGGCGATGACCCCGTGGAGGTAGGCCACGTAGGGAACGGACGCCTGCATCGCGTATCCATCCATGTCGAATCCGCAGATGATGTCGAACGACCCTGCCGGCGGGGTCGCAGTCCAGTTGAACAGGAAACGGGAAACAAGGGGTGGGAACGATCGGAGCCACCTCGGGGGACCAAGGAATTCGACCTCGTGTCCCAGCGCTTCAAGCCCGATGCGGAGGTTGACCGCCGCCACATGGGTTCCGCTGCCCAAGGCGATGCTGGGGGGGGTTGCCGAGACGATCAGGATACGCACGGCGGGGAAGCTAAGCCCACCCGGTCGGGTGGGGCCGGGAGTGGCACATTGACACGGTTGAGAACCGCCCTGATATTGGGCTTTGACCTACCATCCAGGTGATACAGGGTAGGTACGTTGTCATCGTGATCGCCCGGGATTCCACAATCTCTGGCAATCGCTCGCGCTTTCCAGCACGTAATCAATCGTAGCAGTAAACAGAAGGATCGAACCACCAGCCGGAGGACCACCGATGAAATTTAAGATTGGTCTGTTCGCGGCATTGCTCCTCGCCGTAGCATCACAGGCCGGGGCGCAAACCCGCATCGTCACCGGGCGCGTTACCGATTCGCTCACGAGCGAACTGGTAACGTCGGGCCAGGTGTCGGTGGTGGGGACGACCGTCAGCACCACGATCAAGGATGACGGCACGTTCACCATCGCCGGTCCGCAGCGCGACTTCACGCTCACGATCCGGAGCATCGGGTTCAAGCGTGCGGACGTGGCGGTACCCGCTTCGCAGAACAGCGTGACGGCGGCGCTGGGACGCGACTTCTTCCAGCTCGAAGCAATCGTCGTCACCGGCCAGGCGAGCGGTATCGAGCGCAAGAATCTCGCGAACGCCGTCTCCACGGTCACGGCTGACCAGGTGACCAAGACGGCCACGGCGAGCATCGACCAGGCCCTCCAGGGCAAGCTGGCCGGCGCCCAGATCATGTCGAACAACGGTGCCCCCGGCGGCGGTATGCGTGTCCGCCTTCGCGGTGTGACGTCGATCACCGGCGAAAACCAGCCGATGTACGTGGTCGACGGCGTCATCATGAGCGACGCGGCCATCGCCCCCGGCACCACCGCAGTGACCCGCGCTTCCGGCACGGTACAGGCGGGCAACCAGGAAAGCCCGGTTAACCGGATCGCCGACCTCAACCCCAATGACATCGAGAACGTCGAAGTCCTGAAGGGTGCCTCGGCCTCAGCGATCTACGGCTCGAAGGCGTCCAACGGCGTCATCATCATTACCACCAAGCGCGGCCGGGTCGGCGCACCGCAGTTCAGCATAACCCAGCGTTTCGGCATGCCGCAGCTCTCGAACCGGATTGGCTACCGCCAGTTCCAGGATTCGGCCTCGCTCGTGGCCGCTTTCCCGGCTGCCGGCCCGTACTGGAAGGGCGTGGGCTACACCGGCATCAACCACGACGACTACATCTACAACAACCACCCGCTCGGGTATGAAACCGCGCTGAGCGTCAACGGCGGCACCGAGACCACCCGCTACTTCGCGTCGATCCTGGCGAAGCACGAGGGCGGCATCGTCACGAACACCTTCGCCGACAAGCAGTCGATCCGCCTCAACATCGACCAGAACGTCGGCTCGCGGCTCACCTTCTCGGTCAGCACGCAGGTGGTGCGGAACGAGAACGACCGCGGCTTCACTGGCAACGACAACTCCAGCTCCAGCTACGGCATGAGCGTCTACAAGACGCCGAACGTGATCGATCTCCGCCAGAAAGCCGATGGCACCTGGCCGATCAACCCGTTCCTGACCGCCAACTTCCTCCACACCTCTGCGATCGCCAAGGCGAACGAGCAGGTCTGGCGGGCACTGGTCGCGGGCCGCGCGCAGCTGACCCTCATCAACAGCGCCAGCCAGACGCTCAAGGTGACGGGCACCGGCGGTATTGACGACTTCACCCAGAAGGACGTGATCAAGTCTCCCGGCGAGCTCCAGTTCGAGCCGGTTGACGGTCGCGTGGGCACCTATGCCATCGCGTTCAGCCAGAACCTGAACCTGAACGTCGGCGGCAACATGGTGCACACCTTCAAGCCGACGTCGGGTGCCTTCTCCGCGAACACGTCGTTCGGTGCCTCACTCGAAACCAAGGACCTGGCCACCTCGCGCCAGATCGGCGAGAACCTGCTGGCGGGTGTGATGGCCGTAACGGCCGGCACGGTCCGCACGGCGAGCGAAGATCACACCGGCACGAAGGACTTCGGGTTCTTCGCGCAGGAAGAATTCCTGACGCTGGGCGAGAAGCTGATGCTCACGGTCGGTATCCGTGCCGACCAGAGCAGCGCGAACAGCGATACGCGGAAGCTCTGGTGGTATCCGAAGGCAGCCTCCTCGTTCCGCTTCACCAGCCTGCCTGGCCCGGTGGATGAGCTGAAGCTCCGCGCCGCGTTCGGGCAGTCGGGCAACCAGCCGCGGTATGGACAGAAGTTCACCAACCTGGGTACCGGACAGATCGATGGTCTCGGGACATTCTCACAGAGCTCCGCCGTCGCCAACGCGAGCCTGCATCCCGAGCGGCAGCGCGAGCTGGAAGGCGGCTTCGACCTCACCGCTTTCAGCAGCCGGACCAACTTCGAGTTCACCGTTTACGAGAAGACGATCACCGATCTGCTGCTGAGCCGTGCGCTGGCGTCCAGCACGGGCTTCTCCACCGAGCGCTTCAATGGCGGCACGCTCCGGACCCGCGGCATGGAAGTGACCCTGAACCTGATCCCGGTGCAGACCGCGACCACGGGCTGGAACACCCGGGTGACGTTCGCCAAGTCCAAGAGCCTGGTGACCAAGCTGCCCGTGCCGGCCTTCCAGAGCGGCGGGTACCAGACGGGTTCGTTCTGGATCCGCGAGGGTGAGTCTCCCACCCAGCTGTGGGTGAACGACACCATGCCCGGCTCGTATGCCAACTTCCTGGCGGCCCAGCCGATCACGCTCAACCCGCATGTCATCGGCGAAATGACTCCGAAGTTCACCATGGGTGTCGCCAACGACATTTCCTACAAGGCGATCAAGTTCTACACGCTGTGGGATTGGCAGCAGGGTGGCCTGCTGGGCGCCGGTACGTGGCGTCACAACGATCTTTCGATTAACGCGCCCGATCACGACGTGATCGATCCGATCACGAACGTCAAGATTGGCAAGCAGCGCATCGACTGGTACCGCTCGGTCACCGCGGTGTTCTTCAAGGATGCGTCATTCCTGAAGCTTCGCGAAGTCCAGCTGACGTACGAAATGCCCAGCTCCCTGTACAAGAAGCTCTGGAGCGGCGCGCGGTACGTGCGCCTGGGGGTCTCCGGCCGGAACCTGCTCCAGATCACGCCCTATCGCGGCGGCGATCCGGAAGCGAACACCTTCGGCTTCAACAACATTCTGCCCGGTGCCATCGAGCTTGGTGCGTATCCGCCCAGCCGCAGCTACTGGTTCAACATCGACGTGGGGTTCTAACCGTGCATTCATACAGATTGCCCCGCTGGTCGGGGAAGATTGGGTCGGTCGGCGCGATGGTGGCGTTCCTGACGGTCGGGGGCTGCAAGACCCTCGACGTCCCGAACTACACCAATGCCGACGCGGCCCTGCTGGAAACGGCGCCCGATGCGAGCGTCGTGAACTACATGGCCCAGGGACTCTTTTCGGGCATCCGGGGCACACAGCAAACGCTCGAGACCTACGGGCGCAACTTCTACAACCTGGATCCCACGGAAGTGCGCAGCGTGACGGTCCCGCTGATCGGCCCGATAGCCAGTGGCGGATACTGGCCTTACAGTTCGATCCGTAATGCGTATTCGATCCTGGGCGCGCTCGACAAGGTCCCGGATGTGTCCGTGGCCTTGAGCGGCATGTCACCCGCGCAGAAGGCCGGTGTCCGCGGGTTCACCAAAACGATCATGGCGTACCACTACATGATCATGATCCGCGTTCGCTATAAGCTGGGCGGATTCATCGACGTCAACCGGGACAAGTTCGGCCCGCTGGCTGCCCACGTGAACGGCAAGGCCGTGCTCGATCATATCCTCACGCTGCTGGATGAGGGGAACACCGAGCTTGCGGCGGCCGGCACGACGTTCAGCTTCACCTTTACCCGTGGCTTCCAGGCATCGCAGGGTGGGGCGGTATTCAACACGCCCGCCACGTTCCGCCAGTTCAACCGCGCGCTCAAGGCGCGGATGGAAGTCTACGCGGCCACGTGGGACGCGCCCAATGCGACGGCGCACTGGAATGCGGCGCTGACGGCGCTGGGGCTGACCTGGGTCACCCCGCTGCCCGCGGCTGGTCCTCCGCCCACCCTGACGGTGGCGCAGCTGGACATCGGTCCGAAGCACACCTATGGCCCGACGACGGCTGACGGAAACAATGGTGACCTTGATGCGACCGGACGGCAGCGGTTCCTGCATCCATCCGTCGTTTCCGACGCCCAGCTCAAGGTGACGGGTGCCACGACCTGTGATCAGGCTGGCTACACGGCCAACACTTGCGACAATCGCTTGATGCGCAAGAGCATCGACATGGGTGTCTTCAAGGGCATCCTCGGCTTGTCCTCCCGCTGGCGCTGGAATATTGCCGGGACCGGGAGCGGC
This sequence comes from bacterium HR33, assembly GCA_945889655.1. Lineage (GTDB taxonomy): Bacteria > Gemmatimonadota > Gemmatimonadetes > Gemmatimonadales > GWC2-71-9 > SHZT01. The sequence continues at coordinate 4,709 of CAMDCH010000176.1, forward strand.
ACGGCGGGCACCGGCGCTTCAGACACGCCTTTTCCCATCATCCGGAACGAAGAGCTGATCCTGCTCCGGGCCGAGGCCAACATTGGCCTGGGCAACAGCTCCCTGGCGATCCGCGATATCAACATGATCCGGGTCAATTCCGGCCAGCTGGCGGCGATTTCGGATCCCTATGTCGCCGTCGGGACGCAGCCGCCGAACCTGCTGGAGGAGTTGCTCTACGAGAAGAGATACTCCCTCCTGTACGAGGGTCACCGGTGGGTGGATCTCGTGCGGTACAACATGCTCCTTCCCACCCAGGTCGCGAATCCCAAGACTGCACTGGTGCGCGACGCAGCCACGCACCGCATCTGGCCGTCGCTGCCGTTCGATACAGGTGAGTGCGACTTCCGGCGGACGGAGAACCTGGCCGGCTGCCCGTTGGGTGGAGAAGGCGGTATCTAGTAGTAGTCGTTCCTGACAGTTGGCGACGCCCCCGTGCCCCTGGTGCGGGGGCGTCGTGTTTCCCGGCTATTGACTCCCCCCGGGGAAAGGTCATTCTCAATCATGCGCGCCATCGTGCTCGTTGCGGGCTTCCTGGGGCTCTCCAGCCCCTCCGTCATCATTGCCCAGACCGTCACGGGCCAGGCGGTGGATTCTCTCTCCGGGAAGGCGCTTGGGCGGGCGGTGGTGTACTTCGACCAGTACAAGACCGACTATCTCTCGGGTAACGACGGCCGGTTTGCCGTCGAGCGGAAACGGCCTACCGACACCGTCCTCGTGGTTCGCCGGATCGGGTATGTCCCCACGTATGTCATCGTCAAGTTTTCCGCTTCGGCGAGCCGCATCGACATCGGGACGGTGACGCTGCGCCCCATCGCCACGCAGCTCGACAAGATCGCGGTCGAGACCGAGGAGATCCGCCGCTACCCCCAGCTCGAGGATTTCTACCGGCGCCGCGAGCGCCAGGCGGGATTCTTCATGACCCCGGATGAGATCGCCCGTGCGAGCGCCCCCAAGCCGAGTCGCCTGATAGAGCGCAGCGTGAAGGTGAACGTGGGGTGTAACGACCGGGGGAATGGACGGTGGCAGAGGGGTGGGCCGTTTGAC